>JABAYF010000028.1:258829-264296 GCA_018609125.1 Candidatus Nanopelagicales bacterium | reverse complement strand
ACCCCCCCGACCAGGTCCCGCCGAACCACCACCGTCTTAACACCTCACCTCGCCATTGCGTCTAGGTTGATGTCATGACGTCGCACCGATTCTTCGACGACGAAGGTTTCGAATTCCTCGCACTCATCACCCTCGGCGGTGCGCCCTACCGCCTCGCCGAAACAGGCGAGGTCTTCGCCACCTGTGATCGCATCACCGACGGCGACTGCGACTCGTGGTTCGACGAGTGGATGGCCACCGCCCACCGAGTGTGCGGCATCGCCGATGCTGCAGCGGCCGCCGGACACGATGTCAGCGCGCGCGATACTTTTCTGCGGGCAGCGAACTACGCCGGCACCGCATTCTTCTATGTGCTCGCCACTTCAGACCCGTCTCGTTCGCTAGCCACCTGGCGCTGGCACCGCGAGTGCTTCGACGCCGCGATGCAGCGCTGGTCCACACCGGTTGAGAAGATCACCATCCCGTATGAGGACACTCCACTTCACGGGTACTTCTTCTCCGGGGGCGACGGCCGACGGCCCACCGTGATCCTCAACAACGGTTCCGACGGTCCGATCAGCGACATGCTCGAGATGGGCGCGATCGACGCGGTCGCGCGAGGGTGGAACGCCCTCGCCTTCGACGGCCCAGGACAGGGTCATGCGCTCTATGAGGACGGGTTGTTCTTCCGGCACGACTGGGAGGCGGTCATCACCCCCGTCGTCGACTACCTGCTCACCCGCGCCGACGTCGATACCGATCGGATCGTGCTCTCGGGCAACAGTCAGGCCGGCTACTGGGTGCCGCGAGCGGCCGCATTCGAGCATCGGCTCGCCGCGATCATCGTCGACCCCGGTGTGGTTCAGGTCAGCACCTCGTGGACCTCGCACTTCCCACCTGAGTTGATGCAGTTGCTTGATGCCGGTGACGATTCGGATTTCGACGCCTACGCCACGCAGGGAATCGAGCAGGTGCCCCTCGCTGCCCGCACGCTGGCCAAGCGCATGGAGCCCTATGGCACCTCGAGCATCGCGGCGATCCTGCACGAGTTGTCGAGGTATGACCTGACCGAAGTGGCTGCACAGATCACCTGCCCCGTGTGGATCAGCAACCCCGATGACGAACAGTTCTGGCCCGGCCAATCACAGCAACTGTTCGACCTGGTCAGCCACGCCGACAAGGTGCTCGTGCCCTTCACCACGGCCGAGGGTGCGAACTGGCACTGCGAACCGATGGCGCCGCAACTTCGCGCGCAACGGGCCTTCGACTGGCTCGCTCAGCTGTAACCCAACGCTCAGTTATAGGGCGGTGCCGCCACCACGATGAGGTCACCGGTCAGGGAACCGATGAGATTGACCGTGAAATCCGTCGCGCCCCCCGATGGGACATCGATCATCGTTCCGCCGCCCCCGACCACCGACCCTGACTGAACCTGTAGACCGGTGACCCATACGCCGGCGAGTGCTTGATCTGAGCCATTGGCCACCGACCCTGTCACCACCGAATCAGCGACCGTGACGCCGCCCACCGCCAACGTCGATGAGCCGAATTCCGAGGGCGATGTCTCGATGCTGGCGATCTCGATCTCGCTGACCTGCTCGCCCTCGGGGACACCGAAGAATCCACCGGAAATGCCCCCCTGGGATCCCGCGACGACGACAGTCCACATCGCGGTCATCGAATCGACGACCTCACCGGCAGAGTTCAGCGCATTGACATCCATATCGACACGAATCGCCTCAGCACCTGGGTTTTCCAGCAGCACACCCCAACCCCATGAGCCTGAGCCCAGGTCGATGTCGTTCCACGCACCGGTGGCTACGACCTGCACGCCGGCGTCGGGGGCCGGACCGGGGGTGTCACCACCATCGGTGGAGCCACCATCGGAGCCACCGCCGCAGGCGGCCAACAGGAGGACGATTGCTGTCGCGCCCACCAGGCGGCGTGCGCTGATCATGGGCAATGCTAAGCACATCCGCAGGGAGATGACCAGTGATTTCGATTCACTAGGGGTGCCAGTACGCCATACATAGAGGCAGCGTCAGCCCTCAAACCGACCCGACCAGGAACTATCGAAGAGTGGGCACGAGAGACACCACTTGCCAGGTCCGCCTTTGACTACGCCAACCTCAGCATCGGGGGAGCGGCCGACGCCCTCCACGCCTTACAACTCATGGTGATCAAGGGCGGGGGACTAACCTCTTTGGCCGGATTCACCCTGTGCCGACAAGCCGCAGAGGGCGCTGCCCTCGGCTGGTGGTGTTTGCAGGATGCCGCCCCACGTGGGCTCACTGCAACCGGGCTCGCGGCAGCGTGGCAAGACACCAGCGATCGCCTAAAATTTTGCCGAGTCCATCAACTCGCCCTCCGAGATCGCAGCAGCCAATGCAGTGCGCCGGGAACTCCTCCTCAACGGCCGGGCTCAACGACTCCTCAATGGCAAGAACAAGGCCCCGGCGACCACTCAACCGCCCTGGACGACGCTGTTCCAGCAGATACCGTTCGGAGACACCAGCCTGCTTTGGTGTTACCGAAGTCTGAGCGGTGCCGCTCATTCTCGAGCCTGGGCCCAACTGGGCATGACGAAACAGAGAGAAATTCAGTCGCACGTGAAGATCTCCCCAGAAGGCAGCATCCAGCCCACGGGGGTGGTCGTCATCGAGTCCGGGCCAAACACAAGCCTCCTCGGGAACCTCCTTTTCGTCACCCTTTGGCTCGTGAACCTCGCGATCCAAACTCGAGACGATGCGAGCAACCGACCAGCCCCAGACACGACGTAGAGCCGCTCACCTCAGATCGACGATCGGTAAGGGTGACCTGGCCCCCCAGACCAGGCGGCCCCATAGGGCGGTCTGTCGCGCGATGTCACTTTCCGGGCCAATCGACCGTCACTCGACAGCTAATGTAGATGGGCATGCAATGTCATCACTCACGTGGATCTTGCTGACATGAGGTAACAGTGCGTCACGTACAGAGGGTTCCGAGACCAAGTTCGAACTCGGAGCCCTCTGGCGTTGAGGTTTGGCGGCAACACACTGGTGACAGGCGCCACGCGCATGGCGCTCACTGACCCCTTATTGACGTGGGCGCGTTTGGACCGGAAAACAATGCAAGTCCCGCTCTGTGGATCGTCAAAAATTGCGGTGAGTAAAACCCGTAGGGCGCCATACGTTGGCCTTGACTCTGCCGGTAGCCACCTGGGATGGTCACGACGGAAATAATTCCGTCCCCGCTTCGGCAGGGCCATCCCCGAAAAGGTGGAATTTTGATGAGTCCTCTACGCAAAGCTGCCGGTGTAAATGCGAAAGCCTTCATCGCCACGGTGGCCTCACTAGCCCTTGTTCTTGGGGGTGGAGCGATGAGTGTCTCTGCAGCACCTGCTCCTGCGGATACGGGGTTCAACGAGACAAATGCGGGTGTAGTCAAATACCAGCCCTATGCGCCCACAGAGGCCACCCGGGCGCGGCAGGTCAATGCTCCAATGTCGCAGAAGAAGGCCGATCGTCTGGCCCGCATCTTCGGTTTTGACAAGGACAAGGCTTTTACCAAAAAGCAGTACGCGAAGTTTATTTCCGGCAAGGGGAGGCCGGACGGATACACGAAAGCAGAGGCTCGCAAGGCTGCCCAGCTCACTCGTCTGTCCGTGGAATACCTCATCAACACCACGGGCAGTACGTATACGCGCATCATTGATGGCGAGGAAGTCACCGTGAATCTCGGCAGTTACGGCCTCATTGTCAGTAAGGACGGCATGCTCAGGGTCCCGGCCAACTGCCCGGATCCGTCGTCACCTAAATTCTCCGACTGCTCCCCGGTGCGACAGATCAATTGGGTGCTGGCACCTGATGCGATCTGCGATAACCCCGACCTTGCAAAGTCGCCTCCGGCGGGAGTGCCGTGTGGCTACATGGGCGCCTGGATGCGCAGCAATAAGGCCAAGGGCTCACTGAAGGAGTTGTACACTTCCGCGTACGCAGGGGAGATTGGGTATGCATCGCAGTCACAAGATGACGCAGAAATTTCTCAGTTGATCTATGTCGAGAGGGCCGATGGCAGCGCGGCAACAGTGGGGGTTCCGGTCGCACCCGCCATGTGGATTCTCAACTATCTTCTCGTTTACCTCTTGAATCCCGAGGCTGCTCGGTTCTTCCCCGCCTACTGGGCATCAATCCCCGAGGAAGTGGTGACGGCAATTCAGGAGTCTGACAATGGTCAGGTCCCCTACAGCGAGTACATGCAGTACTTCACCAAATAGGGCCCGGTTGTCCCTCCAACGTTGATGCCTGATTGACCGGCAGGGTGGCGAGCGTGGCGAAAGTGATCAGGTGATACGCCTTCGCAAGTTCACCGGTTGCGCTAGCGTGGCCGGATGATCACACGAAGTCGCTCCTGGGCAGCCGGTATCGCTGCAGCGGGACTCGTTGCCACCATGATTCCCGCTGCAGTGTCCCCAGCTCAGGCTGCGCCTGGTGAACCTGCGCGGCTCACCGTGATGACGCAGAACCTCTACCTTGGTTCAAGTCTGCAACCTGCAATCGACGCTGAGAACGCAGAGGAATTTCTCATCGCGGTTGCCACGATCTATGGCACCTCCGTCGTGACCGACTTCCCCAGCCGGGCGCAGGTGATAGCCCAGGCGATTGCTGATGAAAAGCCGGATCTCATCGGATTACAAGAGGTAACCAAGTGGACTGCTGTTCGATCCGATGGTGGTCCTGCGCTGCCAAATTACGATTTCCTCGAGATCCTTTTGGCTGCGCTGGAGGCGGAAGGCCTCAACTACTTGGTGGCTGGCACGGTAGACAACGCCTCCATCTCCGCCCCGCTGATCAACCCAGCCCTGGAATGCCTGGGTGAGTTTCCAGCCTTTGACTGCAATGTCACGCTGATGGACCGTGATGCCATCCTGGTCAATGGCGACTCCGGGATTGGCATTGCACCGGACAGCCTGACCACCGGCCGATTTACGGCTCAGGCCAGCCTGCAGACTCCGCTTGGGGCGCGCTCATTTGACCGCGGTTGGCTGTATGTCGACATGGAATACATGGGTCGCGACTTTCGATTCGCCAACACCCACCTTGAGGTGGAGAGCTACACCCGTATTCAACGCAGGCAGGCTCGAGAGTTCATTCGAGTTGTCCAGGTAGATCGCCCCGGTCCGGTGATCGCCGCCGGTGACTTCAACTCGGCGGCCGATGGATCCAACACCAAGTCGTATGCCATTCTCACGGACTACTTTGCCGATATGTGGGATGAGAGCAGGCACGGCACGGGCCTCACCTGTTGCCAGGACCCCGTTCTGCAGAATCCGGAGTCGAAGTACGCCGTGCGGATCGACCTCGTACTCGGGAAGGGCAAGGTCGCTTCCAACTGGGCCCGCGTCCTTGCGCTGCCGATCGAGGGTGCACAGGCTCCACCTCTATGGGGCTCCGACCACGGGGGTGTGGTTACCCAGATCCGCCTGCGGTAGCTCACTTCTTGTGTCGGG
>JABAYF010000028.1:256507-258729 GCA_018609125.1 Candidatus Nanopelagicales bacterium | reverse complement strand
GTCGGGGGCGGCATCATTGTCGTTCCCGGCCTCGTTTTCTTTTTGCACTACACCCAGCGGTTGTCCCATGGCACATCACTTCTCGCCATCCTGCCGATTGCCGTCTCCGGTGTCATTGGTTATACCTTGCACGGTTCGATTGCTCTGGGCTACGCCGCTTTCCTGGGTCTGGGCAGCATCGCCGGGGCCCTCATTGGCACCAAACTCCTCAGTGTGATCAGCAACCGCTGGCTTGCTCGGGGGTTTAGTGCCCTGCTCATCATCACCGCTGTTCGCCTCTTTGTTGACGTGCCGGCGGGTAGCACAGAGTTGGTCCTCACTCCTGTCACCGCCGTAGAGCTCGTGGCTGTGGGTGTGGTGGTGGGCACGCTCGCCGGACTCCTCGGCATTGGTGGAGGCATCGTGTTGGTACCGATCCTGGTTATCTTCTTTGGGGCAGCCGCACCGATGGCAAAAGGCACAGCGTTGCTTGTTGCCATCATCGCCGGGGCTACGGGAAGTTGGCGCAACTATCGCAGCGGCAATGTGGACATTGCGATTGCGCTGAAGATCGGTACTGCTGGGGTACCCACCGCTTTCATCGGCGCCCAACTTGCCATCATCATGTCCGCGCAGGTGTCCATGATTCTCTTCGCGGGTCTCCTCGTACTCAGTGCTGTGCAGTTGCTGCGGTCGAGCAAACAGGGGGAGTGCAACATCTGAGGCCTCATGGCATGTACCGAGCGTAAAGCGTTGCTAATAGACAATTTTTTCATGATAGCTCTTGACTTCTCCTGCACCCATTCGTACACTTGTTCTATGTCTGATGGCTGGTTAGACCTCACTCCGGCGGGTTATCACCCGTGGGAATCGGTGCCGGTTGGCCCGAAATTGGCGGAGGTAGTGGCAGGAGTTGATGCCGGTGAACTCAGCGCCCAAGATCGGGTGTCCTACATGAGGGCATGTGACACGGTGGTGTCGTGGGCGCAGGGTCAAGCAGCTTATGCCACCGCAGCTGCAGCCCATGCCGTACTCAGGGCCACCGACGCGGTCGATGACCATGGCTATTTCGATTCCCGCGCGCACGCGTGGGCAGTCGATGAGATCGCCGCTGCACTGCACGTGGCCCCGATCACCGCTTCGCGTCGGATCCGATGGGCCCAGGTCATTTGCGAAGAGCATCCCAGGTTGTGGGCGGCGGTCAACGCCGGACAATTAACCTGGTCCCAGGCATGTGCGCTCACCGATGTCATCACCACCACCGACGTTGGTGAGGGCGAACCTGGAGTGGGTGATCACCGTGACGTCATTGGCGAAGCCCTCCACCGGGTGCTGCCCACCGCGGGTGGATACCCACCAGCACGTCTGAAAGCCCGCATGGCAACAGCGATCTGCGCGCTGTCTCCACAATCCCAAGCCAAGACACGCCGCAAGGTCACTAAGAACCTCACCGGTGTGAGCGTGTGGGCCGTAGAGCATGGTCTGGCTACCCTGGGCATCACCGGCATGGCGGTAGATATCGAGGCCTTGCGCATATTGATTCACGCCCAAGCGGACGCTCGTAAGACCGCCCACGGTCACAGGTCTGGAAACAATGCCGACCACGAAACCGACCACGAAACCGCGACGGATCGCACCATTGGGCAGTGGCGGGTCGCAGCAGTGCTAGCCACCTTTGGTTTGGCCCCCATGGGAATGCCGGCCTCGCCCACCGACCCGTGTCGAGCTGATGGTCCTCCGGCTGTTCCCGGTGTTGATGTCAAAGTCGTGGTCGACCTACCGACGCTACTGGGCCTGGCGGAAAACCCCGGTGAACTTCCCGGCTACGGCCCGATCGACCCCGAACTCAGCCGCCAACTGAGCGCCAGTGGTGACTGGAGCCGATGGGTGACCGACCCGGTCACTGGATATCTGCTCGACGACGGTGCCCGTCGCTTCCCGTCGGCAGGCCTGGCTCGCTACATCCGGGCCCGTGATGCTCGGTGCGGCACTCCCGCCTGCACCCGCACCACCAACCTCGACGTTGACCACACCCCAACCTGGGCATCCACCCACACCACTAACGCTCAGCAGCTCGCCCTGGCCTGTATTCGACATAACCGAAGCCGCGACGCCAACGGATGGGACACCCCCCACCCCAACACCTGGACCACACTCGGTGGGCGTACGTACCTAAATATTCCCCACCAGGTACTTCCTCGCCATGGCGACCCCGACGATGAACCCATCCCGTTTTGACGCAC
>JABAYF010000028.1:0-256407 GCA_018609125.1 Candidatus Nanopelagicales bacterium | reverse complement strand
GCACTCTGGGGGCGCTGTGGTGTTGTGCTGTTGTCCGGTCTACCGCTAGATCAACAGCCCACGCGGTAGACCTCACCGGTCTGCTTGCCGGCCACGGACTTCACGTAGGCGCGGGCAACATCGGCGACGGGTACGGGCACATATCCGGGGAAATAGGGGCCGTAGGACTCCCAAGCTTCAGCAAATACGGTGGCGCTCACCGTATTAATGCGCTGACCTCGCGGCATCTCAATGGCGGCTGCTCGTACGAAGGAGTACAGCGCACCATTCACGGTTGCCGCAACAGACCCGGTGACGATGGGGTCTTCGCCGAGGATGCCGCTGACCAGGGTGAAACTGCCGCCATCCCGTACATGTGCGGCACCAATGTTGACCAGCGCTATCTGGCCAAGCAGTTTATCGGTAATGCCGGTGCGGTACTGATCAATAGTGAGTTCAGATAGCGCAGCGAAAGGGGTGACACCTGCTGCCGATGCCACTGCGTCCACCATGCCAACGCGCTGGAACAGGCTAGCGATGGAGTCGGTGTCGTTGAGGTCAACGAGCTCACCGCTGGTGCGCGATGCGGGCACCACGTCGTAGCCCTGGGCATTGAAGGCTTCGTGTACCGCACGACCAAGAAGGCCGTTGGCTCCGATCAGCAAAACTCGCATGTGGTGTCCTGTCCTAGGAGTGATGGTGCCGGTAACGGCGAGGTTCCCCGTGACGCTAGCGGATGCTTGAACCATTGGCGTCCCTAGCCGGCGAAGTAGCCCTGCACGTCAGGGGGTGGAAAGCGTTGATGCGCTCTAACCCGGGCTATGCTGCGTGAAGTGTCTGCGTTGTGCGAGGAGTAGTAATGCGCGAGGTTCTTGCGTCCGGTCATCCCATTGCGTTTCCCCGCCTGGAGTTGCGTCCCTACGGACCAACCTGTGTTGCATGCAGCGCCTAAAAGCTTCCGTTGGCGTGCTGGCCGCCATCACGATGACGACCGCAGTCGTTACCACCGCTCCGGCTACCGCCAACGACCAAGGAGTGGACACGGCGGTCAAACAGGCCATGAACTCCGTCGCGTTGGGGACTATGAAATCCGCATATGTGGCAGATGCCGCTTCAGGTGCCAAGGTGGTGTCTGTGTCGGGGGTCAAGCCGATGATCCCCGCGTCCACCATGAAACTCATCACCGCTTTCGCCGCTGTTCGCGCACTCGGTGCCGAGCATCGTTTCACCACCAAAGTGGTGCGCGGTCGTGACTCGAATGTGATGGTGCTGGTGGGTGGCGGTGACCCGGTGCTCACCCGCGATGACCTCGCTACGTTGGCGCAGCGCACAAAGAAAGGTATGGGGCGCAACAACATGCTGGGCACCGTGCGGGTCGATTTCGATGATGACATGTTTGCTAGCCCCACGAACGCCCCGGGTTGGGAAGCAGGAGACATGCCCACCTACATCTCTGCGGTTCGCCCCCTGACGATCTTGGGCAGCTACTCCACCGACACATCACGTGTAGCGTCACAGGCCTTTGTTGATGCCCTCACTGCACGTGGCGTCACAGCTGTGCTTGGCCAACGAGTTTCTGCCCCCAGCGCTAGTCTGCGGCTTGGTCGTTTTCGTGGGAACGATGTAGCAGAGGCTCTCCAAGTACTATTGCCCGTCAGCGAAAACAATGTTTCGGAAATCCTGTTTCGACTCGTTGCCAAAAAGGAACGTAACGCGACCGGGTGGCGTGATGGCTCGCGTGCAGTGCGGGGGCTACTGAAGGCCGAAGGCATATGGGTCAAGGGAGCACACATCATCGACGGTAGCGGTTTGAGCTACCGCAATCGACTCACCGCCCGAACACTCACCGAAACTCTTACCCTCATTGCTACCGACCCCGAATTGCGTAGTATTCGCAATGCGCTACCAACAGCCGGTCAGTCGGGCACGATGCGTAATCGCTTTCTGCAGTCACCGGCATCATGTGCGCGGGGCCAGGTGGTGGCCAAAACAGGAAGCCTGCCACCTACGGTGTCTACTCTTGCCGGCTTTACCACATCACCAAACGCACCTTCGCGCGCGTTTGCAGTGTTGGTTAATGATCGCCCGAGCAGCCAGACATGGTCTGCAACGAGTGCGGCTATTGATGCCGTAGCTGCAGCCGCCCACGGTTGCTCACGCTAGGACGCGGCCGCCGAAGCGGGTTCGTCCAGGAACGGATGTTCTGGGTCTCGGTTCGTGAGGTACTTCGCCACCCGGTAAATTGCTGCACCAATGGGTACGGCCACGAGCGCACCGATGATGCCCAGGGTGATAGAGCCGATCGCGATCATCAAGATAATGGCTAGCGGATTCAGCGACACTGCCTTACCCATAACCAAGGGTTGAAGCACGTCGCCGTCGAAGGACCCCACGATCACGGTGAGCACAACCACCAGGAGCGCGATGAGGGGGCCACGTTCTGCCAAAGCGATGATCGCGGCGAAGAACGTGGCAATGGGTGCACCAATCACCGGAATAAATGCACCAAAAAATACGATGGCAGCCAGGGCAGGGGCCAGGGGCACCTGCAAAATGAGAAGGCCGATAAACACCAGTAGGGAGTCGGCCAGGGCAACCACAACGACCCCGCGCGTGTAACCCGACAGGGACTCCCAGGCCAGACGACCCGAGGTGTCGACGTGCCCCCGGGAGCGCGTAGGCATCCACGACACAACGAATGCCCATATCTTTTCCGGGCTGGACATGAAGAAGATCACAGCAAAAATAAGAACGGAGCCACCAATAACGAGCTCACCGATCGAACCCACGGTGCCCAGGGCGAAGGACTCCAGTGCACTGGTGATCCAACTTTCCACCTCCCCCACGTACTTGGTGAAGTCTGCATCAGAAACATTCAGCGGTGGTCCCTGCGTCCAGGTTTGTAACTGAGAGAACGCTGAGTTGACCGACTTGGTCAGTGCAGGGGCTTCATTAATGACCGAGGTAACCACCACGAACAGTACGAGCGTGATAGCTACGGTGATCGTCAAAATCGAGGTGATTAAAGCCAGTGGCCGCGGCATCACTTTGGCGAAAAGGTTGCGGATGGGGCTTGCCAGAGCGGTAAAGAATGCCCCGAGGAAGAGAGCCACCAGCACGGTGGCGATGAGCCCCATCACGTAAAACAGGGCCACGAAACCGGCCAAGATCACCAGAACGCGCCACGTCATGCCAGACCAGACGATGAGGGTGTGGGGTACTTCGACCGGGCCCTTGCTGGCTTGGCGTGATGGTAGAGGTGCGGCGGGCTCAGCAGGGGGTTGTGATTCGCTCATGCCCGCACGCTAATGGGTGGGTGAGCCGGGGGAGTGACTAATCGACACGAACTGGGCCGCGCGGCGTGTTGAACATGCACGACACCAGCCCGTGATCGTCCGTGGTGGCCCAGGTGATACCGATGGGGGCGAGGCAATCAACCAACCGAGATGGTTCGGTGCCTAGCCATGTGCCGATGCGATCGGCGTGCCCAGATAGCTCGATTGACGTAAGCGCTATGTCACCTCCGGGCAACGTACTGGGGTGTTCTTCCGTGGTCTGCCACTGCACAAAGAACGGCATCTGCGGGTCGTCGATGAGATCAAGGACCCCAATCTGTCGCCAGCGCAGATCAACTCCATCGGGGCGAATACGGTGTCCTTCAACGCTGGGTCGGCCAAGGCGAGCTTCGATGGGCTCGATGTCGGTAACCCCGACCACCCAGCCCAGCCAGCCACCGCCCTCTTCGGCTCGGCGCCGTACCGCGCGGCCAAAGGGGGCGTTATCGGCCGCGGGATGGTCTAGGGCGGCGACGACTTCAATGTAGGCACCATCGGTCATGGGCAACACGAAGTTGCGCGTACCGAACCGAGGATGCAGGCCACCATCAACGAATGTGCCACCGAGTTCGGATCCGATGCGCTGCACGACGTCAACCATCTCCCCGGCGAGGCAGGCGTAGGAAACATGATCAAGATGCAGCGGAGTGTGGTGCATGTCCTTATCCTGCCCCCGGCCTGCTCGGTGGCTTCGTGCAGGGTGGCATCAACCCCCTTGAGGGACCTTGCCGGTGGCCTTTATCGGCCATGGCTGAAATCTGTGTCGGTGGCGCGTACAGTGACCGCTGACCCTGGTGAGGATGGACGACACGTCGTGACGGAAAGGAATCTGGTGTGACCGAGGCCGTATCCCCCCACACTCCGGAACCTCCGAAAGCGCCAGCGGCGCCCAGTGCCACGCTGGACAAGCGTAAGACCATCATCCTCGGCGTTATCGGTTTGGCTGCACTTGTCTTGATCTTCTGGCGAGTCATTCCCTCGATCGGGAGTTACGCCGATGCCTGGGCGGCCATTCAAAATATGGGATGGGCCTCAGCTGTTGGGGTGGTCATCGCGCTGGTTATCTACCTCGCCGTTTACGGATTCACCTTTCCTGCTGCCGCACCTGGGCTCACCTACTGGCAAGGACAGCAGGTAAATCAGGCCGCCTTCGCCATCAGTAACGGTATTCCCGGTGGTGGTGCGGTGGGGCTAGCCGTGCAATACGGCATGTTGACCTCCCACGGCATCACCCCGGCTGCCACCACCGCGGCGATCTCAGCCGTGGGGCTGTGGAGCGTTTTCGTTACGCTTGGTTTCCCCATCCTCGGCGTGCTAGCCCTGGTGGTGAGTGGTCAGGCCGGGGGCGCCTATGTTGCCGTCGCTCTCATTGGTCTGGCGGTCCTGGCTGCAGCCGTGCTGATTCTCGTGCTGGTCGTCCGCAGCGAAAACCTGGCCAAGAGGTTGGCCGAATGGGGCAATCGACTACTCAAGCCGTTTGCCAAGCGCATCAAGAAGTTGGCTGAACTCGACCTCGTACCGGCAATGTTGAATTTTCGCTCAAGCATTTACTCGGTGGTGGCTACCCGCTCCTTGCGGCTGACCCTTGCCCAGTCCGGCATTTTCTTCACCCAGTTCCTCATTTTGTATGTAGCCCTGCGCGGCATTGAAGGATGGGATTCGGCCGGCACGGCCTTCCTGATCGCTTTCGGCGCATTCGCCATCAGTCAGCTCGGCCTCATGATCCCCATCACCCCCGGGGGTGTGGGCACCGTGGATGCGTTCATGATTTCAATCCTCGTGGCAGCCGGAACAGCCAATGCCACCGCTGTGGCGGCCGCGCTGGTATGGCGGGCAGCATCCTTCGTTCCGCAGATCATCGTGGGTGTTTTGGCCCTGGTGAGTTGGTATCGCAAGGCGGGCAAGACCTATGCTGCCGCCTCGGCAACGAAGCCGTCCTAGGTCTTCGAACCAATGACCTATCAGCGATTTATCGCCCTTGGTGACAGTTTCACCGAGGGCCTCAACGACACTGTCGGACCTTCTGGGCAGCACCGTGGATGGGCTGATCGCGTTGCTCAGCAGTTAGCCATCGCCAACCCCGAATTTCGCTATGCCAACCTGGCCGTACGTGGTCGCCTCGTTGACCAGGTGCTGCATGAGCAGGTACCGCAGGCGCTGCGTTTGCAACCTGATCTCGTTTCGATTGGTGCCGGCATAAACGATGCAATGCGCCGACACTTTGATCTGGAAGCTGCTGCTGACTGCCTGGGGGAAAGTGTTGCTGCGCTCCGCGATAGCGGAGCCGAGGTGGTGGTTTTCGCCTTCGGCGATCCCTCTCGACGTTCCCGTGTGATGGGTTCCATCAGCGACCGACTGGTGGCCTACCGTGAAGCCACCCTGGCGATCGCTGCAGAAAATGACGCCCGTGTCGTCGATTTTTGGGGCGCGGCAGTGTTCGACAATGATGAGTTTTGGTCGTCAGACCGGCTGCACCTGTCCCCAGCGGGCCATCAGCTCGTAGCTCGTGCCTTCTTGCACGGCATTGACCTGGCTGATGATTCGTGGCGGACGCCGCCCGCCGCTGGACCCCGAGCGCCATGGGTGCATCGGCGACTTGATGACGTGCGATGGTGTGCAGATTTCGCCGGCCCCTGGCTCAACCGTCGGTTGCGCGGACGCAGCTCAGGCGATGGAATGACGGCGAAGTATCCGCAGTGGATGACCGTCGCAGAACTCGATCCACAGGTCTAATTTAATCACTGCACCCACAGGTCAACGTCACACCGATGACACCAGCGAGGAGTGCTCGGCAACCTGTGGCCATGACATCGCTGAAGCCCACCGCCCCACTCCACACCGTGCTCACCACCGTTGCGCAGAATCTGAAGTTTCATCCCAGTAACGCGATCGTCGTGATCGCCATGGACAACCGCTCCATGACAGTTCGCTGCATCTGGCGCATTGACCTGTGGACGAGTGGTGGAGCAAACGAAGCGAATGGTGACTGGCGCGATGTGTGGCTAGCTGATCTCCAGCATGCATGTGAGCAGACGCTCACCAGCCCTGCCCGCGCGATCGTGCTGCGTTACCCCGACACCGATCACCCCGACGTATCAACACCGGAGACGAGCGTCAACGCGCACCTGTGGCGCATCGCTCAGGACACGGTGGATGCCTACGTTGATCACCTGGAAACCCACATCGTGAGTGATAAAGATCTGGCAGTAGTGCGGGAAAAACTCGGACCCATGGTGGCCGGTGACCGAGAGGAGCTAGAGCGAGAGTTAGCTGCACGGAACGACGCGTATCGCGCTGAACAGATTGAGATACCGGTGATCACACCCGCAAATACCGATGCCGTGATCCATCAGATCAGGCAAATCCTGTTGGCGGAGGGACCAATCCGGCCCCATGATCTCGCGCTGGTGTCGGCCGGGTTGAGCCACATCGCCATGCGAGACACAGTGATACACGACCTATTGGCCAGTAATCCACTGTGCTGGTCAATCGCAAGTGAACGCCTGGCCGAGATCACCCGCTTGACCTGGCCACAGGCTCGGGTCGCCACAGCCACCGTGCTGGCCATCCTGCGGTGGCAATCGGGCGATGATGTCCGCGCCGGGATCGCCATCAATGTTGCCTTGCAACATGATTGCCAATACGCATTGGCAGCACTCATCTGGCAGGTGCTGCGCTGCGGGCTTAATCGACATATGTGGCGCCGCGATCTACTTGCTATTGACCGTCATACGTTCCGGTACGGCTCACGGCCCTAAAAGTTGCCGCTCACGATGACCATGTATATTTTCGTCTCAGGTTATGAGCGCCAGCGTTAAGCCCCGGCTTGCTGGCCGGCAACCCTCCGACCGCGGTGGGGTGCTCCGGGTGAAGACCGGGCCTGGCTTGCCAGGCAAGCGCGGGTCTTGCATCAGGCAGGGCCTGTATTTCCGACGGACATTACAGGAGCGATCATGAGTACCGGTTGGTCATTTGAAACACGTCAAATCCACGCAGGGCAGGCGCCGGATGCGGCTACCAACGCCCGCGCGCTGCCGATCTATCAGACAACGTCGTACACCTTCAACGACACTGCTCACGCGGCGAACCTGTTTGCATTGAAAGAAATGGGCAATATTTACACCCGAATTATGAACCCCACGCAGGCTGCAGTGGAGGAGCGCATTGCATCCCTAGAGGGTGGTGTGGGCGCACTGTTGGTTGCCAGCGGTCAGGCTGCAGAAACACTGGCCATTTTGAATATCGCAGAGGTTGGCGATCACATCGTGTCCAGCCCGAGCCTGTATGGCGGGACCTACAATCTGTTCAACTACACCCTGCCTCGCCTAGGTATTGAAGTGACCTTCGTCGAAGATGTTGATGACCCTGATTCGTGGCGGGCTGCTGCACGACCCAACACTAAAGCTTTCTTCGGTGAATCGATTTCCAATCCCAAGAATGACCTGCTCGATATTGAGGCCGTTGCCGCTGTCGCACACGAACTCGGTGTCCCGCTCATCGTGGACAACACCGTGGCCACGCCCTATCTCGTACGCCCGCTGGAATGGGGTGCCGACATCGTGGTGCACTCGGCCACGAAGTACATCGGCGGCCACGGAACCGCCGTAGCCGGCGTGATCGTCGATGGCGGCACCTTCGACTACGCGCAGTACCCGGAGCGCTTTCCTAACTACAACACCCCAGATCCGAGCTATCACGGCTTGGTCTATGCCCGCGATCTTGGTGTTGGATCAGCCTTCGGCGCTAACGTGTCGTTCATTTTGAAGGCGCGCGTGCAGTTGCTTCGTGACCTCGGCAGCGCCGTCGCTCCCTTCAACGCCTGGCTCCTCGCTCAAGGCTTGGAAACCTTGAGCTTGCGCATGGACCGACACATTCAAAACGCAGCGGCCGTGGCTGAATGGCTCGATGAACGCGACGAGGTGCTCAGTGTCAACTACGCGGGCTTGCCTTCGAGTCCGTGGTATTCCTTGGCGCAGAAGTATGCACCCAAAGGCCCCGGTGCTGTGTTGTCCTTTGAGATCGTCGGTGGCATTGAGGCCGGTCAGCGTTTCGTTGAGGCCTTGGTTCTACACAGTCACGTCGCCAATATCGGAGATGTGCGCAGCCTGGTGATTCATCCGGCATCCACCACACACTCCCAATTGAATCCAGAAGAACAGCTCACCGCCGGGGTGACTCCGGGCTTGGTCCGCCTCGCGGTGGGTCTTGAGGGGATTGAGGACATCTTGGCTGATCTGGACGCGGGGTTCCGGGCGGCAAAGCAGGACGCTTAAGTTCGGTGCCCGTTAACTACGAACAACCCCTGACCTACGACGGTCTCCCTCCGGCCAGCGCTGCCTGGCGGGAGGGAGATCCCGTGGGCAACCGACAATTTCTTGACGTGGGTTCCCTTGATTTGCAAAGCGGGGGTCATTTGCCCGCGATAAGGGTGGCCTATGAAACCTGGGGCTCACTCAACGCGGACGGCAGTAATGCGGTCTACGTCTGTCATGCCCTTACCGGTGATTCTCACGTCACTGGTTCGGCCGGGTCAGGCCACCTGATTGGCGGTTGGTGGGATCAACTGGTGGGGCCGGGCGCGCCGCTGGACACCGATGAATGGTTCGTGGTGTGTGCCAACGTGCTGGGCGGTTGTCAGGGGACGACGGGACCGATGAGTTTGGCGCCAGATGGCCGGGCATGGGGAAGCCGCTTCCCCGTCGTCACCGTGGCTGACATGGTGGAGGTCGAGGTTCGGCTGGCCGATGCTCTGGGTATCCCGTCCTGGGCGCTCATACTTGGCCCATCCCTTGGTGGCATGCGAGTGCTGGAATGGATGGTGGGGCATCGCCAGCGGGTGCGTGCCGGACTCCTGCTAGGTACCACCGCGGCCGTCAGCGGCGACCAGATCGGCACTCACCACACACAGATTGCCGCGATCGAATCTGATCCGGCATTTCGCGGCGGTGACTACTACGACGCGCCCGATGGTGATGGTCCGCATCGGGGTCTGGGCATCGCTCGCCGGATTGCCCACCTCACCTACCGCACCGAGTCTGAACTAGATCTGCGGTTTGGGCGAGCACACCAGACGGAGGAACATCCGATCAATGGTGGCCGCTACGCGGTGGAGTCCTATCTAGATCATCACGCCGATAAGTTGTCTCGGCGGTTCGATGCCAACACCTACATCACGCTGACGCGTGCGATGAGCCTGTTCGATCTGGGAGAGGGGCGCGGGGGCACGCAAAGCGCTTTGGCCACAATTGATCAACCTCTGATCGTGGTGGGTATCGACACCGACCGCCTCTTTCCGCTACGTCAGCAGCGGATCATCGCCGAGCAAGCACCTGGCGCGCTGGACCTACGTATCCTGTCATCGCCCTATGGCCACGATGGATTCCTGGTTGAGGACGAGCAGGTGGGTGCCTTCATTGGCGAAGCGCTGAGGGCAAGTCGAGTTGGCTGATAGCCCCTCCTGGGAACT
Source organism: Candidatus Nanopelagicales bacterium (assembly GCA_018609125.1). Classification (GTDB taxonomy): domain Bacteria; phylum Actinomycetota; class Actinomycetes; order S36-B12; family S36-B12; genus M55B157. The sequence continues at coordinate 246,627 of JABAYF010000028.1, read as the reverse complement.
ACCGGTCACATATCCACACATCGTGTGATCAGCATCGACATAACTCCCTGCGTCGCGACTAGATTTCCCCACATCGCAGAATCGTCCGGGGAGTGATCGATAATGCTTTTTTCTCAACGCACACGGTTGCCCGCTGTGCTTGCTTTGGCTGCGGTGCTCACCGTGTGGGCTGGAATTCCGTCGCTGGCGCAGGCGGATTCTTCGACCGAGGTTATCGGTGACGATCAGCGTGATGTCTTCGTGGGCACCGGCAGCCTGCTGCTTCCGGCACGCATCAGCACACCCGGTCGTTCCTCGGCCGCAGACTGTCCGGGATGTTCATGGCGGGCGGTGCTGACGTGCGATCGCACCTCAGCAGGAGCATGTCGAGGCGCGGCTCGCACCTGCCCCATGGATTCTGCATGGCTCACCCTCTACCTCACCCGCCCCGGGCAAGACGAGCAGTGGTTGGGCTCAGCCTGCTTTGGTCCAGGCGGGCCCGCACGCAGGACAGAGGTGGAAGCAAGGGTCAACGAACGACTCGAACAAGCAGTGCCTGCGCTCACACCGCAGGTGTCTCCGCCCAGCAACGCCTTGGTCACCCTCCCGCTTCGATTCTCCTCCGGTCAATCAGGAGCATCTGTGACATGGACGTGGGAAGTCATTGGCATCACGGTGCAGGGCACGGCGACGCCTCGCTGGCATTGGCGGTTCGGTGTCGGGTCCGATGTGGTCACGACCAACCCGGGGGCGCTATCGGCGCTGGGAGCCCTCACCCACACCTACGTCGAGCCGGGGAATTATCGGGTGCAGGTGCTAGCCACGTGGCAGGGGGAGTACACCGCCGACGGACTCGGGCCCCTTGCAGTGGAGCAACCGGTGCGCCAAAGGGGTGAATTGACCGTACAGGTTGGTCAAGGACGCGCTGTGCTCGTTCGATAACGACGAGCCGGACTCACCGCTACCGCGGGACCGCGTGATTGGTCCGCTCTGTGGCATGGCACACTAAACCCACCTCGCACTTTCCGTGCGAGCCCCCTTGGGGACATTAGCCCGGTCGGGTCCAGTAAAGGACTTGACGCGGGCCCTCTTCATGGGGCAATACAGGTGAACGAAGGGTTTGTGTCTCCCTATGGCTGCACGCTCAACGAAATCCACGGCCAAGAAAACAGCAGCGCCCGCCAAGAAAGCAGCGCCCGCCAAGAAAGCAGCGCCCGCCAAGAAAGCAACCCCGGCTAAGAAAGCCGCAGCCCCGGCCAAGAACACAGATGAACCGGACCTGAAGGAGGCGGCGGTTCTTGAAGCCGGCCTTGAGGCCGATCTTGCCAAAGATCTTGCCACCGTCGATGAAGGCGAGTCGGAGGCAGAGCCGACGAAGCGCTCTGACGCGGATGAAATTGTGTTGTCCGATGTCGATGACACTGATGAACCGGTGCAGCAGGTGACGCAGGCGGGTGCAACGGCAGACCCGGTTAAGGATTATCTGAAACAGATTGGCAAGGTGCCTCTCCTCAATGCTGAGCAGGAGGTTGATCTCGCCAAACGCATCGAGGCTGGCCTTTTCGCTGAAGAGACCCTGAACTCAGGGGTAAAGATCCCGGCGAAGCAGCTGCGCGATCTTCAGTGGATTTCTCAGGACGGTCACCGAGCGAAGAACCACCTGCTGGAAGCCAACCTGCGCCTAGTGGTGTCCCTAGCCAAGCGCTACACCGGTCGCGGCATGCTGTTCCTGGATCTGATTCAGGAGGGAAACCTCGGTCTGATTCGAGCGGTAGAAAAATTCGACTACACCAAGGGTTACAAGTTCTCTACCTACGCCACCTGGTGGATTCGACAGGCCATCACTCGGGCTATGGCAGATCAGGCACGCACCATTCGTATCCCGGTGCACATGGTGGAAGTCATTAACAAACTGGCTCGGGTGCAGCGGCAGATGTTGCAAGACCTGGGCCGGGAACCAACACCGGAAGAGTTAGCCGCTGAGTTGGACATGACCCCGGAAAAGGTGGTCGAGGTTCAAAAGTACGGCCGCGAGCCGATTTCACTGCACACGCCGCTGGGTGAAGATGGTGATAGCGAGTTTGGCGATCTCATTGAGGACTCTGAAGCAATTGTGCCCAGCGATGCGGTGTCATTCACCCTGTTGCAGGAGCAGCTGGAATCGGTGCTGGACACGTTGAGCGACCGAGAAGCAGGAGTAGTACGCATGCGGTTTGGTCTCACCGACGGACAACCTAAAACTCTCGACGAAATCGGCAAGGTGTACGGCGTGACGCGGGAACGTATCCGCCAGATCGAAAGTAAGACGATGTCCAAACTGCGACACCCGAGCCGTTCTCAGGTGCTGCGGGACTACCTGGACTAATCGGTAGCGGGCACTTCGCTGAGCCGATGCGTCTGGTCATTGATGTCGCTGGCCTTATCGCGAAGACTGTCGGCGTGGCGATTCCAGTGGTGGCCGCAGAAGAGAAGTTCGCCCCCGTTGATAAGTGCGACCCGCACGTAGGCTTGGGCACCGCAACGGTCGCAGCGGTCGGTCGAATCGAGGGTGCTGCTCGGTGCCATGGTCGGCGTCATGGGCGATCCTCCTTAAGGGTAGATAGGTATATCAGCAAGAACATTCTCACACCCCGGTGACATTCCCGCGCATCCGCATGGATGTCGTGGCGTGGCGGTGATCTGGGTCACACACGTGGAGGTACTAGCCTGAACACATCATGGCTGCCAAATCAAAGACCACTCCCGGGAGTTCCTACGGTGCTCGTGACCTGGCGGTCCTTGAAGGTCTTGAGGCGGTACGCAAGCGGCCCGGCATGTACATCGGCTCCAATGACGGCCGCGGCCTCATGCACTGCCTATGGGAAATCGTGGACAACGCCGTCGATGAAGCCATGGGCGGTTGGTGCACCGAGATCACCGTCACGTTGCACCTAGATGGCTCTGTCGATGTCGCCGACAACGGTCGTGGCATCCCGGTCGATATCGAACCCAAAACCAAACTCACCGGCGTCGAAGTGGTGATGACCAAACTGCATGCCGGTGGCAAATTTGGAGGGTCCTCCTATGCCGTGTCCGGTGGGTTGCACGGGGTGGGGGCGTCGGTGGTGAATGCGCTGTCTGAACGCCTCGATGTGCACGTCGACCGCGGCGGTAAGACCCACAGCATGTCCTTTCGACGTGGACTTCCGGGGCAGTTCGACGGAGGTGGGCCAGGTGCATCTTTCACCCGGGCTTCGGGACTCACCGTGACCGGAAAGGTGGCCAAATCAAAGACCGGTACACGAGTTCGCTGGTGGGCAGATCCGGAGGTCTTCACCAAGGATGCCGATTACGACCGCACCAGCATCCGGGAAAGACTGATTCAAACATCATTCCTTGTTCCGGGACTGAAAGTCATTTTGGTCGACCTTGCCAGCGACACACCGGAAGAGATTTTTTGCCACCGTGGTGGTGTCCCCGAGTACGTGGAGACGCTGGCTCCACTCGATCCTGTCACCGGCGTCATCCACCTCACCGGCTCCGGACGATTCAGCGAAACGGTTCCGGTGCTTGACGCTCAGGGTCATCTCACCTCAACCGATGTCGAACGTGAATTGCAGGTGGACATCGCCTTGCAATGGGGCACCGGCTACGACACCGACCTGCGATCTTTCGTCAATGTCATTGCGACACCCAAAGGCGGTACGCACCTTGCCGGTTTCGAACGAGCACTTGTCAAGGTGGTCAACGAAGCTGCGCGCAGCACCCGGGTGCTGCGCGCAGCCGAGGATCCACTCACTAAGGAAGATGCGCTAGAAGGACTGACCGGAGTGGTGGCAGTCCGGGTACCAGAGCCACAGTTTGAAGGGCAAACCAAGGAGGTTCTGGGCACTCCTGCGGCCACCCGAATTGTGTCTGCGGTAGTAACCAAAGAGCTCAGCGCTTGGATCGCACAGCCACCTCGTGGTGAGAAGGCGCGCGCTAAGGCAATGGTGGAAAAGATCGCCAACGCTATGCGGGCGCGCGTTGCCGCAAGAACCCAACGCGATACGCAGCGACGAAAGACGGCCCTTGAATCCTCAACCCTGCCCGCGAAACTTGTGGATTGCCGCAGCGGAGACATTGAGCGCAACGAACTGTTCATCGTAGAGGGAGATTCAGCGCTGGGGACAGCAAAATTGGCGCGGGACAGTGAGTTTCAGGCTCTACTCCCGATCCGTGGCAAAATCCTTAACGTTCAAAAGGCCTCCCTTGCCGACATGCTGAAGAATGCAGAATGCGCATCAATCATTCAGGTGGTTGGTGGCGGTTCAGGTCGAAGTTTTGATCTTGACGCGGTCCGCTACGGGAAAATCATCATCATGACGGACGCTGACGTTGACGGCGCGCACATACGTTGCCTGCTTCTTACCCTGATGCATCGATATCTGGCTCCGCTGCTGGCAGCCGGGCGCGTTTACGCTGCTGTCCCTCCACTGCACCGGCTTGATGTGTTGGCTTCAGGAGCCAAGCCAAAGGAGGTGCGCTACACCTACTCAGACAGCGAAATGCGTCAACTCACGAAGGATCTGGAATCGAAGGGAAGGCACTGGAAGGACCCCATCCAACGATACAAGGGACTAGGCGAGATGGATGCCTCACAGTTGCGTGAAACAACCATGGCACGTGGGAGCCGTTCGCTGCGTCGCATTGGCGTTGCCGATGGCGCCGTGTCAGCGGAGGTCTTCGACCTGCTGATGGGATCTGAGGTCGCTCCCCGCCGTGACTTCATTGTGGGATCCGCACGGTCGCTGGATCGGAGTCGCATCGATGCCTGAGCGCGAACTTCGGATCGCGATCGTGGGAGCCGGTCCATCTGGGATTTACAGTGCTGAAGCACTGGTAAAGGCCGCCGAAGAACGTGAGCAGCCGATGGCCATTGACCTCATCGACGCGGTGCCTTCACCGTTCGGTCTGGTGCGCTACGGAGTCGCGCCAGACCATTACAGTATTCGTTCCGTCCGCGATGCCCTCGATCGTATTTTGCATGATCACCGGATTCGCTTTTTCGGCAATGTTGAAGTCGGCGAGGATACCAAAGCAATTGCGGCGGCTGATTCAGTTGCGCCCCAACAGATTAGCCTAGCTACCCTGCGGTCCATGTATGACGCCGTGATCCTAAGTTACGGGGCCGCGACCGACCGAAATCTGGGGATTTCGGGTGAGGATTCCCAAGGCTCAATCTCGGCGACTCAATTTGTGGCTTGGTACACTGGACACCCGGACACACCGGCCGATGCCTGGGTTGACCTCCTTGCACACTGCGCATCCGTAGCGGTTGTCGGAGTCGGAAATGTGGCAGTCGATGTGGCCCGCATCCTGGGCAAGTCAGCTGAAGAACTCCAGCAAACAGATATGCCCGAACATGTGTTAACCGCCCTGTCGAACTCCGCCATACGTGATATTTACATCATCGGTCGTCGCGGACCAGCTGAGGCAACGTGGACCACGAAGGAACTTCGCGAACTCGGTGAATTAGCTGAGGCAGACATCAGTGTGCGGGGAGTTGACACAGAATTGGGCCCAACAAGTCAGTTGGTTGTGGACACCAGCAAGGTAGCGGCGCGCAATGTTGGCGTGGTGAAGGAGTGGGTGACGCGACCGGCGGGTAAGAAGAGCAAATGCATTCACCTGCGGTTCTTTGCCAGACCAGTAGCCATTGAGGTTGCCAACGGACATGCGACTGCGCTCATCATCGAAAGTACGCAGCTGACACCGAAGGGTGGTGTGGTGGGCACCGGCGAGATTGAACGCATCGCGGTGGACGCTGTCATTCGCTCTGTTGGTTATCGCGGCACGGCGCTGAGCGATGTCCCCTTTGATCATGATCGCGGGGTCGTTCCTCACGACGAAGGACGGGTTCTGCACGGCACTGGCCCGGTGCGGGGGCTCTACGTTGCGGGTTGGATCAAACGTGGACCCACCGGAATTATTGGTACGAATAAAAAGGACGCGGTCAACACTGTGTCGTCACTACTTTACGACCTAGACCAGGGCGTGCTGAGTAACACGGAACCTTCGCGAGATGACCTGGCTGATGTGCTTGAGGATGGGTTCGTTGACCATGCCGGTTGGCGTCGGATCAACGACGCTGAGATTGCCCTGGGGAGTAGCCGGGGCAGAGATCGCACGACGATTCATGACCGTGGTGAAAGTCTCGCCGCGTCTCACGTGGCGGAAGGCACCGGGAGAACGTCACCGGCCAGCCAATAATTTCCGCGCTCATCAGCTTTCCCACACGATTTTTTCGCAGGTGGGAGCCCCTTGTTCTCCAAAAGCACCTGCCACGATGCCCCGGTGGACTGGGTCACGACAACGGTGACGTGGGCGGTGTCCTGGTCAACTGTCATCACTCGACCAATGTCGGTTGGATTGAACAGGCCAAGTTTTTCCCGAACGGTCAGATCAGCGACCTGTTCGGGGCCGCTGAGGTCACTCCGACCGCGGCAATTAGCCAGGTCAAGTGGTGCATCTGGGTCAGGGGGATGAGTAGTCGATGACGGTATGCGTCCGAGCAGGTACCCAGTGGGCACCGAGAGCCCGGTGGGGGCGAAGCGATGTCCACCCAGGTGCGTGGACTCCCACACGTGACTGTCCAGCGTGTCGTTCACCTGCCATGCGTCAATAAGGGATCGACCCAGTAGGGCGCAGCATGCATCGCGTTTACCGTTGGTGCACAATAGAAACCGTGGATGGTCTTGGCTAGTTTGCCAGGAAGTGCCTGTTGGTTTGCTTTCGAGATCGTGGCCGGTGAGATCGGTAGTTGAGTTCACGGTACGCACACGTACGTCTGAGTCGCCAGGAGAAAACGTGAATACTCGTCGCGAATCGCTACTACTCGATCGATGACTGCCGGCACTACGAATCAACACGACTCTTCCTGCTACTCCCGAGCGCTGTCCCCAGTCGCGGATCCAGTGAGTGGCTGATTGGATGACCGCCTTGGCTCCCCAAGCGCCACTGCTTTCCACCAGCCACCAACGCCTAGCCTGGGTTGCGCTACCCCACAGTGGCGCATCGGCTGCGGTGATGACACAGGCCCTGGCGGCCACCTTAGGCGTCATGACTCAATGTCTCCCATCGGTTCCGAGGGTGCCCAACGTGATTGAGGGATGTCAGCGAATGCTGCAATCGTGGCGCGTAGAGGGGCTCCGGAGGCGTCGCGGCGCACAGGTGTGGTGTCGGCAGATGTTAATGACACCGGGGCGCCTGAACTAGAGGCCGCCCTGACCGGCGGCATACCAACCCAACCTAGGGTCAACACGTCTTCGCCCTTGAGGAATCGATGCACCCGAACGCCACCGGTGGCTCGACCTTTACTGGGCACCTCATTCATGGCACTCACCTTGATGCTGTGAGCTGACGTACCGGGCAACTGCCCGGTGGATCCAGCGACCGTTGCAATGACGAGGCTGTCCTGGCTAGCGATAGATGTTGCGTAAATAACCTCGGCACCATCAGCCAATGAAATGCCGGCCATACCGCCGGCTGAACGTCCCTGCACTCGAACGCTGGCAGCAGGGAACTTGAGTGTCTTGGCATCAGAGGTGATGAGCACGATCTGGTCGCCCTCGGGGCACGCTGCCGCACCGATCACGGCGTCGCCGTCCTTCAGCGAGATAAGTTCCCAGTCATCACGTTTTGACTCCGGGTCGACCAGCACACGTTTAGTCATGCCGTGGGCGGTGGCCAGCATCAACGGGGTGGCGGAAAAAATTGGTGCAATAGAAACCACAGATTCACCAGACCCGAGAGTGATCAAAGCGGTCAGTGGCGCCCCTCCGGACAGCGGCGGCGCACTCATGGATTCAGGTAGATGGGGAAGGTCTACCACATTGATGCGCAAAGCCTTTCCCGTCGATGTCACCACCGCGATGTGTCCGCGAACCGTGGCCGGAATTGCTACCTGGATGAGGTCGTGGCTGGAGCGGTCTGCTGCTGGCGTCCATTCCTGCACGGTTGTGCGCGCAATCAGGCCAGAGGTAGACATCAGAACGAGACACGGATCATCATCGACCTCGAGTGAGGGCGCCTTAGTCGCCTGTGCGCCGTCTGATTCCAACAAAATCGTACGTCGTGGCGTGTGAAAGTCATCGCTAACCTGTTGCATTTCATCGGCGACGGCCTGCCTCCGCTGCTGCTCATCATCGAGGAGGGACGTGAGATCTGTGATGCGTTGCACCAACTCATCACGTTCGGTGTTGAGCTCGATTAGTGAGAATTTCGTCAGCCGGCGCAGCGGCATCTCCAGAATGTACTGCGTCTGTTCAGCAGTCAGATCAAAAACAGTGATGAGCCGGTCCCGAGCCGCAGCCGTGTCATCGCTTGAGCGGATCAGCGCGATGACCTCGTCGATATCGACAATGGCGACCAGCAAACCCTCCACTAGGTGCAGGCGTTCCTCCGCGCGGCTGCGACGGTATTGACTGCGGCGCCGGATCACAACAAGTCGATGGTCAACAAATACCTGCAGCGCCTCCGCTAAGCCAAGGGTACGTGGTTGGCCATCCACCAGCGCAACGCAGTTGATTGAGGCACTGTCCTCAAGCGGCGTCTTGCGATACAACTCATGGAGCAATGCCTCGGCATTGACCGTGTTCTTCACCTCGACAATGAGTTGCAGGCCAGAATCGCCGTCGGTGAGGTCAACCACATCGTGAATGCCGGTCAACTTCTTAGCGTCGACGAGATCCTTGATGCGCTCAATCATGCGCTCGGGGCCGACGCCCGGAGGTAGTTCAGTGATCACAATGCCCTTGCGGCGGGCCGATATTTGTTCTATCCGAGCCGTGCCCCGCACGCGGTAGGCGCCACGTCCGGTGACGTAGGCCTCCCGAAGACCGTCAAGTCCGATAATTGTTCCACCGCTGGGCAAATCCGGTCCTGGCACAAATCTGAGCAGTTCCTCGGCCGGAGCGAGCGGGTTAAGAACCAGGTGACGTGCCGCCGCCACCACCTCACCAAGATTGTGCGAGGGGATCGAGGTGGCCATGCCCACGGCAATGCCGGCTGCGCCGTTAACGAACAGCGCTGGAATGGCGGCGGGGAGGACGACAGGCTCGGTTTCACGGTTGTCGTAGTTGGGAACGAAATCAACGACGTCTTCGCCGATATCGCGAACCATGGCCAGGGCGGGCTGGGCGAGGCGGCATTCGGTGTATCGCATCGCTGCGGGACCATCATCGATTGACCCGAAGTTGCCGTGACCGTCAACAAAGGGGAGACGTAGGGAAAAAGGCTGCGCCATCCGGACGAGTGCGTCATAGATCGCGCTATCTCCGTGCGGATGCAGTCGACCCATCACTTCACCGACGACACGAGCGCTCTTCACGTGACCGCGGTCGGGACGTAAACCCATCTGATCCATTTGAAACAGGATGCGGCGCTGCACGGGTTTGAGTCCGTCGCGCGCGTCAGGAAGTGCACGCGAGTAGATCACCGAGTAGGCGTACTCCAGGAAAGACTCGCGCATCTCACCGTCGACATCAACGTCGACGATGGTATCCACTGTCGACGTGGCGGGCGCCTTCTTGGTAGTGCGCGCTGGTCTACGCGGTGCCATTCGTACGGACTCCTGTCTGCAATGTTGCGGTCGTCACGGGCGTGCGCCCACGCCACCCACAGCACGAGCCGCAAGGACAGACGCAGGCAGTAGGCAGTCCATGAGTGACTTACCCGATGTCCAACCAATCAGAAAACCGGCAGCAAATGCATCTCCGGCACCGGTTGTGTCGATCACATCAAGGCTCACCGCGGGCGTAGCGGCGCGCTGGCCATCTCGGCGGCCGGCTAAAGATCCACGTGCTCCTAGTTTGATCACGACCGTGTCGTAGTGGGGGAGAAGCGCGTTCATTGCCTCTTCAGGGTCGGCCATCCCGGTGAGGATGTTGGCTTCAGCAGCGTTGGCGAAACACACTTGGGTACCTGAGGTCCATTCCAGGAACGGGTTGATTCCCACTTCGAGGAGCGGAGCGGTTGACGACACATCGACGCTACTGGTCATGCCGCGTCGCTGTGCTAGGTCCAGGGCAGCCAGCCCAGCCATTCGTGACCCTGACTTCAACAGGGTGTAGCCGGATACATGTAGGTGGCGGGTTGCAATGAATTCAGCTTCGGGCAGGTCTGCCGGCGCGAGGAAAGCATTCGCACCCGGATCGGGCATCATTGTGCGTTCACCATCACCGGTCACCATGACAACACAGGTGCCCGTTGGCCGTGCCGGATCGCGAGTTACATGGCAGGTAACCCCGTTGGCGGTGAGAAGTGACACTGCGACATCGCCGAAAGAATCGGTACCGACGCGCGACACGAAATGGATGGCTTGGCCGCGGTGAGCCAGCCAGGCCGCCACGTTGCCACCTGCACCACCTCCGTGTGACGTGATCAGCGCATCGGTGTCGGTTCCGACTGTCGGGGGACCAGGGATCTGGCACACAATGTCGGTCATGAGGTCACCAATGACCATGAATCCCGGTGTGGGCTGATCGAGATCATCGACGGAGGACATCATGGTCGTGCCTGTCGGTCTAGATCGGTGTCGGCGGCCGCGATCTGCGCGGCTAGGGAAGCGTTGGCCAAGATCAGTTCGATATTGACTCGCAAGCTTTCCCCCTCGGTGTGGTCACGAAAGTATTCCAGCAGGGCTGGGGTGACGTCCTTGCCGGAAATCCCGCGTTGGGCGAGATCGAACAGACCAGCCTGAAGCACCACATCGTGCAGGGCTGGATCCATTTGCCGATCCGCCGGTAGGGGCTGGAACACCAAGAGGGCTGCGGGATCGGCAATAAGTCGTCGGGCACGCATCACCGAGGCCACCTGGGCCGCTGACTCAAGGCGGGTGGGCAATTCGTGGGGTAACTCGGTGAGATAGAAACCGGGCGTGCGACGAGTTTGATACCCACATACGCCGATACCGAGGGTCTCCAGCCGTTCCAGCGTGGCCGCCACATCAAGAATTGACTTAATTCCGGAGGAAATAACGGTAATCGGAGTGTGAGCGAGGGTCGTGAGATCGGCAGATTCATCCCACGTCGTTCGGGCATCGCGGTGCACACCGCCGATACCGCCGGTGGCGAAAACGCAAATACCGGCCAGGTGAGCCAGGTGGGCCGTTGCCGCCACCGTTGTGGCGCCGGTTGTGGCGGTGGCCATCGCCATGGCGATATCGCGCACGCTCACCTTGATCGCCTCGGGGTCTGCCGCAAGCTCATTTAGCTGATCGGCGCTTAGTCCCACCTGGATGCGGCCCCGCAGCAGGGCAATCGTGGCCGGAACTGCGCCCTGAGATCGAACGACGTCTTCAATCTCAGCAGCGACCCGTGCATTGACCGGGCGGGGCAGTCCATGAGTAATGATCGTCGATTCCAACGCCACCACCGGGCGATTCTCATGCAGTGCCTGTTCCACCTCGGCGGCGAGAAGGAAGGGCAGGGACGTGGGCAGCAGCACGCACCAACGGTAGTCCCCCTCGAAGGTGATGGGGGAGCAGGGCGGCGGGACCCTCGGCAGTGACAGGATGGCCCCATGACCGACGGCCTCACTCTTCGCCACCGACTGCGATCCGACATTGAGCGCAGTGGTTACTACCCCGACTTAGTCGCGGATGCTCTCGATACTGCATTGGCCGGTGAGGTCCTTGGATCCTATCTGGTACATCACGAGGCGGCTTTCGATCGTGATGAGTTGCGGCGTCACGTGACGGTCTTGGCCCTGACTCCAACACGACTCATCGTTGGACACACCGATGAACATCCACCCGATGAATCGTGCGCTGATCCCTATGCGACTGCATCCACCGAAGCAGTTCGGCTAGAAAAAGTTGACTCTGTTGTGGTGACGCGCGTTGTCGTTAATCCGGCCACGCACGCAGCTGGTGGCCCTACCCGACAGGTGCTGCTCACGATCGGTTGGGGTGCGGTGAGCCGAATTGATCTAGAGCCAGCAGACTGCGGTGATCCTGCATGCGATGCCGACCACGGCTATACCGGTGCGGCATCAAATGACGACCTGTCCCTTCGAGTATCCGAGGCAGCTGACGGCCCAGACGTTGTGCGCCAAGCTCTTGCGTTTGCGGCGGCACTTTCTGAGGCCACGGCTGCGCGGCTGCGCTAAGGCTGCTGTGTCTGTCCCTGCACCGCCGCCTTATGGGAGCGGCTCCCTGGCCGAAGTGTTGCCCACGGCTGCCGCGTGCATGCGGGTTCCCGGATACTGGGATCTGCTGAGCGTGGGGAAGGAATTTCGTTCCGTTGTTGTGCTCCTCGTGGATGGGTTGGGTTGGAACGCACTACAGCGACACGGTGAGATCGCCCCTGCATTGGCGGGTGGGCGCAGTATCAGCGCCGCAGTTCCCACGACTACCCCGGTGGGCCTAGGCAGTCTCGGCACCGGTCAACCGCCCAATGTGCACGGGATCGTGGGTGCCTCGTTCCAGGTTCCAGGGCATCGCGCACTCCTGTCTCCACTATCGTGGCCAGAAAGCATGAGTCCGGAGTTCGTGCAACCCACTCGCACCGTGCTGGAAGATGTTGCGGGTCGTGGATACTCGGTGGCTTCCATCTCAGCCCGACTCTATGAAGGCAGCGGTCTCAGTCGAGCCGCACTGCGCGGCGGGCAGTACCTCGGCGCGGACTCGTTTGGCGAGAAATTGGGCGAACTCGGTGCGCTTCTTCACCGGGACACACCGTTCCTCGCCTATGTTTACTGGGCTGATCTCGATCGCACCGGGCACGGGCACGGCGTTGACTCTGACCACTGGCGCGGGGAATTGGCCCAGGTGAATCACCTGGTCGAACGTATCTTGGCGCTACTGCCCGCCGACGTGGCGTTGTTCATCACGGCCGATCACGGCATGGTGGATTGTGAGTTGGCTGATCGAATCTATGTGGAAGACAACGCACACCTGCGCGACAGTGTGCTGCGCGTGGGCGGTGAGCCACGGTGCCGGTTCCTTTACACGGTCAAGGCAAGCGCTGACGAAGTGGCACATCGTTGGCGAGAAGAACTGGACAAGAACGCATGGGTGCTGACCCGTGCTGAGTGGATCGCAGCAGGTCTGAGCGGTCCACCGCAAAGTCCCCACGGTGCATCAGATGTAAGCGCTGTGAACGCGCGACTCGGTGACGTCATGGTTCTGGCGCGCGGGAACACATCCTTAGCCAGCCGCGAGGTCGATTCTGTGGTGTCTTCCCTTCGCGGACAGCACGGTTCTGTCACCGACGATGAATTGCTCGTTCCTTTTGTTGTCCTCACAGGGCAGAACACATGACACAACCAGTCGCAGGTGAGGTAGCACATGGCTGAGCTCGTGTTCTTTTCCGGAACGATGGACTGCGGAAAGTCAACGCTGGCACTTCAAACCGACCACAACCATGCAACGCGAGGACGCCGCGGTGCGGTATTTACCCAGTTTGATCGGGCAGGCACGGCGGTGTTGTCAAGCCGCCTTGGACTTCAGGTTGAAGCGATTGAGGTGGATGAGAGTTTTTCGTTTCGTGAGTTCGTCGTGGCAGCCCTATCTGGTGGTCAGGGCCTGGATTACCTCATCTGCGACGAAGCCCAGTTCTATACGGTGGCGCAGGTCAATGATCTCGCCGAACTAGTCGATCGACTCGGCGTAGACGTCTACGCCTTCGGCATCGCCACCGACTTCAAGACACGTCTGTTCCCAGGTTCAGCACGACTCATTGAACTCGCTGACCGTGTCGAGGTTTTGCAGGTGGCGTCCCTTTGCTGGTGCGGACAGCGCGGCACACACAACGCAAGGACAGTGGGCGGGGTGATGGTCACCGAGGGTGACCAGGTGATGGTCGGCGATACCGATGCTGGCGTGGTGGCCTATGAGGTGTTGTGTCGTGATCATCATCGGCGTGAGATCACCGCGGCTAAATCAGGCGCCGAACACGTATCGATGGACCCATTGCCCTTCGCGCAGGAATAACCCGGTCGCAGTCTGGCTAGTTCTCTGGCGTTGCTCCACCAAAAAGAATTTCATCCCACGTGGGTACGCTGGCCCGCTTGCTCTTGCGTGGCTCCGGGTCAGGGGCTGAAGCAGGCGCTGGATCAGTGGCCGATTCGGGTTCACTGGGCGCGAGCTCAACGGGTGCCGGTGAATCATCGGCCGTGATTTTCTTGCGTGTGCGACGTACCGGCTTTGGTTTCTCATCGTCGGCATCGGGTACCGGCGCGAGCATATGAACCGGCAAAGGCCCGGTGAGCATCGCCGCCGCTTCCGCATCGTCGGCCGTCACCCAACGTTCACGCGGATGGAAAATCCAGGTGGCCACGCGGTCGGAACTGTTTACCGGGTAGGCGCTGAGGACATGCCAAGTGCCATCTTCGCGCTGCCAGGAATCCCATCGGATGGCATCGCTGGGCACCCCATCGGATTCGGCAGCTGAAGCGACCACCACAAGAAGGCCACGATCGCCAAGGTGGCTGGTCAGGTGCGTATCGCGAGCCTGAGAGGCCATAAAATCACGTTCGGCTAGCGGTGGGCCGGCGTATCGATCGATGCGTTCGACCTCAACACCGGACTCCTCGGCGAGTTCAGCAACCGAGGCGCCTGCCCGGATTCGGGCCTGAATCTCTCGCGGACCTAACGTATTCAGAGCAATCTCCAGTTGACCGGGCGCGGATTCGCCACCGCGTAGAATCGCGCGAAGACGAACGTCGATGGTGACGTTAAACTTCTTCCCCCCTGAGTCTGCCAGCAGAAGTTGAGATCCGTTGGCTGACAGGCCGATAAACTTCAGGTTAGTCACTGGAGTCTCCGATTAAGGTGGTGTCCTTCGCCGGTGGTGTGGCCGGCACAGCCCCCGGCGATGTGGCGAGAGCGCGGTTAAGTGCCGGGTAGGAAGCCAGAGCGATACACATCGTGGCAATTCCTGATCCGGCGGTCACGGCATAGCCTGCCCTGCTCCCGAAGGCGTCAACAATCGCTCCCGAAACTGCTGCGGACAGTGCGATACCGAGACCGAGACCGGTGGTGTTGATCCAGGCAAGACCCTCGGTGAGGCGCTCCGGTGGGACCCCGAGTTGAATGATCGAATTAGCTAAAATGAGGACCGGCGCTACCGCGAGTCCCGCGAGGAAAGCCACGATGCTCCAGCCAACGATCCCAAAGACGATGGGTAAAGGTGCGGTGACAACGGCGAGGGCAACCGTGCCGATCAGCAACTGTCGTTGCGGCGAGCGTGCTGACGCTGCCCGCGTGCCGAACACAATTCCGCTCACCATTGAACCGGCCGCGTACAGGGAGAGAATGAGCCCAGCGAAGCCGGCTGAACCGACCTCTCGCGCTGCAGCCACCGTCACAATTTCTAGCGAACCGAACACAGCGCCCAAGAAGATCATCATGGCGGTCACCGACACCACCACAGGGTTGCGAACCAGTGCTGGGCCACCGGCAATGGGACGGTAGGCGGGAGGCTCGGTGCGGCGCTGACTGATGAGCCAGGTGCCACCAGCTCCCACCAGGAGCGCTGCGGCCAGCAGTGGCGCGGCCGGTGCCACTGCGATAGCCAGGATCGCTGCCAGGGGTGGGCCAAAAACGAAAACAACCTCGTCCAGCACACTCTCCCACGCGAAAGCAACCCGTAGGTTCGAGGTGCCCCCGACGGCGTGGGCCCAGCGGGCACGAACGAGAGACCCGCTAGCCGGCTGGGCGGCACCAGCCAGAGCTGCCGCAATGAAGAGCGCAAACACGGGCAGATTGCTCCGCACCCCGACCACGAAACAGATGAGGGAAGCCACGTGGATGACCAGCATGATCCGTACCACGCGCAGCTGTCCCCAACGATCGATGTAGCGCGCGCTGATTGGACTCATGAACGCCGCCGCCAGTGCATAGGTGGCGGTCAAGATGCCGGCAAGTAGGTAACCACCTTCGACCGCACTGACCAGCAAGACGATGCCTAGACCAGTCATCGCCAGGGGTAGTCGGGCCATGAGCGCGGCCATGGAGAACTGCAGCCCGCCGGGGTGGCGAAGCAGTTCACGGTAGGGCCCCCATAGGCCGGTAAAGATTGTCATGGCAATCGCAGAGTACCGGGGTCCTGGTCGTGTTCGGTTCAGCCGCTGTGTCAATCTGGTGCTGTGAATGATCACACGCAACAACTGCTCCTGCGTATCGCGCAGTACGCCGCGACGACGACGGGTGCTTTTTTGCTTAACCAGCGCCCCGATCAATTGGCTCATTCGGCAAAGTCCTCTGCCACTGACGTGGTCACCGAGATGGATCATGCAGCTGAATCCCTGGTGGTGGATCTGATCCTGCGCTCTCGTCCCGATGACGCGATCGTGGGTGAGGAGGGCACGGCGCGCACAGGTAGCACCGGTGTTACCTGGGTGATTGATCCCATAGATGGCAGTACGAATTATCTTTATGACCTGCCCGTCTGGTCGGTCAGCGTAGGGGTACAGGTAGACGGATACCCGACGATTGGTGTCGTAGAGATTCCAGCCCTGGGCGTGAGCTATTGGGCGGTGAGAGGGCAGGGAGCTTGGTCGGCTAGTCGGGCCGGTGTGCGATCGGTCACCTCGAATCGGATCACCGAAGTGTCACAGGCATTGGTGGCTACCGGTTTTGGATATCGTGAGCAGACTCGTCAGGTTCAGGGGAATGTACTCGCCCAGGTCCTTCCACAAGTTCGAGATATTCGCCGGGCAGGGGCGGCGTCTATCGACATGTGTTGGGTGGCTGAGGGCCTCGTTGATGCCTACTTCGAGCAGGGACTTCACCCGTGGGATTACACGGCTGCCACGGTGATCGCGCGCGAGGCGGGCGCCATAGTCGATGGTCTATGGGCGAGTGAGCCCGGTGAACTCATGACATTTGCGGCCGCACCGTTGGTGGCTGATGAGTTGAGGTCGGTACTGCTGAGCGCCTACGGCACTGACCTGTGATTAGTCGAGTCGCCGCAACGTCGCGGCGTACCAGTGCGTGTTTTTTCGATAGGTGTCTGCGGCTTGCCTGATGAGTTCAGCATCAGCGGGTTTATCCAGGATTCGGGCGGGCACGCCCATTGCTGACTTTCCGGGAGGCACGTGTGTGCCGGGAGCGACCAGTGCCGAAGCACCCACTAAAGCCCCTGAGCCGACGATGCACCCCTGCAGGACAACAGCCCCAGAACCCACCAAGGCATCGTCTTGCACCGTGCAACCCTCCAGGTGTACGAGGTGGCCGATCACGCAGCCCTGTCCAATAACGGTGTCCCATGTTGCGGTGCAGTGCACGACGCTGCCGTCTTGAACCGAGGACCCTGCACCCACGTAAATGCTGCCGTGGTCTCCGCGCAGAACGGCGCCCGGCCACACACTGGCTTCTGGGCCCAGATGAACATCGCCAATAATGATGGCGTCGGGGTGCACGAAGGCGGCGGGGTCAATGGTGGGTTGACGTTCGCCGATGGCATACAGGGTCATGGGGGTTTCCTTATCGCTGTTTCGCAGGTGTGGGGTTCAAGGTAACCCGGTGTGCACGGGTTTTGCAGGTGAGGCACAATAAGCGCCGGTCACGACTTCCACAGAAGGGTTTGGGGGCTGCATCTTAAATGGCCACGGACTATGACGCACCACGCAAAACCGACGATGAGTTAGCTGAAGACAGCATCGAAGAACTCAAGGCCCGTCGGGTAGACAAGTCTGCCTCAGCGGTGGACGTTGATGAGACCGAGCTGGCCGAAAATCTTGAATTACCGGGTGCTGACCTGTCGGATGAAAGCCTCACGGTTCGGGTCGTGCCACGTCAGGCCGATGAGTTCACGTGTTCGTCGTGCTTCCTGGTGCACCATCGCAGCCAACTCGACCACGAGGGAAAGAACGGTCCGATCTGCCGGGAATGTGCCTAGGCAGATTGTTCTTTGTTCATCAGCCGCGTGACAACCCGGTAAGCCGCGAGCTCAATAACGCCTGCGGTCACGGTGGTCAGTAGCGTCCATACAAGTGCTTTGCTAAACGGCGTGCTGAGTTTTTGCGGATCGGGTGCATCGTGTCCGGATGTCTTGCGATAGGCAAACTTCAGTGCAGAGCGAGCGGCCATGCCGATGCCGGCGCTGGCCACGGTGGCCACAGCTGCTGCAACCACCGATGAGTGGTCTTCGTTGGTCTTTTCGGTGATGTCTTCGCTCATATCGTCTCCCTAGCTGGTAATTGCTGATCCACGCGGGACGCTATCGCACTGCAAAGCGTCCCGGAGTCGCTCGGGGTGGCGCGTGCTGACCAACCAGTAACCATGTGGGTCTGCGGGATCATTCACCACGACCACAAGAGCTGTCTTGGCGGCCCAGGTACGCACTGCCAAGAAGGTTCGTTGGTCACCCTCGTGCAGAGCCGCATCCATGTCGTTGGCGGAAAGCACGGCCGCGTTACCGAGCAGGATCACGGGTATGTGCGCTCGCCCAACGCGCAACTGTCCGTGGGTCACGGTGATGCTCGAACTGAGACGAATGATTGCCAACAGAGCAGCCGTGGTTGTGGGGATAAACACCAACAGGCCGGCTGCGAGGCCATACGCAGCACCGTAGGCGATAGCAAGCACCGCGATCAAAAAGACCGGGACCAGCCACGCCCACCACCTGGGCCAAAGCCGTTCACGATACGAGATCACGAACTCCACGGTGCCACGAAGAGTTAGACCTTAACCACGCGGGTATGGTCATCACCTATGAGTAATCGCGAGCGGGTGACTCCAAGGCCTGACGCATTAACCACGCCGCCAGCCAACGCCTTGCTGCCAGACCCCATCAAGGGTGCCCCAAAACCTGGCAATGTAGTTCCCAGCCATTACCGGTGGTGCATGGGTTGTGGAGCCGACCATCCCGGCGGCATGCACATGAAAGTCGTGGCTGGCGAACAACTCACCATGCACTGCCAACTCCTCGTATCCGATTACCATCAGGGGGCGCCGGGCTTGGCGCACGGGGGCATTATGGCAACCGCAATGGATGAATCCATGGGTGTGCTCAACCGATTCTTGGGAATTCCTGCTGTCACAGTGCACCTTTCGGTGGATTTCAAAAAACCGGTTCCGGTGGGCACGACCCTTTTTATTCGCACTCACATCACCGGTGTTCGTGGCCGCAAGGTTTTTAGTCAAGGCACGGCGCATCTAGGCGCTGCAGATGGACCGGTTGCGATTGTCGCCACCGCGCTGTTTTTGCAGGTTCCCCTCGAACATTTCCTTGAGGCGGGTTCGCCCGAACACGTGGCACGCGCGATCGAGGATCGTCAGCGCGGGGGACCGAGTTGGATCGCGGAGGTGAACCCATGAGGCACGGGCAGGATCGCGAAGGTGAGATCGACATCTTGATCGAACGTGTCGATCCGGACCTGGCCCTGCCGACCTACGCTCATCCCGGTGATGCAGGCCTTGATCTGGTGTGTGCGATTAGTGTTGATCTGGCTCCCGGGGAACGAGGTGTCATCCCCACCGGAATCGCGATCGCGCTACCACCGGGTTTTGCCGCCTTCGTGCACCCCCGCAGTGGACTCGCCGCACGCCTAGGCCTATCGCTGGTGAATGCACCGGGCACCATTGACGCCGGCTATCGGGGCGAAATCGCCATCATTGCCATCAATCTCGACCCCACCGAGACGGTGCACCTCGCGCGCGGTGACCGCGTGGCGCAATTGGTGATCCAGCAGGTGTTTCGAGCCCGGATCCATGAGGTTGACCGACTGCCAGGCACCCATCGAGGCGAAGGCGGGTTAGGCTCCACGGGGGCGTGACAAACGCCAAGTGAGTCGATTCGACCTGATTCGACCCGATGTCAAAGGAGCGCGAAGTCCATGTTGGGTCGTCGGAAGAAGGATGCCAGCGCCGCTGAGGCAGACCAATCGGCTGAGTCCGTAGCTGCGGAACAGTCAGATGAGATGGGGTCAGTGACTTTTAGGGGTCCCCGAGACATCAGCGATGTGGAGCCCAGCGATGACCGAATCGACCTCGGCGCACTGCAGGTAACCGGCGTTTCGGGCTTGAGCTTGCAGGTCAGCGTCGATGAGAAAACACAGCAGGTTTCCATGGTGACGATGGTGCTCGAAGACGCAGCCGTTCAAGTCCAGGTTTTTGCCGCGCCACGAAGTGATGGCATCTGGGACGACGTTCGGGGCCAGATCATGACCAGCATCACCGGCAGCGGTGGGTTGGTTGAAGAAATCCAGGGAGCCTTCGGCACAGAATTGCGTGCAAGAGTTGCCGGGCAAAGCGGCGCCATGCAGCCGGCTCGATTCGTTGGGATTGACGGCCCACGCTGGTTCGTCCGAGGCCTATTTCTCGGCAGTGCGGCCGGTGAATCCGGCCACGCCGATCTTGAGGAGGCCTTCGCCACGCTGGTTGTGGTGCGTGGTGACGAGGCGATGGCACCGGGGGAGCCGCTGCCGATGCAGGTGCCGGCCGCGGATGAGGCGCCCTAAGTCCAACTGCTGAGTATTTCGGTAACGGCAGGTGTTGCGAAGGAGCCATGCCGGGCCACCTGGTCCATCGTAAGAATCACCAGGTGCGATTGGGGAATGCACTCTGCCCATTGGCGTGCGACGTCTTGAGGGTGAAATGGATCGTCGGCCAAGCCAATGATGATCGTGGGTCCAATGATGGTTGCCAAGTCGTCAAAGGATGGTCCGCGACTGCGCGCGGCCGAGTGCAGACACGAGCTGAGGGCAGATCGTGAGTACGTTGACCAACTCATGTTCAGCGCACTCGTGATCCACTCATGTTGGGGTTCAGCGTTTGCAGCTATGTGGCGCAGACATGAATCGATGCCCTGATTAGCAATGTCGTCACCGGCGATTTTGGTGAGATGCGCAGTCGCGTTGGGTTCGCCGATCCAGGCCGGTAAGGCAAAGAGGTGCCGTGCTGGGACGAACCGCTCAGCGGACAGAAGCGCCATGGCATGTGCACCAAGACTGATCCCCATGAGCCAGGCCGCACCTGGTTCGGCCTCCTGCCTCGCCGAATCAACGATCGCGTGGATGTCACCGGAACGATCGCGAAGGTAGGTCCAGTGTGCCCTCGGGTGTAGATCTGCCGGTAGTAGCGTGGATGCGACCTCAGGGCTAGACCCAGCTCCGTGAGCAACAACCACGTGTTCCCCGGCCTTGTCCACCCGACAATTATTGGAGCTGCGACGATGTGGGAGTCTGTGGGGGTGACAACAACGCACCCGCATTCGTCGCTCAGGCGCGGGAGATCCGCATGAATAACTGGATGGGCCGCCTCATGCGTACACATGCGCACACGGAGGCAAGTGAACTGGTCGGCCTTTCCGAGGCGTCCGGCGCTGAACCAATCAAGGAGTGTGTGCGCGGGGAGAAAGTTCGGGTGTGTGGAACCATTCGATCGCTGGCCCTTCGCCCGCAGACACAGGCCCCCTTCCTCGAAGCGGAGCTGTACGACGGAACCGGCATGGTGCGACTGATCTGGCTGGGCCGTCGTCGCATTCCAGGGATTGAGGTCGGAAGAACGGTCGTTGCCGAGGGACGCATTACCTGTCCACAAAATGACATGACCATGTACAACCCTCGATACGTGCTGCAGCCGCTGGACCCCTCGTGACCGCCGCAGACCCTGCTCAACCGGAGGAGGACGAACCGACTCTCCACGAGGGACTTGAGCACGAAACAATTGAAGATGTTCAAGCTGAAAAGGCTCTGCTAGCCAAAGCGATCGGTGGATGGCGCGGTCTGTTTGATTCAGGTGCCCCCGCCGCGCTGTTTGTTATCGCATACCTAGTCACCGACAGCAACCTGTCTTTGGCCATCTGGATCGCAGTGGGCACCGGTGCCCTGGTCTTGATGTGGCGGTTGATCCGTCGTGAATCCTTGCAACAGGTGCTCGCTGGCTTTGCTGGCGTCGCAGTATCAGCCTTCGTCGCCTCCCGCACCGGTCGAGCAGAGGACTTCTTCCTACCCGGTCTGATCACCAATATCGCTTACGGAACCGCATTTGTCGTGTCAATCGCGATCCGCTGGCCTCTGATAGGTGTCGTTGTTGGCCTGCTCACCAGCGGTGGAACGTCGTGGCGTCATGATCCACCGCTACGGCGTGCCTATGCCGCAGCAAGTTGGGTCTGGGTGGGTGTCTTTCTCGGTCGCCTCGTCGTTCAGGTACCGCTCTACCTTGCCGGAGCCGTCGGGGCGTTGGGTGCCGCACGCATTGTGATGGGCTGGCCACTATTTCTGGCGGCGGCCTACGTCACGTATCGAATTCTCAAACCAACTCTCAGTGTCCGGCGATGAGTCGCTGAAGCTGAGCTTCCTGACTAGGCGCAGCAACGAAGAACAATTCATCGCCGAGCTCTAATGAGTCATCCGCAGAGGGTGACAGAACTCGCTTGCCGCGCACAATGGCGGCCAGGACGGTATCGGTGGGCCAAGCCAGGTCGCCAACGCGGGAACCGACAGCGGGGGACTCCGCAGCGAGGGTAATCTCCACCAGATCCGCATCCCCCTGCCCAAAACTGAACAAACGGACCAGATCGCCCACACTGACGGCCTCCTCCACAAGTGCGGAGAGCATGCGCGGGGTCGATACAGCCACGTCAACACCCCAGGACTCTCCAAACATCCACTCGTTCTTGGGGTGGTTGACGCGAGCGACCACCCGTGGGACGCCAAACTCGGTCTTAGCCAGTAAGGACACGACGAGATTGACCTTGTCGTCGCCGGTTGCGGCAACGACCACCTGACACTGGCCCAGTTCAGCCTCTTCTAGCGAGGTGAGTTCGCAGGCATCTGCATTCAAGACTGAGATGCCATCAAAAGACCCTGGTCGCAACACGGTTGGATCTCGGTCGATGACGAGAATTTCGTGGCCAAACTCGCGAAGTTCCCGTGCGATCGATCGGCCAACCTTGCCCGCACCCGCGATCACAACTCTCATTGATCAACACCGCCGGCAGCAAGGAGAGAACAGACGGCCTCTCGGCGGTTAGCGGGCAACACCAGATGGAGAAGGTCACCAAACTGCAGGACGGTGGAGTTGGTGGGTAGCAGGCCGGTACCGTGGCGGGTGAGAAAGGCTACGCGAGTAGCGGTTGCCGCTTCGATTTCGTCGAGTTGCCGCCCCACCCAGATCTCGTCGTAGTTGACCTCGCAGACGACGATCTCGCCGCTGGCGTCTCGATGTTCAATGTTTGCGCCCTGCGGAATCATGCGGCGCATGATTTGACCTGTTGTCCAAGACACAGTGGCGACCGTTGGAATCCCCAAGCGCTGGTACACCTCCGCGCGGCGGGGGTCATAAATGCGCGCAACGACGTTTTCCACTCCGTACGTTTCGCGGGCTGTTCGCGCCGCGATGATGTTGGTGTTGTCGCCGCTGCTGACGGCGGCGAAGGCGTGAGCTCGTCGAATTCCTGCCGATTCCAGGGTTTGCCGATCAAATCCGACGCCGCGAATGGTCTCACCCTTAAATGCCGTACCCAACCGACGAAACGACTGTTCATTTTGGTCGATGATGGCCACGGAGTGACCGGATTCGTCGAGTCGATCGGCGAGCAGGGCCCCCACGCGTCCTGCGCCAAGAATCACAATGTGCACGTTGTGACGCTACACCGCAATTCCTCCGAGCATGATTTCGGGGACCGTCACGGCGGCGCAGGTGGCGCGGGGAACCGAAGGGTCGCTGGCAGCCAGCCCTAGGTGCACGCCTAGCATCAGTGCCCGTGCCGGTGATCGATGCTGCAAAGCGAATTCTGTTTGGGCGAGCGCTGCGAAGCGAGTCCAGCGTGCAGCCCCGATTGCCACGTAAAATCGCCCTACCGGTATTTGCCTCAGACGCTCTATCATCCAATGCCTACGCTACTCAGGAAATCCTGGTCGTGCTCGGCCTCGGTGGCGTGTCCCTGCTGACCTTCGGTCCGTGGGTTGCCGGCGCTGTGGTTGTCGTCTTCGCTGTCGTTATCGCTTCGTACCGACAAAACGTCCAGGAGTTTCCCAGCGGCGGCGGTGACTACGAGGTCGTATCAGCCAACCTTGGTCCACGATGGGGAGTAACGGCGGCCAGTGCGCTCCTCCTTGATTATGTCCTCACCGTGGCAGTATCGGTCTCCGCTGCCGTCATGGCTCTTGGTTCGGTATTTGGTTTCGTTTCATCTCATTCGGCGTGGTTCGCCGTTGGTCTCATCATTGTCATCACCCTGGTGAACCTTCGCGGATGGGGGCGCTCAGGACCGCTTCTGGCGGTTCCTTCCTATGTTTTCATCCTCGCGGTGTTGGCACTGGTCGTCACGGCCGCAATTCGGGTGCTGGCTGGTGATGAGTTGCAGGCGCCAAGTGCGGAGTGGCAAATCATCGGTGATGAGGGACTAGCCGGGATCGCACTGATGTTTGTTGTTGCCCGTGCTTTCTCATCTGGCACCACGGCGCTGACCGGGATCGCAACGGTGGCCAATGGCGTTCCCTCGTTTAAGGAACCAGCCGGACGCAATGCCGCGTCCACACTGCTGATTGTCGGCATCGCCTCCATGGTGATGTTTGTCTCCATCACCTGGCTGGCTCTGTATACCGAGGTCCGGGTCACCGAATTCGATTCCGACCTGATCGGTTTGCCGGCCGGTCAGACACAGCAGATGGTGATCGTGCAAATCGCAGAAGCGGTCTTTGGTTCTGTCACGGGACTCGTCATTGCCGTCGCCGTAGCCACGGCCCTGATTCTGGTGGTTGCTGCGAATACGGCCTATAACGGCTTTCCGATTCTGGGCTCGCTGCTCTCGCGCGATGGTTTCCTGCCCAAGCAGTTGCACACCCGCGGAGATCGCCTCGCCTTCAGTAACGGGATCGTCCTGTTGGCTGCCGGTGCGGGTGTGTTGACGCTGGCATTTCAGGCCGACCTTACGTCTTTGATTCAGTTGTACATCCTGGGTGTTTTTGTGTCCTTTACGCTAACTCAGTTGGGCATGATTAAACACTGGACGGCGCGATTGCGGGGCAACCCCGATACCGTTGTACGTCGTCGAGCGTTGCGTGGTCGTGCTATCAACGCCATCGGATTCGTCTCTACGCTGCTCGTTCTCGTTGTGGTGTTGGTTACCAAGTTCACCACCGGTGGCTGGATCATCGTGGCAGCGCTGCCTCTGCTCGTTGTTGTGATGTTGGCTATTCAACGCCACTACGACCGGGTACGTCTGGAACTCAATGTGGGCGACGACGAGACGATGATGCTGCCCTCGCGCGTGCACAGCATTTTGCTGGTGTCGCGCATTCACCGGCCAACTCTGCGAGCGCTCTCCTATGCCCGTGCCACTCGCCCCGATGTCCTCGAGGCCATCACGGTGAGCGTGGACCCAGATGAGACGCGTGAACTACAGCGAGACTGGGACCGCCGTGAAATACCGGTCACCCTGCGTATCTTGGAGTCTCCCTATCGCGGCATCACGGCACCGGTTATTGACTATGTACGACGCCTTCGCCGGGAGAGCCCACGTGATCTCATCACCGTTTTCGTACCCGAATACGTCGTTGGGCACTGGTGGGAACGGCTGTTACACAACCAATCAGCACTGCGGCTGAAGGCACGTCTTCTGCTCACACCCGGTGTGATGATTGTCAGTGTGCCCTGGCAGTTGGAGTCTAGTGACGAAGTGGCAAAGCGATTAGAGCAGGCCGATCTAGCCATCGGTGAAGAAGGCATCGTGCCACAGGGCGAGCATGAGTAGCACGAATATGCGCCGGGAATGGTCGGCCGTACCTGTCACATGTTCGACAACTA
Organism: Candidatus Nanopelagicales bacterium; assembly: GCA_018609125.1. Taxonomy (GTDB): domain Bacteria; phylum Actinomycetota; class Actinomycetes; order S36-B12; family S36-B12; genus M55B157. The sequence continues at coordinate 220,928 of JABAYF010000028.1, read as the reverse complement.
ACTGCTCGATGTAATCCATATTCATCTGCTCGGCGATGAAAGCACTGGACCGAATCGGAGCGAGGACCGCATCTGGGTCTGCCGATAGCCACAACCGCAGCGGTGTGGGGAATCCTAATTTCGCGCGACCAGCAGTGGTGTCGGGAACGCGACCCCTGAAAGCTTCGCGCAGCGCCCACTTCGTCGTGCCGTCTCGGTACTTCAACGTGTCGGCCACGGTGGCCGACACCGCTGCAACATCGATATCCAGATAAGGCACACGAAGTTCCAAGGAGTGGGCCATGGTCATCCGATCGGCCTTGGTCAAAATATCGCCACGTAACCAGTAGGTCATGTCGATGAGTTGCATTTGCCGAGACTCAGGAAGTTCAGTGAATTCGGGCCGCGACGCTGCGAGTTGATCGTAGGGATATTCATGGGTGTACCCGGGGTCATGTCGCAATAATTTGGCCGTTTGAGCCGGGGTAAAGATGTAGGCGTTGCCGATATATCTTTCGCGCAACGATGTGGCAACGCGTCGCAGATAATTTCGACCGGGAAAATTCCGTCGAACTTTCAATGCTGCCCGCGCGGTGCCGCTGCCGATTCCTGCCGGCAATGTGCGCAGCCGATCCAAGGCCATCGGTTCCTGGTAAATCCGATAGCCACCAAACAACTCATCGGCCCCCTCACCGGAGAGAACCACGGTGACCTGTTCGCGAGCAGCCTCAGCGAGGAAATATAAAGCCACGGCCGACGGATCGGCTACGGGTTGATCGAACATCCATGCGATTCGGGGGAGTGCGGCGAGGTAGTCCGCAGCGGAGACCACAATCTCGTGATGATCCGTGCCGATGCGTTCGGCAACTTCGCGCGCCTCGGCCAATTCGCCCAGTTCGGCGAACCCAATGGTGAATGTCTTGACCGGACTGCGACCGGCGGCCAAACGTTGCTCTTGCACCAGGGTGACCGTGATAGCGCTGTCTATCCCACCACTGAGAAAGGCTCCCACGGGCACGTCGGCGAGCAGGTGGTGGGCGACGGAATCTTCCAACACATTGCGTATCGCAGCTGTCGTGATGTGTTCGTCGGTGCTGGCCGGTTCGACGAAGTCGTATTGCCAATACTGGGTGATGTCGAAATCTCTGGTCGTCAGATCGACCTGCATGAAATGTCCGGGCGGAAGGGCGACGATTCCGGCGAAGAATGTTTCGTTTAGTGGATTGAACTGAAAGGACAGATAGTTGACCAGGGCGGGGACATGAACGCGACGTTCAACCGCTGGGTCAACCAGCAGGGATTTGATTTCGGAGGCAAACGAGTCAAGTTTGGTTGATCCTGAGGTTTCGGTGATGCGGTAGTACAACGGCTTGATACCGAACTGGTCGCGGGCAATGATGGCGGAGTTGGTAGCGGTGTCAACGATCGCGAAGCCGAACATGCCCCTCAGCCGGTTGAGCGCAGCGTCCATGTTGGCAAATCCAGCGGTCACCAGGAACTGCAGTAACACTTCGGTGTCACTATCCGTGGCGAAAACATGCCCGGCGCTGCTCAACTCTTCGCGCAACTCGCGGTAGTTATAGAGCTCACCGTTGTACACGATGGCGAAGCGTCGATCAGCGCTCCACATGGGTTGATGACCGCCAGCGATATCAATGATCGACAGCCGACGCATTCCAATGGCACAGGTGTCGCCGGCCCAGATACCAAAATCATCGGGCCCGCGGTGTTCTATAGCGGTGAGCATCGGCCCAATGAGCGGCTCGGTATGCGCCGTGGGTCCTAACAGGCCAGCAATGCCGCACATGGAGTGCTCCTACCCCTTCTTACCCACCAACAACGATTCGCGACGCTAGCACGCGTTGGTGGGGGTGACCGGCAGGCACCACGCAGGCGGTATCTTGACCTCAAGATTTCTTGCATATATCTAGTCGGAGGCCAGCCCATGGACAGCCTGAACTCTTTCAACGCTCGCAACGACCTACGCGTGGGCGATGAGTCCTACGAGATTTTTCGCGTAGATGCGGTCCCCGGCCACGAGAAGTTGCCCTTTACCCATCGGATTCTGCTGGAGAATCTGCTCCGTACCGAAGATGGCGCCAACGTCACGCGGGCCCAGATCGCTGCTCTTGGCGGGTGGGATCCGCAGGCCCAGCCACACGAGGAGATTCAGTTCACCCCTGCCCGAGTCATCATGCAAGATTTCACCGGTGTTCCGGTCGTGGTTGATCTGGCCACCATGCGCGAAGCTCTGGTGGCTCTGGGCGGAGACCCCGCCAAAGTAGAGCCGCTCGCCCCCGCTGAACTTGTGATTGATCACTCCGTGATTGCTGACTTCTTCGCCCGCCCCGATGCCGCAGATCTCAATGTGGCACTGGAATATGAGCGAAATCAGGAGCGCTACCAGTTCCTTCGCTGGGGTCAAAGTGCCTTCGACGAGTTCAAGGTGGTGCCACCGGGCACCGGCATCGTGCATCAGGTGAACATTGAGTACCTCGCGCGCGTCATCATGGCCCGAAATGGGCAGGCCTACCCCGACACGGTGGTCGGTACCGACTCCCACACCACGATGGTCAATGGGCTCGGGGTTCTTGGCTGGGGCGTTGGCGGAATCGAAGCAGAAGCGGCAATGCTGGGCCAGCCTGTGTCGATGCTCATCCCGCGCGTGGTGGGCTTTAAGTTGACCGGAGCTTTGACCGAGGGGACCACGGCAACCGATCTTGTCCTCACCATCACCGAGCAACTTCGTGACCACGGTGTGGTCGGCAAATTCGTTGAGTTTTATGGCGACGGAGTTGCCGCGGTGCCGCTAGCAAATCGGGCGACGATCGGAAATATGAGCCCCGAGTACGGCTCAACGGTGGCCATTTTTCCCCTTGATGACGCCACGTTGGATTACCTTCGCCTCACCGGTCGCAGCGAGCAGCAGATCGCGCTGGTTGAGGCCTATGCCAAGGTGCAGGGCTTGTGGCACAACGCGGACCTGGAACCGTCCTACAGTGAGTACCTTGAATTAGATTTAGCCACCGTTGAGCCTTCACTGGCCGGGCCGAAGCGACCCCAGGACCGGGTGCGCGTTGCCGACGCCCAGGTTCGATTCCGTGAGGCGTTGACCTCCTTCACCGATGTTCCCTCCCAGCCCACCGAGGTGGACATGGCCGATGGCGCCCGGTTCACCCTCGACCACGGCAGTGTTGTCATCGCGGCTATCACCAGTTGCACGAACACCTCCAACCCCTGGGTGATGGTGGCTGCTGCATTGGTGGCGAAGAAGGCGGTAGAACACGGGGTGGGCACCAAGCCCTGGGTCAAAACGACCCTGGCTCCCGGCTCCAAAGTAGTGACCGACTACTACGACCGGGCCGGGCTCACCGCCTACCTGGACAAGTTAGGTTTCAGTCTGGTCGGCTACGGCTGCACCACATGCATCGGAAACTCCGGACCCTTGCCCGATGAGATAAGTTCGGCCATTGGCGCTGCCGGTCTCAATGCGGTGTCGGTGCTGTCGGGAAATCGCAACTTTGAAGGTCGAATCAACCCCGATGTGACCATGAATTACCTGGCATCCCCACCGCTGGTGGTGGCCTACGCCATCGCCGGCACGATGAATATTGATCTCTTCACCGACCCGCTGGCTCACAACGATGCTGGCGAAGCCGTGTATTTACGTGACCTGTGGCCAACGACGGCTGAAATCGAAGAGGTGGTCAACTCAGCAATCGACGAGTCGATGTTTGCTGCACGCTACGCGCATGTCTTCGACGGGGACCAACGTTGGCAGAACCTGACTACTCCGACCGGGTCCACCTTCGAATGGGATGCCGACTCGACCTACGTGCGTCGTCCTCCCTACTTCGAGGGCATGAGCATGACTCCACAACCGGTTGCCGACATTCACGACGCGCGGGTGCTCGCCGTGCTGGGGGACTCGGTGACCACCGACCACATTTCTCCCGCTGGCGCGATTAAGGCAGACAGCCCCGCCGGTAAGTACTTAGAAGCTCACGGCGTGGAGCGCAAGGATTTCAATTCCTATGGCTCACGTCGAGGCAACCACGAGGTCATGATTCGGGGCACGTTTGCCAATATTCGTCTCCGCAATCTCATGCTGGATGACGTTCAGGGCGGTTTTACTTTTGACTTCACCCGACCCGATCATCCGATTGCCACGATCTTTGATGCAGCCACCGCCTATGCCGAGAAGGGGCAGGGGCTCGTAGTGCTAGCGGGTCGTGAATACGGATCGGGGTCCTCGCGTGACTGGGCGGCCAAAGGCACCGCGCTGCTGGGAGTTCGCGCCGTGATCGCCCAATCCTATGAACGCATTCACCGGTCAAATCTGATCGGGATGGGGGTACTACCGCTGCAGTTTGAGCCAGGTGTGTCGGCTGAGACACTCGGGCTGACCGGTCATGAGGTGATCTCCATCACCGGCGTTACCGAGTTAAACGTAGGCATGCCACGTGAGGTGTCAGTCGTTGCGGAGGACGACAGCGGACGCACAACGGCTTTCACGGCTGTCCTGCGTATCGACACGCCGGGTGAGGCCGATTACTACCGCCATGGTGGAATTTTGCAGTACGTCCTGCGTAGTCTCGCCGCAACGGACGGGTGAGACGGCCCATCTGGGCTTAGACTTCACTCGTATCCGGGTGGGGTGTGTTGCTCGGTGTTGGTAACTGTCAGGATCCACGGTGGCACCATCGTGGGTGAGCGTTCGGCGGGAGGTTTGCGTGTCGTTGCTTGCGGGCATCAACGGTCCGGCCGATCTAGCAGACCTCACCCAGGATCAACTCGAGTCTCTCGCCCTGGAAATTCGGGCGTTCCTCGTTGACCGCGTTGCGCGCACCGGCGGCCATCTAGGCCCCAATCTGGGCGTGGTGGAGTTAACGATCGCTTTGCATCGGGTCTTTGACTCACCACGTGATGTGCTGCTGTTTGATACAGGCCACCAGGCCTATGTACACAAGATCTTGACCGGGCGTGCGCATCAGTTCGACACCCTGCGTCAACCGGGTGGCTTGTCTGGCTACCCCAGCCGGATGGAAAGTGAACACGATGTCATCGAAAATTCACACGCATCCACATCGCTGTCCTATGCCGATGGAATCGCTAAGGGTTTTCAACTAGACGGGTCTCTCGGTGGGGATAACGGCCGCCATGTCGTGGCCGTTATCGGCGACGGAGCCCTCACCGGGGGTATGTCGTGGGAGGCGCTGAATAACATCGCAGCCGCCGAGCGCCCCTTGATCATCGTGGTTAATGACAATGAACGTTCCTATTCACCCACGATCGGTGGGCTGGCTCACCATCTGTCCACGTTGCGCACAACCAGGGGCTATGAGCGCTTCCTTGACTGGGGCCGACGCATGCTCAAGCGCACGCCCATGGTGGGCGATCCGGTTTACGACGCCTTGCACGGCATGAAGAAGGGCATCAAGGACGTTGTCGCTCCCCAGGGGCTATTCGAAGATCTAGGGCTGAAGTACATCGGACCCATTCACGGTCACGATGAAGCCGAGGTCGAGCACGCCCTACGTCGCGCTGCTGCATTTCTAGGACCCGTCATCGTGCACGTCATCACCGAGAAGGGGCGAGGTTATGCCCCGGCCGAACTCGATGATGCCGACCGCTTCCACGGGGTGGGGGTGATTGATCCAGACACCGGTCGGCCGCTGTCGAGCAACGGTCCTACCTGGACCTCAGTTTTCGCTGATGAGTTGTGCCGCATCGGGTCTGACAATGATCGAGTCGTCGCCATCACCGCGGCAATGCCTGGGCCCACCGGAATAGCCAGTTTCGGCAGGAGCTTCCCCGACCGAATGTTCGATGTAGGCATCGCCGAACAGCACGCGGCCACCTCAGCAGCCGGACTCGCTTTCGCTGGACATCATCCTGTCGTTGCGGTGTACGCCACGTTTTTGAACCGTGCCTTTGACCAGGTATTGATGGACGTTGCCCTGCACCGTGCCGGCGTCACGTTCGTGCTCGATCGCGCTGGAGTCACCGGCGATGACGGCCCGAGCCATAACGGTGTGTGGGACATCTCCATGCTCTCGATAGTCCCAGGATTGCGACTAGCAGCGCCCCGTGATGAGGCAACCCTGCGCCGCGCACTTCGCGAAGCCATCGAGGTCGACGATGCGCCTACGGTTGTTCGGTTCCCGAAAGGATCTCTGGGTGGTGCAATTGATCCGGTGTGTCAACTAGACGGAATGGATGTGCTGCGCGAGTTCACCCACCCCGATGTGCTGGTGATTGCTGCAGGATCCATGGTGCCTGTCGCGTTAGACGTCGCAGATCGCCTGGGTGATCAGGGCATTACCGTTGCGGTTATTGACCCTCGTTGGCTGTTTCCCATCAACCCAGCACTGGTTACCGCCTGCGGTAAGGCAGCCCGCGTGATCACAATTGAAGACGGACTCCGACGAAGCGGCATGGGCTCTGCACTACGCGACGAACTCGTTCAACATCGAGTGGGTACGCCGGTATGGACCTTTGGCCTACCTGAAGAATTTCTCGACCAATCATCACGTGCCGAACTTCTTACGCGCCACGGGTTGGCAGCACAAGACATCTCCCGCCAGGTCGTGGAGTGGGTGTCAGAGGAAGTGGTGGTTTCTGACGTCGCTGCAGGTAGCGACCAGCGCTAGTCAGCCACCGCGGGATCCTCAGATGTGTTGAGCACTTCGGTGAGGGCCACAGCCGTGAGGTCACACTGCCAGGGTCGGACGCCAAGATCAAGCAGTCGCTGCTGTACCGCTGCCAACGTGGTCTCCGCGGGTGGAACCCACAGTAACCGCCGCAAAGCATCAGGGCTGAGTAGGTTTTCTAGCGGCATGTGAACTGATTCGGCAATCGGCGACAAGGTTGCCTTCGCGCGCTGCAGTCGAGTGGCCGCGGCAGCGTTGCGCCCGGGCCACCCTCGAGCCGGTGGTGGATCTGTAGAGACCAACTTCGTCGCTGGCAGTTGAGCTTCGGCCAATTCATTAGCCTGACAGATGGCATCCCACCAGATCTTTCGGTGCCGTCGTGCTGCGGCAGTAGTGAATCCCTTCACAGCACCCAGCGCCTCAGCACTCGTCGGTGGTGCCGCAGCCGCCTCAATAATCGCTGAATCATTGAGAATTCTGCCCGGACTCGTGTCAATTCTTTCTGCTAATTCTTCTCGCGCGTGCCACAGTGAGGCGGCCACCGCCAATGACCGCCGATGGCGAAGCCGATGCAGCCCTGTTGTGCGCCGCCACGGCTGGATCCTGGCTGGGGCTGGCGGGGCGTTCATGACCGCGTCGAACTCTTGTAGAGCCCAGTCAAGCTTTCCCGTGGACTCTAACTCAACGGCCAGATGGTCACGAAGATCAGGAAGCACCTCCACATCGAGGGCGGCATATCGTCGCCAAGAATCCGGCAGTGGGCGCACGGACCAGTCGGCTGCGCCGTGACCCTTCTCCAGGTGGTCACCTAACTCGCTGGCCACCAAGTGACCCAGACTAACGCGTTCGCGACCCAGCAGGCGTCCGGCTAACTCGGTATCAAAAATTTGCGTTGGACGCACTCCGACCTCTGCGAGGCAGGGTAGATCCTGACTTGCAGCGTGCACAATCCATTCCAGCGGAGCGAGAAACTCAGCGAGGCGACTCAAGTCCGGAAGGGCGATGGGATCAATAAGCCACGTGCCAGCGTCGCGGCGATATACCTGAATGAGGTAGGCGCGCTGGCCGTAACGAAATCCCGAGGCTCGCTCTGCATCGATGCCCACCGGTCCATGACCTTGCGCTAGGGAGGCGAGCGCTTCGGTGAGTTGCCCGGGAGTGTCGACTACATCGGGGATGCCGAGCAGGGGTTCTCGGGCGACCGGCTGATCAGTCACCGGCTTTGTAACTCCGCATTGGTCAGTTGGGGTAATCCAACCGGGGTGGGTAGTAGGCCCGCCGCTTGGGCCATCAACTCCGCCCAGGCCAATGCATCGGCACCCAGCTCCTCACCCCCCTGTCGGGGTGTCCATGATGCACGAATTTCTATATGACCCCGGGAACTTGCCTCATCGGCCAGGGGAGTGAGGGTGCCGAAACCTTCGCTGGACACCCGCGTCACGGTGCCCCCCAGTGCCACCGGGTCACAGTTTGCCTCGGTCAGAGCCTCCCGCAACCAGGCCCAGCCGACCGAGGGCAGCAGGGGGTCGGCGGCGATTTCAATATCAACGGCGGCCTTGACGTAGGTGACGACCCGAAAGTTGCCCTGCCAGGAGTCAATGCCCTCCGGGTCATGTAGCAAAACCCAACGCCCTGATGCGATTTCGTCATCATCGGCAACAATTTCACCACTCAGCGCGACAGAGAATGGAGCGAGCCGCTGGGGCGCTGGGGTTTCTTGAACGTTGATGTCTGGGCGGTACTTCACGCTACGAAGACTGGACAGGGCCGCATCGAATGATGCGCAGGTCATCGGCAGCGTGGACATCTGCAAAGGCTACGCCGAGTTATCGCGGGCGGACCTTCGTACACGCCGACCGTGGTCGCTAACTGAGTCGAAGGCTTACTGAGTTGATGCAGTAGCGAAGATCTGTGGGCGTGTCGTAGCCCTCACCCGAGAAAACGTGACCTAGGTGTCCATCACAGGCGGCGCAGCGCACCTCCGTGCGCACCGTGCCCATCGACCTATCTTCTATCTCGACGATGGCATCCCCAGCCAGCGGTGTGAAGAAGGACGGCCAGCCGCAGTGGGAGTCGAATTTGGAATCGGAGGTGAACAGCTCTGCCCCACAGCCACGGCAAACGTAGGTACCCGTTGACTTAGTTGACACGTACTCACCAGACCAGGGTGCTTCGGTACCTGACTCCCGCAAAACGTGATACTCAGCCGGGTCTAGTCGCTCCCGCCACTGCTGTTCTGACAACTGCGCAGGGTTCGTGATGTCGCTCATAGCCGCCAGCCTAGATGCCTTCGCCACGCCTCGCCACGGACACCACCGGCGAGCCGATCAGGGGCTACAGTTGGAACTGATGAGCGACATGTTGGATACGCGTGGGTCTTGGCTATCAGAAGACGATCTCAGCCTTGCCCGAGAGCGGCTGCCGATGGTCTATGTCGACGCCCTCCCCGTACGAGTCAACGCCCTGGGCGAGATCACTGCGATCGGTCTGCTGCTGCGTGGACGCCACGATGGGTCACTAAGTCGAGCGGTGGTGTCCGGTCGGGTGCTCTATGGCGAACTCCTGCGACATGCGCTGCTTCGACATATTGAAAAGGACCTCGGCACGATGGCGCTACCCCGAATTCCGAGCAGCATTGTGCCGTTCACCGTGGCGGAGTACTTTCCTGATCCCGAGGTGACCGGTTTTGTTGACTCTCGCCAGCACGCGGTGAGCCTGTGCTACATCGTGGCCTGCGATGGTGACTGTGTGCCCTCCCAGGATGCCCTCGATCTGGCATGGGTCACCCCACAGGAGGCACTGTCCTATACGTTCCAGGCCGAGATGACCGGCGGCCAAGGGCGGCTGGTACGTCTTGCGCTTGCCCACTGCGGTTATTTGGACTAGGTCGCGTCGGGAAACTGAACGGGCCTGCCAGCAAGTCGAGCCAGTAGCGCCTCGGGAAGATCGGGCCAGGTAAACGAGCGGGACATCATGTCGAGGCTGTGGGTGAGGTGGGTGGCGAAGTCGTCATTTCCGGCCGCGCTCAGTTGCGTCTTGATGGCCGCCAACGATGCGGGGGAGCAGTGTGTTGCTACGTCGTGGGCCCATGCCATTGCTGCGGCGAGGGGGTCTTGGTCAATACGGTGAACCAGACCAATCTCTAGGGCTTCGTCTGCTGAAACTGCCCGCCCGCTCAGCAAGATCTCCTGGGCACGACCTAGCCCGACCTGTCGTGTCAGCAGCCAGGCCACGGCATATTCAGCGGTAAGTCCGAGCCGGGCGAAAGCACTGATGAAGGAGGCGTCTGGGCCGGCGAATCGCACATCACCGGCGAGGGCGAGCACCATTCCAATGCCGGCAGCGGGTCCGTTGACCGCCATGACCACCGGCACCGAAAGATCGCGAGCGATGGTGGGTAGATCATCGAGACTTTGACCCTGAACGAACCCCTGCAGTGCATCGGGTCCCTCCGCCAAGATGGACAGATCGGCCCCTGAGCAGAAGCCTTTCCCGTTGCCGGTGACCACAATGACCCGCACCTGGGGATCAGCATCTGCCCGGCGCAGCGCGCGGGCATAGTCCAGGCCCATCTGCGGCAGGATTGCATTAAGTTTCTCGGGTCGGTTGAGCCGGATAAGGCAGACCCCGAGTTCTGTTTCGATGGTGAGGAAATCTGAGCCGGAACTGGTCATGGCAATGTGCCCGTCATCGTCTCTGCCATCGCTTCGCATCAATTCTCGTAGGGATCGATGCCGAGCAAGGTCTCGTCTTCAGCCGTGAGTTCACTTCCGGGTCGGTCGAAGGGGTCGATATCGAGATCATCATCGGCGGCCAGATCTGATAACCGGTCATCACCTAAATCGTCGTCGCCTTCGGGTCCGTCACCAGCAATTACATGCATGGCCGCCTGCTCCGCAGGTATCCAGGCTGCTGGCTGAAGGCCACCGGCATGCATCGGGTCGTCGCTACTGTCCTCCGCGTCCTCCATGGCGAGCACCTCCTCGGTGTCCTCCAAGGGATAGAGCAGACCCTCGAGGGAACCTTCGCCCCCGCTCAGCCCGGCCCGACCAGCGGCAATGGCTTCAGCCTCCATGACCATGCTGAGTCGCTCCGCTTGGTCGGCCGCGTCTCCCGCCACGTCATCGACGTTCTGGGTCATCCGGGCAACATGTTCTGGGGTGGCGGAGTCGTTGGCCTTGTCAGAGTTGGGCGCATGACCTGCACTGGTGTCGGGGCTCATGGTCGGGTACTCCCAATCTGTCGGTAGCTGACACTGCAGCCTACCTGCATGCACCTATTTTCAAGGCCTGGTTGATATGCTCAGGCCATGTCAGCAGATGCCGCCAAGTCGCAGAAGCGGGGTCCCGGCGTTGTCCGGACCGTCGTCATCGTCATCGTTTCGGTGGCCGCGGTGCTACTGGTGATCTTCAACTCAGAATCTACGCAGATGTGGTTGTTCGGCTTCCAGGTCACACTCCCGCTGTTTCTCATCTTGATTGTGATGTTTGTGCTCGGCATGCTGCTCGGCGGTGTCGTTCGATCAGGGTTGCGTAAATTGAGCGGTAAAGAATCAACCGCTAAGTAGTCGCAGCAATCTGGCCCATGGCCGTGCTCACCCACCGGGACCATTGCGGATCCGGTAGCCAATGATCGGTGGTGTGGTGCCCCATTCTAGACGCGACCGCCGCACTCACCTGCGTGATCATTTCGGCGTAGGCATCAACCGGTGGGAAGGTTTCGGTCGCGGTGCCTTCCGCCGAAGTGCACCTCAAGGTGCTGGCCGACAGATAAGACGTGAAGGCCGGATCAGATAGCCAGATGCTTCCGTGTGACCCACGAATGAGCACCGATTGGCTCTCAGGCGCGATAAATGAGGCTCCCATCGTGACCTGAACACCAGCGGCGCGCAGGCTCGCGTGGGTTTGCAGATCGACCCCGCCTTCGTGCACAACCCGTTCCACAGATTGGACGTCAATCTCACTGTCGTCGTCGTCGATGACCGCTGCTGTAAGCATTAACGCATAGCAGCCCACATCGAGGAGAGCTCCACCACCACGTAGTGGATCCAGGCGATAGTTGTTGTGTGGCACCGTATCGAACGTGAAGTGCGCGTCAATGCTGGTGACGACGCCTATGGCACCACCTCGAATCAAGGCGAGGAGACGCTGGGTCCGTGGATGCCACAGATTCCACGCTGCTTCCACCAAAAGTCCGTTGCGATCGTGGGCCCATGCCAACGCCCGTTGCGTTTGCCCAGGGTTCATGGTGAGCGGCTTTTCACAAAGCACCGGCTTTCCGGCATCGAGGGCTGCCTCGATCCAGGGCAGATGCCCCGCGTTGTCCAGCGCGATGTAGATCGCATCTACCTCCGGGTCATCCACAACCGACCGGTAGTTGTCCTGGGCCCCACCCATCGGCCCAAGAGAGGCGGCCCGGGCGACATCACGCGCACCCACCGACCAAAGAGTTGCGCCACTGGCCGAATGCATCGCCGGAACGATGGCGCGCTGACTAATCCAGCCAGCGCCCAACAGGCCCCAACGAGTGTTGTTCACCGAGGTGTGGCCGGCTGACCGTTATTGAGGGCTGACTCTTCCGCGGCTTCCAGCATCGCCACCGTTCGACGGGACTGATCAGCGCTGACCTGCATCGGGAGACCATGGGAAAAGTAGGCGGACAGTTCGGTGTGGAACGCGAACGGTTTCGGCTGGATGCCAGGCAATTGCGTGACGCGGCCATCCTCACTGAACAGCGTCAGATCAGGGGGTGAGTCAGCGGCAGCAAGCCGATCTTCGGCCAAGGTTCCCACCGCAGATCGGGCGATCACACGTTCGTGGCGCCAATCTCCGATAACTCCGCCGCGGGTGCCCAAGATATACCAGCGCGGCTTCATTGCGGCGGCCAAGTCTGAGTAGACGAAACTTGCCTCACGTCCGTCGTCGTAATGCAAGGTCATGCGTGAATGGTCAGCATTGGTGACATCGTGCCACCGTCGCTTGTGATTCACCGCCGTCACGTATTGCACCTGGCCCGGCATGAGTTGCAAGACCTGGTCAACCACATGGGAACCCCAATCGAACAGCGCGCCGCCGGATACATCGCGGTCAGAATGCCAGTAGTTGCACGGGTGCTGATGGGTGCCAACGAAGCTTTCCAGATGAAAGACGTCGCCGAGTTCGCCGTCATCGATGACCTGCTTAAGGGCCAAGAAATCCGGATCGAACCTGCGGTTCTGGTACACCACGGCAAGCTTGCCCAGGCTCGCTGCGGTAGCGACCACCTCATCGCATTCAGCCGTCGTCAGTGCCATGGGCTTCTCAAGCACCACATGTTTGCCCGCGTTTAACGCGGTGAGCGCCCATTGAGCGTGCGTGTTCGGCGGTGTCGAGACCACGATGAGGTCGACATCACTGGACTCGATGAGGTTGGTAGGTGTCGGAGTGGTGCTGATCTGAGGTGAAAATTCCTGTGCAGCTGCGAGTCGAGATTCCTGGGTGTCGCACACCACGGCAAGGTCTAGGCCGGCTACCCGCGTGATGGCCTCAGCATGTTCGTGACCGATTGCCCCATAGCCGAGGAGCCCAACTCGCACTGACTGCATCGATGCTCGTCCACGCACCAGGTGCAGTAAGCGATGAATCATGCGCAAAAAGTCAGCATCCAGCCACGTTTGCGGCCTGCTGCCCAGTCCCAGTGCCACCCAGGCTGCATCGACCGGTCCCGCCGCAACGGTGTAGTCGTGAAAACCAATATTGGCCGTGACCAGTTCAGAATCTGATGGGAGTTCGGTGGGTAAGCGCATCACCCGGTCGGTGATGATGAAATCCTCGGGGACTCCCAGCCCCTGCGCACGGACTCTGATGTCATGAATCGGCGAATCGAGTTCGCTATCGCCACGACCGACCACCACGGTGGGTTGTGTGAGATCAATACCCCGCTCCAGCGCAGATTCCGTCCAGTTCGACCAGGAATCGCGGGGGCCGAGAAACACCAGTTGTGACTCTGCCTCGTCAGCGGTCACCGTGATACCGGCGGCCTGTCGCCACGGCGCCGAAGCCAGAGCAGTCGAAAGATCAGGACGTGCAGGATCGGCGAAGATGCGCAGCGTAGTCACGGGAGAACTCTAGGACAGTGCCGCGAAGTCGGCGAGAACAAGGGAATCCCGACGGCAGACGCGCCCTGCAGGTATACCGGTGTTGCCGGCTAGTAACAGCGACAGGGCGTCCCTCTTTTCTGCACCTGTCACCAACCACATGCGTTGGCGGGCGGCATCAAGCACCGGAAAAGTTAATGTCATACGCCGGTGACCCTGGTAGGGGTGCTCGGTGAGGGCCACACTCTGATCGGTCACGTTGAGAACGCCATCGTCGGGAACCAGCGATGCTGTGTGCCCATCTGGCCCGAGGCCCAGATGAATGATGTCGAAGCGAACGGGTAACTCCTGTGCGTATTGCTCCATCGCCGCCACCAGGTCCACCGCGGTCACCGGCATCGCCACGATGCGGGCTGCGCAGGAACCCAAGGCGGCACGAATATGAGAAATATTTCGAGATGGGTCTTCATCGGGAGCAATCCGCTCATCCACCTGGTAGAACACGACGCTGTCGAAGGGCACCGGCAACGTTGCAAGATGGTCCAGCATGATCCAGGGCGACCTGCCGCCACTGAGCGCGCAGTGAGCTACCCCGTTGACCTCGACAGCCGTGGACAGCGCCGTGGCGAGGTGAAGTGCAGCAGCACGTGCTACCTCACCGTCCGTCGCATATTCATGTACCGGCAGATCAGCTGCGGCCTGGCGGTCCGTCACGAAATCCCTGACCTACTTCTCGGTTGGCTTCTCGTCGTGGCCACCGAACTCCGACCGCATGGCCGACATGACCTTGCCGGAGAACTCGCCTAGCCCGCGGGAGTCGAACCGGGAGTAAAGAGCAGATGTGATGGCCGGTGCAGGGACTCCTTCTTCCACCGCAGCCAGAACCGTCCAGCGACCCTCACCGGAATCGGAAACGCGTCCGGTGAACTCGGACAACTCAGGGGAGCGCGCTAGCGCACCGGCGGTGAGGTCCATCAACCATGAACCGATCACCGAGCCCCGACGCCACACCTCGGCGACCTCGGGGATATCGATCTGAAACTGGTAGTACTGCGGGTCACGCAGGGGGGTCGTTTCAGCATCAATTTCTTGAGTGTGCAGGCCGGCATCGGCGTGCTTAATAATGCTGAGACCCTCTGAAATTGCCGCCATCATGCCGTACTCAACCCCGTTGTGAACCATCTTCACAAAGTGGCCAGCACCGGAGGGCCCGCAGTGCAGGTAGCCGTCCTGGGCCGTCTTGCCAGCATCGTCGCGCAGCGGAGTGGGTTCACCTGTTCCCATGCCCGGGGCAATTGACCGCCAGATGGGATCAAGGCGGGCAACGGGTGCATCCTCACCGCCGATCATCAGGCAGTAGCCCCGTTCCAAACCCCATACGCCACCACTGGTGCCGCAATCAACATAGTGAATGCCGCGCTCCTTAAGGCCTGCAGCACGATCAATGTCGTCTCGATAGTAGGAGTTTCCACCATCAATGATGGTGTCGCCGGCATCGGCAACGGCTGCCACCTGCTCCAAGATATCGCCGGTGATGCCCGCGGGCACCATCATCCATACGGCGCGCGGGCCAGTCATTTTGCTCATCATGTCCGCCAGCGACGTCGTTCCGATCGCACCCTCAGCAACGAGTTCGGCAACCGCATCTGCGTTGACGTCGAACACGACGCAGCGATGACCATCGCGCATCAGCCGTCGCACGATGTTGGCGCCCATCCGGCCGAGGCCGACCATGCCGAGTTCCATCGGGTGCTGTGTCGTCATGACTTTGCCTTTCGGTTGAGTTGGGCCATCACACGGTAGCGATGGATCAGTGCATTGGTTGACGAATCGTGATCAAGCACGGGCTCTTCGACGCTTTCCAGTTCGGGAATGATCTTCTGGGCAAGCGCCTTACCCAATTCCACACCCCACTGATCGAATGAGTTGATGTTCCAGATGGCACCCTGGGTGAACACGCTGTGCTCATAAAGCGCTACTAGGGTTCCGAGTCGGTAGGGCGTAAGAATTTCAGCCAACAGCACTGTGCTGGGTCGATTTCCAGGCATCACCTTGTGCGGTGTGACATCGGGCGGCGTTCCTTCGGCGGCGATTTCCGCAGCGGTCTTGCCAAACGCCAGCGCTTGGGATTGGGCGAAAATATTTGACATCAAGATGTCATGATGACGACCCAGCGGGGTTGGTGTGGCAGCAAAGCCGATGAAGTCAACCGGAATCAAAGACGTGCCCTGGTGCAAGAGTTGGTAAAACGAATGCTGACCGTTCGTACCCGGCTCACCCCAGTACACCGGCCCGGTGTCCACAGTGACTTCGTGGCCGTCCAGGGTTGTGTGTTTGCCGTTGGACTCCATGGTGAGTTGTTGCAGGTAGGCCGGAAAGCGGCTGAGGTATTGACTGTAGGGCAGCACCGCAATCGTTTGTACGCCGAAGAAGTTGCGGTACCAGACTGCGAGCAGACCCATGAGAACCGGCAGATTCGTGCTGAAATCGGCCGTTCGGAAATGCTCGTCCATATCGTGAAATCCACGAAGCATGCCTGCGAAGCCCTGCGGTCCGATGGCGATCATGGTGGACAATCCGATGCTGGAGTCCATGGAGTATCGTCCGCCCACCCAGTCCCAGAAACCGAACATGTTGTCGGTGTTGATCCCGAACTCAGAAACTTTCTCCGCGTTCGTCGACACAGCCACACAGTGGCGAGAGATCACGTCACCCTCTGTTTGGCCGCTGCTCGGTGTGTGCAGTGCAGCGAGCAACCATGCCCGTGCGCTTCGCGCATTCGTCATTGTTTCCAGGGTGGTGAAGGTCTTGCTGGCGACGATGAACAGGGTTTCGGCAGGATCTAGGTCGCGGGTAGTTTCAACGAAGTCGCTGCTATCGACGTTGGAAATGAACCGAAAGGTAAGTTCTCGATCGCTATAGGCCTTCAGAGCTTGGTAAGCCATCACTGGCCCTAGATCTGAGCCACCGATGCCGATGTTCACCACGTTACGGATGCGCTTTCCGCTGACACCGGTCCATTCGCCCGTGCGAATCTGATCAGCGAAGCGGCCCATATGGTCTAACACCTCGTGCACCGGTGCGACCACGTCTTCGCCGTCGACAACCAGCGTCGAATCCCGCGGACTGCGCAGAGCGGTGTGTAGCACGCTGCGATGCTCGGAGACATTAATTTTATCGCCTCTAAACATCAATTCGATGCGCTCGGTCAGTCCACACTCATGAGCCAGTTCGACCAAATTCGCCACGATGTCGTCGGTGATGAGGTTCTTGGATAGATCGGCGTAGATGCCGCATGCATCCACAGTGAACCGCGTGCCGCGCTGTGCATCCTCGGCGAAAAGGTCACGCAGCGTGACGTCGGCGATGGTGGTGCGATCCTGCGTGAGGCGCTGCCAAGCCTGCGTCGAAGTGGGGCCCTGGTGATGGCGAGCAGTACCTGAGTTACTGGAGGGCATCGGCGCACCTTCGCGAGGAGGAAATGGTCATGAGTCTGACGATGATCCTGCCATGCCTTGCGTGTCCGAGGGGGGACTTGAACCCCCACGCCCGATAAAGGGCACTAGCACCTCAAGCTAGCGCGTCTGCCTATTCCGCCACCCGGACGAGTGAAGTCAGCCATTGCCGACCGGCAGAGACTAGCAACCCCGCATGGGTACAGGATAGGCAGATGACTCCAGAGCCTAATCCGCAGCAGGCTGACCCGATCGACATCGCCGAGTCTGACGCGGTCGCCATTTTGGTGGACCTCATTCGTATCGATACGAGCAACGATGGCACAGATGTGGGCCCGGGTGAAATTTTGGCGGCGGAGTATGTGCAGGACCTGTTGCGTGATGTGGGTTACGACGCAGAACTGATCACCACGACCTCGGGGCGCCGGGCTGCCGTTGCAGTACGGATTGCGGGCGTAGACCCCACTCGGCCCGCACTTTTGCTCCATGGTCACCTCGATGTCGTTCCAGCCGTTGCGGCTGATTGGAGCGTGCCTCCGTTCGCTGCTGAGGAAGCTGACGGAATGATTTGGGGCCGCGGCGCGGTCGATATGAAGGACACCGATGCGATGTTCCTGGCGCTCCTGCGCTCCTGGGCACGCACCGGGTATCGGCCGCCTCGAGACATCATCGCCATCTTCACCCCGGATGAGGAAGCTGGTGGCAGGCACGGCGCCCACTGGCTGGTCGAGCATCGCCCCGATCTGTTTACCGGGGCAACCGAGGCCATCGGCGAAGTTGGTGGATTCTCCTGGAGTTTGGATGCCGATCGCCGCCTGTATCTGATTCAGACAGCCGAAAAGGGCATCACCTGGTTGCGCGCAAGTGCCCGAGGTCGGGCCGGTCATGGCTCCATGTTGAACATGGAGAATGCGGTCACCGAGCTGGCCCAGGCGATTGCTCGGGTGGGCTTGCATGATTTTCCGGTATCGCTGGGACCCACGGCCACGGCATTACTCGCTGAAATCGCGGAACTCACCGGACTGAGCATGGCTCCCGGGGATGAAATCAACTCACTGATGCAACTGGGCCCCCTCGCCAGTTTCGTCGGATCCGGACTGAAAAATACGGCAAATCCAACGATGCTGGCAGCGGGTTACAAGGTCAATGTCATTCCTGAGGTGGCAACCGCACACATTGACGGTCGATTCCTGCCCGGACAGCGCGATGTTTTCCTCGCAGAACTGCAACGTCTCGTGGGCGAGGGGGTTGACCTCGAAGTACTGACCGATGACGTGGCTCTAGAGGTGCCCTACGAAGGGGATCTGGTCCATGCCATGGCAGCTGCGTTGCGGGCGGAGGACCCGGGGGCTTACCCGGTGCCGTATCTGATGTCCGGCGGCACCGATGCCAAAGCGTTCTCTCGGCTAGGAATCAAGGGCTACGGCTTCGCACCACTTCGTCTACCCGCTGACTTAAATTTTGCGGCCCTGTTCCACGGAGTTGATGAACGCGTACCGATCGACTCGGTTCGTTTCGGTGTACGAGTTCTTGATCGCTTTTTACGCCACTGCTGAACCGAACTATCCCAGCGTGGACGATTGTGATGTCCACATCGTCAGATCTGGACGAAGAATGCGTCGGCGCAGCCGAACTTTGCGGCGACCATCAGGATAGATTCGATGCCGATCAAGTTCCCAGCGACCGTATTCGGCCACCTCGGTCAAGGCAGATTTTGCTGCCGACCGGGTAGCCTGCCGGGGCAGGGTGAGCGTGCGGTATTCAAAAACTGAAGCCAAGGATGCCATGGCTTCACCCCACCACGTTCGCCACGACGAGGCAAGCACCGGAACACCCATGGCGGACACACCCGGATAGGCTCGCTCACGAAGCGTGTAAACGATTGATGCAGCGGCTCCCACCGGGGGTCTTCACGAGAATAACGCGAGGGGCAGATCATGAAACTGGGGATCAATCTCGGCTACTGGGGTGCAGGTAACGATGCAGACAACCTGGCACTAGCCCGCGAGGCAGACCGGCTCGGCTATGCCGTGGCATGGGCTGCGGAGGCGTACGGCTCCGATGCCGCAACGGTGTTGAGTTGGGTGGCAGCCCAAACTGAACGCATTGATGTTGGCTCGGCAATTTTTCAAATTCCTGGACGCACACCGGCCAACACCGCCATGACCGCAGCAACCTTGGACACGCTCTCCGGCGGCCGATTCCGGCTAGGGCTAGGCGTATCGGGCCCGCAAGTATCGGAAGGCTGGCATGGCGTGCGATTTAACAAGCCGTTGGCCCGAACCCGAGAATACGTGGCGATTGTGCGCAAGGCACTC
Source organism: Candidatus Nanopelagicales bacterium (assembly GCA_018609125.1). Lineage (GTDB taxonomy): Bacteria > Actinomycetota > Actinomycetes > S36-B12 > S36-B12 > M55B157. The sequence continues at coordinate 201,448 of JABAYF010000028.1, read as the reverse complement.
GCCCGCGAACGTCTCGTCTACGACGGTGAATTTTTCACGCTGCCGCTGCCCGACGGCCCCGGTAAGGCGCTCACCCTCACGGTGCACCCGGTGCGTGAATCTATTCCGATTTATCTCGCGGCAGTCGGTCCGAAAAACCTAGAACTAGCCGGTGAGATCGCCGATGGTTGGTTAGCAATTTTTTACTCTCCCGAGTACGCCGGTGAGCAAATGACACATTTGCTTGCTGGCCGGCAAAAGCGAGGAGAGGATATGACGGGTTTCGACGTCGTTCCCACCGTTCCCGTTGTGCTCGGCGACGACCTTCAGGCATGTGCAGATCCTGTTCGCGCCTACGCGGCGCTCTACATTGGCGGGATGGGTTCTCGGGATAAGAACTTCTACAACGATCTCGCTGCTCGCATGGGGTACGAGGAAGCTGCCACACAGGTGCAAGACCTCTACCTTGGCCGTGACTACGCCGGTGCCGCTAACGCAGTGCCAGCCGACTTCATCGATCGGACATCACTGATTGGGCCACCAGAGCGTGTGCGCGATCGCCTGGGAGCCTATGCCGAATCCGGAGTCACCACGCTCACCATCGCGGTGTACTCAGGCTCACTCGATGAGCGTCTGGCAACGGTGCGCCGGATGCCTGAGCTGCTGGCCGAAGCCGGTTTAGCCGAGTGAAACCTCCGCGCACTTGAGTTTGTTCGAGGCCATCGTTCTCGGTGTACTGCAAGGGTTGACCGAGTTTCTGCCTGTGTCTTCCAGTGCTCATCTTCTCGCAGTTTCACAAATTTTTGGCTGGCAAGACCCGGGTGCGGCGTTCACCGCTATCTCCCAGATCGGCACCGAGGCCGCTGTGCTTATCTATTTTCGCCGAGATATTGCACGTATCACCGTTAGTTGGGCGAAATCGCTCCGCCAGCCAGCGCTTCGCTCCAGTATTGACGCTCGAATGGGGTGGTACGTGATCCTGGGCACCATCCCCATTGTGGTGCTGGGGATCACATTCACCAGCCAGATTGAAACGATTGCACGCAACCTGTGGCTGACCGCAGTAATGCTTGCGGGCTTTGGTTTGCTGCTAGGTGCGGCTGACCGATGGGGCCATCGAACACGGGAAATTTCCTCATTGCGTGCCAAGGACGCGATTCTCCTGGGCGGCGCCCAGGCCTTGGCGCTTGTGCCGGGGGTTTCACGTTCGGGGGCCACCATCACGATGGGCTTGACCCTCGGGCTGACTCGGGAAGCAGCCACCCGCTACGCCTTCCTGCTGGCGATTCCGGCGGTGCTGGGTTCCGGTGCATATGAAGCCACTCGCATCAGCAATGACCCTGACGTGGCCTGGGGCGCCGTCATTGTGGCGACCGTCATCGCTTTCTCGGTTGGTTATTTGGTGATCTCCTGGTTGATTCGGTACATCGCCACGAACTCCTATCTTCCCTTCGTCCTCTACCGGCTCGGTTTTGCCGGTGTTCTTGTGGTGCTGTTATTAGCCGGAGTATTGAATGCTTAGGCTAGGCCGGTGACCATCGTGTTGCTCGTCCGTCACGGCCGGTCCACCGCCAATACATCAGGTGTCCTGGCTGGGTGGACGCCTGATGTATACCTAGACGATGTCGGTGAGAAACAGGCCGAAACGCTGGCGCGTCGACTCACCCCGGTGAAACTGTCCCGGGTGGTTTCTAGTCCGCTGGAAAGGACACGACAAACAGCTGATGCACTGGTGTCGGGCCAGAAAAAGAAGGTAACCGTCGAGGTTGACGATCGCATAGGCGAGTGCCGATACGGTGATTGGACCGGTCGGTCACTGTCTGACTTGGTCAAGGAACCGCTCTGGAAGACAGTGCAGGCGCACCCGAGTTCGGTGCGTTTCCCCGGCGACGGTGGTGAGGCCATGGTGACCATGCAGTCTCGAGCTGTGACGGCCATCCATGAGTGGAACGACAACTTAGGACCACGTTCGATTTATGCCATTGTGAGCCACGGCGATGTCATCAAGGCGATCCTGGCCGATGCACTGGGCATGCATCTTGATCAGTTCCAGCGCCTTCAAGTGGACCCATGCTCGCTATCTGTCATCAATTACACCCCCCAACGTCCATTCGTATTGCGAATGAACGACTCCGGTTGCGATTTGGACTTCATCAAAGCGCCGAAGAAGAATGCACGTGGCGCTGACGATGCTGCCGTTGGGGGAGGCGCCGGTCACACACCGACGGGCAAGAAAGGCTCTACCTCGAAAGCGGCTAAGGTGCGCCAGTGAGCCGGCAGATTTGGACCTTCGTGGCACCCACTCGATGCGTGGTGGGCACGGTAGGCATGCCGGGGGATCGCACCTTTTATCTTCAGGTGAGCGACACCAACCGCATTATGTCGTTGCGCATAGAAAAGCAGCAGGCTGCTGTCCTTGCGGTACGCACTATGGAACTGCTCAACGAGGTTGAGGCGGGCGTGCCGGCCGATCAGTTCATCAGTTACGACGCCGAGCCACTGGCCACGCCAATCGATGAGGATTTTCAAGTGTCGGCGATGGCACTGGGTTGGGATGCCAACCTCGGCAACGTGGTGATCGAGGCGCATGAAGCCTCCGATGGTGAGATCGCCGAACTCGGTGACGATGACGACGAAGCTGCCGACACCGTCCGCATAGTCTTAAGCGCAGCAGCTGCAGCTCAGTTCGCCTCTCGCACCGAGGTCGTTGTCGCCGCCGGCCGGCCACCCTGTCCGCTGTGCGGGCTGGCACTGGAGGTTGAGGGGCACATCTGCCCGCGCGCCAATGGTTATCGACGACGCTAATCACGAATGAGCGCGTCGATTGATCTCGCCCATGTGCTTGCCACGGCCGACCTACGCATTAATGGTCAGCTAGCCGGGGCCTCTAATGCCACTCTCGCTGCCACCATCGACTCGGGGCAAGACCAGATCTCGTGTGTGTACAAGCCCAGGCGGGGAGAGCGGCCGCTGTGGGATTTTCCTAGCGGAACCCTGGCACACCGCGAGGTTGCCACCTATCAGCTTGATCAGGCACTTGGCTGGGGCCTGGTGCCGGTGACGGTGTGGCGTGAAGATGGCCCTTATGGGCCGGGCATGTGCCAGGTGTGGATTCAAGACGAGGTCAATCACCCCGCATGTGATGTTGTGGTGCCAGACGATGTGCCTGCGGGGTGGCATGTCGTACTCGAAGCTGAAACCTACGATGGAACCCCGGTGGTCGTAGCCCACGACAGTGATCCGCGGGCTCAGCAGATGGCCATTTTCGATGTGTTAGCCAACAACGCCGATCGCAAGGGCGGGCACATTCTTCGCGATGATTCTGGCACGCTCTTCGGTATCGATCATGGACTCACCTTTCACGTTGAACCCAAGTTGCGCACCGTTTTATGGGGTTGGTCCGGCCAGATCATCCCTGACTCCTTGATTGCTGATCTTCAACGCCTATCTGAGTCGATGTCGGTATCCGGGTCTGCAGGCGCGCAGTTACGCATGCACCTGTCTGACGCAGAGATCGACGCGTTATGCCAGCGCCTAGACAACTTGATGAGCACCGGCGTCTTTCCGCTCCCGGGCACCGACTACCCACCGCTTCCTTGGCCGCCGATGTAGGTGTCTCATCGGTCGCTAGGCTCTGCTCATGCAGTCTTGGCCCGCACCTGGCGTGCCCCATCTGGCCGGGAGCGGTACGCAACTACGAATGTATGACACCGCTACCGGGCAGGTTCGACCCGTCGTTACCGGGCCCACCGCAACCATGTACGTCTGCGGCATTACCCCCTACGATGCAACACATTTAGGGCATGCCTTCACCTACCTCACATTTGATCTACTTCAGCGACAGTGGCGGGCCAACGGCCTAGGCGTCAACTACGTGCAAAACGTGACCGATATTGATGACCCGCTTCTAGAACGCGCAATCGCACGCGGAGAAGACTGGCACGACATTGCCCTGCGCGAGACCGAATTATTTCGTCACGACATGACCGCATTGCGCGTAGTGCCACCGCAGCACTACCTCGGTGCCATCGAATCCATCCCGTCGATCGTTACCTACATCGAACAATTACTACTTTCCGGCGCGGTGTATCAGGTAGAGGAGGATCTGTACTTCGATTTGACCGCATCGCCACGTTTCGGAGAGGTATCGCGCTGGACCGAAGAACACATGCTGGCGGTATGTGCAGAGCGGGGGGGTGACCCGGAACGGGCAGGTAAGCGCCATCCACTCGACCCGTTGATGTGGCGCGCGAAAAGATCAGAGGAGCCGGCGTGGGACACCGCACTTGGCCACGGGCGCCCCGGTTGGCACATCGAGTGTGTGGCCATTGCACTTGACCATCTCGGCATGAGCTTTGATGTGCAAGGTGGTGGCAACGACTTAGTTTTCCCCCACCACGAAATGGGTGCCGCACACGCGGAAGCGATCACCGCATCATGGCCGTACGCGCGACATTACGTTCACGTGGGCATGGTGGGCTATGAGGGTCACAAGATGAGCAAGTCACGCGGGAATCTCGTTTTCGTTTCCCGTTTACTCAGCGACGGGGTGAACCCGAACGACCTTCGACTGAGTCTGATAAATCACCACTACCGCCACGATTGGGAGTGGACGTCAGCGGAATTGACAGCCGCCACCCAACGTCGCGAAGTGTGGGAGCAAGCCGCAGCCTCAGGACACACCTCTGGTGCCGCACACACGATCGCGCAGGTGCGTGATGCATTGTCCGACGATCTGGACGCACCTCGTGCACTGGCAATGATCGATACCTGGGCCGCAACGGCGCTGACGCGCAAACCGGGACCACCCGATGATGGCCAAGCCATGATCACCGCGGTTGACGCACTCCTCGGGGTCGTACTAGCTCCCGTTTAGGGCCGTCCTAGTTGGGGCCGGGGTCCCTGCGACGCAGGTACCGCTCAAACTCGCGTGCTATCGCTTCACCACTTGCTTCGGGGAGGTCGGTTGCGTCGCGAGTTTCCTCGAGTTGGCGAACGTAGTCTGCGACCTCTTCATCATCAGCGGCAAGTTCATCAACCCCGTCCTCCCATGCGCGTGCCTCTTCAATGAGTTCGCGCAGGGGCACCGCGACGTCAAGGAGCTCTTCGATCTCGCGGACGAGTGCGAGTGCCGCTTTCGGAGATGGTGCCTGGGCAACGTAGTGGGGGACAGCGGCCCACAACGAGATGGAACCTATTCCTCGTTGGGCACACGCATGTGAAATGACACCGTTAATTCCCGTTGGTCCCTCATAGTGCGATGCCTCAAAGCCGAAAGTTCGACCGGTTCCTGCATCACCAGCGGTTGAGGTGACCGGCACCGGTCGTGAATGTGGACTATCGGAAAGCAAAGCGCCAAGCGTGATCACCAACTTCACGTCCAATTCACTGACGAGTTCGACCAATTCAGCGGTGAACTGCCGCCAACGCATGTTGGGTTCGATTCCCTGGACGAGCACGATGTCGCGATTGGCCAGCGGGAGGCGGGCGATAAAGATGCGCGTGGCCGGCCAGGTGAGGTTGCGGATACCAGAGGAATCAACCTCAATGATGGGCCGATTGACCTGGTAGTCGTAGTAGGACTCAGAATCCATTTCGGCCAGGGGTTGTGCCGCCCAGGCATGAATCAGATGGGTGAGAGCACCGGAGGCCGCCTCACCCGCGTCATTCCAGCCCTCGAAGGCACAGACGAGAACGGGCTCTAGCAGCTCAGGTAGAGATTCAAACTCAATCATTGTTGAGGCACCGCCCATCGTTGGTTCCCGGCACCCCTGCCGGACACACCTCGGTGAGCCTACGGCAGGGATTGATCCCCGGATCGAACGGTCTAGTCTGACCCATCATGACAACGACGTCTGCGCCTCTTGCGCGTGGCAGCGCCCTCCGCGAAACCCTCGCCCGCCATGTCCTGGTGGCCGATGGGGCGATGGGCACCATGCTGCAAGACGCCGACGTGAGTTTGGCCGACTTCGAAGATTACGAAGGCTGCAATGAGATTCTCAACGTCACCCGGCCAGACATCGTTGCCGAGGTCCATGATGCGTACTTGTCTGTCGGCGTGGACTGTATTGAAACCAACACTTTTGGCGCGAATCTGGCAAATTTGGCCGAGTACGGCATAGAAGACCGGATCTATGAACTCGCCTATGCTGGCGCGCGTCTAGCGCGAACCCAGGCAGATATCTGGAGCACTCCCGAGCAACCGCGTTTTGTCCTCGGAGCGATGGGCCCGGGTACACGCCTGCCCACGCTGGGCCACATCACCTTCGCGGAGCTCCGCGACGCATACGCAGAACAGGCCCGGGGTCTCATCAACGGTGGGGTAGATGCGCTTCTGGTCGAAACCACCCAGGACCTTCTGCAGGCCAAGGCGGCGATCATCGGTTGTCAACGTGCGCGAGCCACAGCCGGCAGTGACGCCTTGATCATGGTGCAGGTAACGGTAGAGATGACCGGCACCATGCTGCTCGGTACCGAAATTGGTGCCGCATTGGCCGCACTCGAGCCGTTGGGTGTGGACTCCATCGGTCTCAATTGTGCGACAGGCCCGACCGAAATGAGTGAGCATCTGCGCACTCTCAGTCGTACCACTGCACTTGCCTTGACCTGCATGCCCAACGCTGGGCTGCCGGTCCTGACCGCCGACGGCGCCCATTATCCACTGTCTCCAACCGAACTGGCCGACGCTCACGAATCCTTCGTCACCCAATTCGGACTCAACCTCGTGGGTGGATGTTGCGGTACCACCCCGGAGCATCTGCGCTGTGTGGTTGACAGAGTCGGACACCGACCCATTGTCGCCCGCTCTCCCCACCCGGACGCATCCGTTGCCTCCCTGTATCAAGCCGTGCCACTGCGCCAAGATCTCACGTACCTGTCCATTGGTGAACGTACAAATGCCAATGGCAGCAGGGCTTTTCGTGACGCGATGCTGGCGGACGATAGTGAGCAGTGTGTAGATATTGCTCGCGATCAGGTACGCGAAGGAGCCCACCTTCTTGACCTGTGCGTGGACTACGTGGGGCGAGACGGTATAGCAGACATGTCGACCCTGGCCCAGCAATTCGCAACAGCTTCAACCCTGCCGCTCGTGCTCGACTCAACCGAGCCAGCCGTCCTGCAGGCCGGGCTAGAGCGCCTCGGTGGTCGCTCGGTCATCAATTCGGTCAACTACGAAGATGGCGACGGTCCGAAGTCGCGCTTCGCTCGGATCATGCCGCTCGTGGTAGAGCACGGTGCCGCCGTGATTGCCTTAACCATTGACGAGGAGGGCCAGGCGCGAACCAGTGAGTGGAAAGTACGCGTCGCCGAGCGACTCATCGATGATTTGACGCTGAACTGGGGTTTGGCACCTGATGACATCCTCGTCGACGTCTTGACGTTTCCCATCGCCACCGGCCAAGAGGAGACCCGTCGTGACGGTATTGAAACCCTCAGTGCCATCGCACACCTAGCCGCCCATCACCCACGAGTGCACACGGTCCTGGGACTGTCCAATATCTCCTTCGGTCTCAATCCGGCGGCCCGTCAGGTACTCAACTCGGTGTATCTACACGAGGCCGTCAACGCTGGCCTTACCTCCGCCATTGTGCATACGTCAAAAATCCTGCCCATTGCACGGATTTCCGACGATCAACGTGATGCCGCCCTTGACCTCATTTACGACCGACGCACCTTCGATTCCGACGGAGAAATCCAATACGACCCGCTCACCCGGTTCCTTGAAGTGTTTGAAGGTGTCGATGCTGCGAGCACTGCCGTTTCACGCGCCGAAGAACTCGCAGCGCTGCCGTTGTTTGATCGGCTCGAACGCCGAATCATTGATGGGGAGCGCCAGGGCCTAAAGGACGATCTCGATGAGGCCTTGGGCACTACTCCTGCGCTGAGCATCGTTAATGACACGCTGCTACCGGGCATGAAAATTGTCGGCGAGCGCTTCGGGGCAGGACAGATGCAATTGCCCTTTGTATTACAAAGCGCTGAGGTGATGAAGCTGGCGGTCGCCCATCTTGAGCCCCACATGCAAAGATCAGAAGCCACCGGTAAGGGCCGGATTCTTCTCGCCACAGTCAAAGGTGACGTCCACGACATTGGCAAAAACCTGGTCGACATCATCTTGAGCAATAACGGCTACGACGTGGTCAATTTGGGAATCAAGCAGCCCATTACCGCCATCGTCGAAGCCGCCGGAACGCACGACGTAGACGTCATCGGAATGTCGGGCCTACTCGTGAAAAGCACCGTGGTCATGAAGGAAAATCTTCAGGAGATGAACGATCGCGGGATCGCAGATCGCTACCCGGTAATTCTTGGAGGTGCCGCTCTCACGCGGGCTTACGTGGAACAGGACCTGGGTGCGATCTACCAGGGACAGGTACGCTACGCGCGCGATGCGTTCGAGGGTTTGGCCCTCATGGACACGCTCATGGCCATCAAGTCCGGTGATCCAGAAGCAGCATTGCCGGCCCTGCGCGAACGTCGCGTCCCGGCAAGGGCCACAGCAGGTCGACGGGACAGTCCACCGCAGCTCCAATCCACAGCACGGTCAGATGTGTCCGCTAGTAATGCGCTTCCCACACCACCGTTTTGGGGTACGCGCGTTATTCGAGGCATCGCTCAGGCCGACTACGTTCCCTACCTCGATCATCGTGCGTTGTTCATGGGTCAGTGGGGTTTGAAGGCCGTGCGAGATGGCGTCGACTACGACGAACTTGTCGCAACAGAAGGTATGCCTCGGCTTCGTGAATGGCTCACAAAGGTACACACCGAAGGCCTCGTTGAGCCGGCCGTTACCTATGGATATTTCCCGGCGGTAAGCGAGGGCAATGACCTGATTATCCAGTGGCACGAGGGACCAAACCAAGGACAGGAGCGCGCTCGCCTGACGTTTCCACGCCAAAGCCGCGGCCGGGGTCTGTGTCTGGCTGACTTCTTTCGTTCGGCAGATTCAGGCGAGACAGACGTGGTCGCGTTTCACCTGGTCACGATGGGGGAGGTGGCCAACCAGTCAACAGCCAAACTTTTCGCCGACGACTCATATCGTGAGTATTTAGAACTCCACGGACTCACCGTTCAACTCACCGAGGCACTGGCAGAAATGTGGCACGCACGCATCCGCGAAGAGTTGTCATTTTCAGGTGAGGACAGTTCTGATATGCAGCATCTCATTAGCAAGCAGGGTTACCGAGGGTCTCGATATTCCATTGGCTATCCCGCCTGCCCAGATCTTTCCCAGCAGGTACTGCTCATGGATCTGCTGCAAGCCGATCGCCTCGGAGTGTCTCTTTCGGAGGAGTTCCAGCTGCAACCCGAACAGTCGACCACTGCCATCATCGTGCATCATCCCGAGGCCAAGTACTTCAATGCCACCTAAACCAGCGGCAGTGTTATGGGATCTGGACGGAACCTTGATCGACTCTGAAGGCATGTGGTTGGCTGCCGAGACCCAGTTAATGGCCGGGCTCGGCGTTGACTGGACCGAGGCGGACCAACGCTGGTGTCTTGGCGGCCCAATGGACAGGGTCACCGCATACATGCGCGAGCGGGTCGTCAGGACAACCGGCCAGGTCGTGCCCGAAGCAAACTTCAAAATTGAACTGCTGCAACGGATGGAAGATATGCTTTCCAACACGCCCCCGCAATGGCAGACCGGCTCAATCAGTCTCCTGCGCGAACTCGTTGCCGCAGAAATACCCCTCGGGCTTGTGACGGCCTCACATCGCACCCTTCTACGTGCTCTGGAGCAAGTTCTTGACGTTGACCTGCCCGCGCTTGTGTCTGCTCCGGATAAACCTGCTGCGGCCATCTTTCAGATCACGGTAGCCGGGGACGAAGTAGCACGAACCAAGCCTGACCCGATGCCCTATTTATTCGCGGCCCAAAGCCTTAACGTGTCCATTGCCGACTGCATCGTGTTGGAAGACTCACCCACCGGAGTCGCATCTGGTGTGGCCAGTGGTGCCATGGTCATTGCTATCGAACACCTGACCCCCATCGAAGCGGGCCCACGTTGTCATGTCGTATCAAATTTGGCTGATCTTGACGTGAACTATCTGGCAACGCTTTTGGACCTCAGCCCTACCCAGTCCCCGGATCGGAACGTGCACCTATGACTTCACTACCGGACCGTCGAGCACCGGGGGAACTACGCCCCGGAGACATCGTTCAGTTGACCGATCCCAAGGGGCGGCCGCACACCATCACGCTGACGCCAGGGCGCTCCTTTCACACCCATAAGGGGGGAATTAATCATGATGATCTCCTTGCCGCGGGAGAGGGCAGCGTCGTGATGTCAACAAACGGCACGGGGTACGTCGTCCTAAGATCCCGCCTCGAGGACTTCACCCTCGGCATGCCGCGGGGAGCGGCGGTGATTTACCCCAAGGATGCTGCCCGCATTGTGAATACCACCAACCTGGCAGCGGGATCAAGGGTTGTCGAGGCTGGGGCTGGGTCTGGTGCACTGACCGCACACTTGCTCACGGCGGTCGGCGATCAAGGTCACGTCCGCTCGATCGAGCGTCGGGCGGACTTTGCTGAAATCGCCAGCGACAATGTGCGGTCTTGGTTCGGGCACCTGCCACCGTCCTGGGAGCTGCAGGTGGGTGATTTTCAGGATGCGAACCTAGAGAGTAAAGACTTTGATGCCTGTGTCCTAGACATGCTCGCTCCCTGGGAGTGCATCGAGGCCGCTGCCTGGGCACTGCGACCGGGGGGAGTACTGGTGGCCTACGTGGCCACAACTACACAACTGTCTCGTATTGGGGAGGCATTGCGGGAACATGGCGGTTGGACCGAGCCGCGGGCCGAGGAATCGATGGTGCGCACCTGGCATTTAGAAGGGCTGTCGGTACGACCGGATCATCGCATGGTGGCACACACTGGTTTCTTGCTCATCACTCGTCGGCTGGCCCCGGGTGCGGTGTTGCCCGCGCGTCGGACGCGTCCCGCCAAGGGTGCCTACGGTGAGGATTACACGCCTGCGGGCACGTAGGCTGGAAAAGAAGTAGGGTCAAACGACAAACACAGGCGTATTAGCCGCATTAGTGCGGCCTCGTGCTATCACGGAGGTGAGTCATGACCGCAGACAGCGCCAGTGAGCCCCAACAGGGTGGCTCCGGCTGGAATGGGTCCACGCAGGAAAGACTCACTTCGCTACAACGAGAAGTTGCCGCCATTCAAGAACACAACTCCAGGCTTAGTTCCACACTGCGCGATGCCCGTGAACAGATCGTCACATTGAAGGCCGAAATCGACCGCCTAGCTCAACCACCGGGCGGCTATGGGGTCTTTCTCGAAAAGCTCACCGAGGGCGTTGCTGACATCGCGATCAGCGGTCGAAAGATGCGGGTCAGCACCAGTCCCGACGTCGATCTTGAACAACTTGTACCGGGCCAAGAGGTGATGCTGAACGAAACGATGAACGTGGTGGGGGTTCGGGATTTCGAACGTCTCGGGGAAATCGTGATCTTCAAGGAGTTGCTGTCCGATCATGAGCGGGCGCTCGTGGTGGGTCGGACCGACGAGGAACGTGTCGTCATGTTGGCGGAGCCACTGCGCACTCTCACGTTGCGCGCTGGCGACTCGCTGCTGCTCGAACCGAAGTCGAATTACGTATACGAAGTCATTCCCAAGTCTGAGGTTGAAGAACTTGTTTTAGAAGAGGTTCCCGACATCGATTACCGTGATATCGGTGGCCTTGGCTCGCAAATTGAACTCATCCGCGACGCGGTTGAGTTGCCCTATTTGTATCCGGACCTGTTTAAAGAGCATGAACTTGCCGCCCCCAAAGGCATTTTGCTCTACGGCCCACCCGGATGCGGCAAGACGCTCATCGCTAAGGCGGTGGCAAATTCACTGGCCAAGAAGGTGGCTGAGCGAACAGGAAGCGAGGAAGGGCGCAGTTACTTCCTCAACATTAAGGGCCCTGAGTTGCTGAACAAGTATGTCGGAGAAACCGAGCGACATATTCGGTTGGTTTTTCAACGAGCGAGGGAAAAGGCATCCGAGGGAACACCGGTCATTGTTTTCTTTGATGAGATGGACTCGCTGTTTCGCACCCGCGGTTCTGGGGTATCCAGCGACGTGGAGAACACAATCGTTCCCCAACTGCTCAGCGAAATCGATGGGGTAGAAAGCCTTGAAAACGTCATCGTAATTGGTGCATCCAATCGCGAGGATATGATCGATCCGGCCATCCTTCGCCCCGGTCGACTCGATGTGAAAATCAAGATTGAACGTCCCGATGCTGAATCCGCGCGCGACATCATGAGCAAGTACCTCACCGCACGACTACCCCTTCATCCAGAGGATGTCGCTGAACATGGCGGTTCGCCCGAAGACACATGTGTGGCCATGATTCAGCGCACTGTCGAACGCATGTACTCCGACATCGAAGAGAACCGGTTCCTGGAAGTGACCTACGCCGATGGCGATAAAGAGGTGTTGTACTTCAAGGACTTCAACTCCGGTGCCATGATCGAGAACATCGTCGCGCGGGCAAAGAAGATGGCCATCAAGGATTTCATCGATACGGGCGAGAAAGGCATCCGCGTTGGACACCTGCTCAGTTCGTGCGTTGATGAGTTTCGAGAGAACGAAGACCTCCCCAACACCACCAATCCTGATGACTGGGCCAGAATATCGGGCAAGAAAGGGGAGCGCATCGTGTTTATTCGCACCCTCATCTCCGGTAAGCAGGGTACCGAAGCAGGACGTTCCATCGATACGGTGGCCAACACCGGCCAGTACCTGTGATCATCGCCGCCTGTGATGGTCGGCTGACGTGAGCGTTCATCGAGTGATGGGCATCGAGACCGAGTATGGGGTCTCTGTTCCCGGTCAACCACATGTCAACGCCATGATGATGTCCACGGCCGTCGTCACCGCCCACGCCGGTCGTAGCGTGGGAGATCGGGGTGCTTCACCACGCTGGGACTTTGAGCAGGAAGCCCCCCTGCGTGATGCTCGCGGCTACGACATGAGCCGGGCAGAGGCGGATCCATCCCAACTGACCGACGAAGACTTCGGCCTGGCCAACCTCGTACTCACCAACGGAGCGCGCCTTTACGTTGATCATGCGCATCCGGAATATTCCAGCCCCGAAGTGACCAACCCCCTCGATGCGGTGTTGTGGGACCGGGCGGGCCAAGAAATCATGTGTGCTGCCGCCGAGGCAGCCACCTCGGCTGGCCCATTCCCTATCCGGCTCTACAAGAACAACACCGACAACAAGGGCGCGTCGTATGGTTGCCACGAGAATTACCTCATGCGGCGAGCAACCCCCTTCGCTGACATTGTCAAGCATCTCACCGCTTTTTTTGTTACCCGTCAGGTCTTTACCGGGACCGGAAGAGTAGGCATTGGCCAGGATGGACGCACGAACGGATTCCAACTGTCACAGCGCGCAGACTTTTTCGAAGTAGAAGTGGGGCTAGAAACCACGCTCAAGCGGCCCATCATTAATACGCGTGATGAGCCACATGCGGACCCGGAGCGATATCGGCGTTTGCACGTCATCGTTGGCGATGCCAACCTTTCCGAAACCGCGACCTACCTAAAAATGGGCACCACCGCACTTGTTTTGAGCCTTATCGAAAATAGCGCGATCGGCGATGACCTCAGTTTGGCCGACCCCGTGGCGGCCATGCACGCGGTGTCCCACGACCACAGTTTGACCCAGGTGCTGCAACTTGCCGATGGGCGCGAAATGACGGCGATCGAAATGCAACGTCGCTTCGCCCGTGCCGCGCGCGAGTTGGTGAATACCCAACCGGATTCAAGTTCGGACAAGCAAACACAGGACGTCTTAAGCCGCTGGGAAGCTACGCTGGAGCAGTTAGAAGTCGATCCAACTGCGTTGGCCGACGAACTCGACTGGGTAGCAAAACTGCGACTGCTCGATGGCTACCGGCGCCGTGATGGCCTCGGCTGGGATGAAGCACGTCTAGCGCTGGTAGATCTTCAGTACTCAGACATCAATCCCTCCCGTGGGCTGGCCCTACGCTTGGAATCCTCCGGGCGCCTTAAGCGCCTGGTGGAACCGGAGCGCGTCGCACACGCGATGGAATTTCCGCCAGACGACACGCGCGCGTATTTCCGCGGGGAGTGTCTTCGACGCTATGCCAGTTCTGTTGCTGCTGCCTCATGGGATTCAGTCATTTTCGACGTTCCCGGTTATGAAGCCCTCCAGCGCGTGCCGACGTTGGAACCGGTGCGTGGTACGCGTGCCCAACTAGAGGCGTTACTTGATCGGTGTGAGACCGCAGCAGATCTACTCGCTGCCCTCCGCGGCTCCTAAGCCGCGCCTAGGCCGCCGGTCAGGGTTAAGGTGGTCACCATGACGACCCAGGATTCTGGCCAGACGCGACCTACTCCCCGCGAGGATGCCGCGGAGGACGATGTTGCGGCAGCGGTAGTTTCTCGCGAAAGTTCCAGCAGCGACATCGATGCCGACGTTGACTCAATCCTCGACGAGATCGATGGGGTGCTCGAGGTAAACGCCGAAGACTTTGTTCGATCCTTCGTCCAAAAGGGTGGCCAGTGACAGCATCTCGAACTCCAGACTCCCATCGCGGTCCCACCGGCCTTGCCAACGCCTACACCTCAGCAACGTCGAGTTCGTTTGCCGACTTCTTGAACTCGATCGGCCACGACCGCGAAGCACCGACCCATGCGGCCGGGCAATTGAGCGGACAGGCCGGCCTTCAAATTCCACACGGCACCACCATCGTGGCTTTGACCTACGCCGATGGTGTGGTCATGGCTGGCGACCGCCGGGCCACCATGGGCAACGTCATCGCACAGCGAGACATTGAAAAAGTGTTCCCCGCTGATGACTTCTCGCTGGTGGGCATCGCCGGGGCGGCGGGTATTGCGGTCGAACTCGTGCGATTGTTCTGTGTTGAGTTGGAGCACTACGAAAAGATTGAGGGCACCGCACTAACCCTCGACGGCAAGGCTAATCGCCTGTCAGGACTATTGCGAAACAACCTTGGTTTGGCCATGCAGGGGCTGGCTGTTGTTCCTCTTTTCGGTGGCTTCGATGCTGACGAGCAACGCGGTCGCATTTTCTCCTACGACGTCACCGGAGGTCGTTATGAAGAACGAGAACACCATGCCGTGGGCTCAGGATCCTCTTTCGCTCGTGGATCGTTGAAGAAGTTGTATCGATCGGGGATGTCGGCTGAACAGGCCGTCCTGGCCGCCATTGAAGCGCTCTACGACGCGGCCGATGATGACTCTGCCACGGGCGGTCCCGACATGTCTCGGCGCATCTATCCGGTTATTGGCGTTGTCGATCAACGCGGCGTGTCCATGTGGGACGACGAAGCAACGGGTGCTCTTGTTGAGGCGGTCGTTAACGCACGCATGTCAGCCCCTGATGGTCCTGTTGCACCACTTACACCAAGCCCGGGGGAGTAGAACGCGATGAGCATGCCGTTTTATGTGTCACCTGAACAGGTCATGCGCGATAAAGCGGACTATGCACGGACAGGCATCGCCAGAGGTCGGTCAGTTGTGGTGATGCAGTATCGCGACGGAATCGCATTCGTCGCAGAGAATCCCTCGCGAGCGCTGCACAAGATCTCTGAGATCTACGATCGCATCGGATTCGCCGCGGTGGGTAAGTACAACGAATTCGAAAGCCTCAGGGTCGCTGGAGTTCGATTGGCTGACCTACGCGGATACTCCTATGACCGGCGCGATGTCACGGTGCGCAGTCTCGCCAACGCCTACGCCCAGACTCTCGGCACGATCTTCACCGAGACGCCAAAACCCTACGAGGTCGAAATCGTTGTCGCTGAGGCCGGCACCACCACAGAGACAGACCAAATATATCGCTTGAGTTTTGACGGATCTGTGGCCGATGAGCACGGATTCGTCGCTATGGGAGGCCAGTCCGACGTTGTGCAGGAAATTTTGACCCAGCGTTGGCGCAGTTCAATGGATCTGAACGAGACGCTGGCCCTTGCCGTCGATGCACTGAGTGCGGCATCAGCAACCACGACAAACGCCGATGAAGAGCCTGATGTACTGCTGGCGCCAGCGGGCCTTGAGACAGCTGTACTTGATCGAACGCGAACCCGTCGCCTCTTTCGCCGACTGAGCGTGGCCGAAGTGACCGAACTACTTGCCGAGTCCGACGGGGCCTGATGGAACGACGCATCTTTGGCATCGAAACTGAATACGGTCTTACCTGTTCTTTCAAGGGTCAGCGACGACTAAGCCCAGACGAAGTAGCCAGATACCTATTTCGTCGGGTCGTCTCCTGGGGGCGCAGCAGCAATGTCTTTTTGCGCAATGGCTCTCGCCTATACCTAGATGTGGGAAGCCACCCAGAATACGCAACGGCGGAATGTGACGACATCCTGCAATTGGTTCATCATGATCGCGCGGGGGAGCGCATCTTGGAAGGGCTCATTGTCGACGCTGAGCGGCGCCTGCGCGAAGAGGGCATCGAAGGCGACATCTACCTGTTTAAGAACAACACCGACAGCGCCGGCAACTCCTATGGCTGTCACGAAAATTACCTCATCGGTCGACAGGGTGACTTTTCTGATACCGCCGATGCGATTCTTCCTTTCCTGGTGTCGCGCCAACTCATTTGTGGCGCGGGCAAGGTTCAGCAAACGCCACGAGGAGCGGTCTACTGCATTAGCCAACGCGCTGATCACATCTGGGAAGGCGTTTCCAGCGCGACAACTCGGTCGCGGCCGATCATCAACACCCGCGATGAGCCCCATGCTGATGCTGAGCGGTACCGGCGGCTGCACGTCATTGTGGGGGACTCCAACATGAGTACCACCACAACCATGCTCAAGGTGGGCGCCACCGATCTTGTGCTGCGGATGCTTGAAGAAGGCGTGGTGATGCGCGATCTGAGCCTGGAGAATCCGATCCGCTCGATTCGAGAAATTAGCCACGATCCGAAGGGGCAGCGCAAGGTTCGGCTGAGCAATGGCCGCGAGTTGTCCGCACTGCAACTGCAAAGTGAGTACTACGGCAAGGCGAAGGACTTCGTGGACCGGCGCGAGCTTGCAACAGAACCCGGTTCGGTCGTGGCTCGCGTCATGAAACTGTGGGGTCAAGTACTGCACGCGGTTGAGACAGAGAACCTCTCCCTCATCGATCGTGACATCGATTGGGTGATCAAGAAGCGACTCCTTGATGAATATATGGCGAAGCACAACCTGACACTTGCCGATGCGCGGATAGCGCAGATAGATTTGAGTTACCACGACATTACGCGAAATCGTGGCCTGTTCTATCTTCTAGAACGTCGCGGTCGGGTCAGTGGGGTAACCCATGACCCTGAGGTATTCGCTTCAATTAACACCGCACCACAGACAACTCGAGCGCGCTTGCGCGGGGAGTTCATTCGGCATGCACAGGAGCGGCGTCGAGACTTCACTGTCGACTGGGTACATCTTAAGCTCAACGATCAAGCACAGCGCACGGTGCTGTGCAAGGACCCATTCATCAGCCACGACGAACGAGTCGACAAATTGATCGCGAGTATGTGAGCCGAGAACACTGCTAACCAGCCCCGGCTGCATAGGTTTTACCCTCTGGTCGTCTAGTGTGCTCTAGTGAAAAGTTTTCGGCTTCTTGCCCCCTTCGCTGCCTTAGCCCTGCTCGTGTCAGCCTGCGGCGGTGCCGATGAAGATCCTGCTACCGACAGTGCGCCGTGGGCAGTGAACAACTGTGCGCTCATCGCTGACTACACGGGAGCGGATGAGCCAGCAGCAGGTTCCACGATTGAGGGCGCCGTTGCGGTGGCAAGCACCGACGACTCGGCACCGACGATTTCCATTGCCGCAGAAGCCACCCCGGCCACGTCGCTACAGACTATTGACCTCATCGAGGGTACTGGTGACCCAGTAGCTGCTGGCGCCAACATCACCGTGGAGTACTGCGGAGTCGGGCTATCCAGCCGTAAAGTCTTCGATTCATCATGGTCCCGCGGAGAGCCAGCAAGTTTCCCTCTCAGCGGAGTCATTCCGGGATGGCAGGAGGGAATTCCGGGCATGAAACCCGGTGGCGAGCGCCTGCTCATCATCCCCGGCCCGCTGGCCTACGGCCCCAATCCGCCATCGGCAGACATTCTTCCCGACGAAACACTCGTCTTCGTCGTCACCTTGATCTCCGATGACACACCAAAACCCCTGACCCAGGCGTGGGCCATCAGTGACTGCACCGAAGTTGGCGGCGGCACTGGCGCCAACGCGCCTGCACCCGATTCCACAGTCGAAGGCCCGGTGGCAGTTGCTGGGCAGATGGAAGAAGCACCGACGGTGTCGATTGAAGCTGACGCCACCCCGGCGACAACCCTGCAGACCATTGACTTGACCACGGGTTCCGGACCAGAGGTAGCTGCAGGGGCCAGTGTCACAGTGCAGTACTGCGGGCTCGGGCTCACCTCCCGTCGCGTATTTGACTCTTCGTGGGCACGCGGAGAGCCGGTGAGCTTTGGACTTGATGGCGTGATCGTCGGTTGGCAGGAAGGCATCCCTGGAATGCAGGTCGGCGGTCGCCGAGTCCTGGTGATCCCAGGGGACCTGGCCTACGGCCCCACTCCACCAGGTGCGGGAATTCTGCCGGATGAAACGCTCGTCTTCGTTGTCGACTTACTCGCCATCGACTCCTAAATTCAATCGCCCCTGCACATAAAGAAGGGTTCTCCCGTCATGAGTGACGTAACGAATAGCAAGCCCGAAATTGACTTCATCGAAGGTCCCGCACCCACCGAACTCCTCATCACCGACCTCGTCGTGGGTGATGGTGACCAGGCAGTACCTGGAGCACAGGTGACGGTGCATTACGTGGGTGTTGATTTCGCCACCGGCGAGCAATTCGATGCCTCATGGGACAGGGGCGAATCCATTACCTTTCCCCTGGCCGGGCTTATCGCTGGGTGGCAGGAGGGTATCCCGGGCATGAAAGTTGGTGGCCGCCGCCAGCTCGTGATTCCCCCCGCCCTGGCCTACGGTGAGTCCGGGGGACATCGACTCGCCGGTTGCACCCTGGTCTTCATCATCGACCTACTGTCCGTCGGCTAGTTCGCGCACAACCGTCATAGGGAGGACCATTGGCTGACAGGCGAACCGAACGTTTACTTAATCTGGTTCTCTGCCTGATGTCCACCTCCCAGGCGCTACCCCGAGAATCTTTACGCACCCTGGTGGAGGGCTACCCGGAGAACGCTACCGATGTCGCGTTCCAGCGCATGTTCGAAAGAGACAAGGATGATCTGCGGGGGATGGGGATTCCCATTCGGACGGTGACCCTACCCAGCGGTGAAGTGCTCGGCTACACGATTACCGGTGAGGACTATCGACTTGATCCGGTGGATTTCACGAGCGAGCAGATTCTGCTCCTCAACCTCGCGGCGCGCGCCTGGTCACAGGCCACGCTGGGGCAGGGCGCTCAATCAGCTTTACGCAAGATCGAGTCGCAATGGGACACCGCACAACCACCGGCCCAGGAACTTCGACTTGACCTGCGTGCTCGGCCCACGGCTGGTGACCTCGCAATCCCAGTCCTGTGGGAGGCCTTAGCCACGCGTCGGGAAATTTCTTTCGCCTACCGCGGTATTCACGATCAGACGGCCCTTAACCGAAGGGTGCAGGCCTGGGGAGTGCTCCACCGAGATGGTGGCTGGTACCTCGTGGGACACGACCTCGACCGGGCTGATGTCCGCGTATTTCGTACCTCGCGAATGCAGGGCATCCCCACTATCTGTCCTGCAGCAAACACATACACCATTCCGGACGTGTCCATATCTGACCTTGTCACCGTCCATGGTTCGACCGAATCGCAACCGCAGAT
Source organism: Candidatus Nanopelagicales bacterium (assembly GCA_018609125.1). GTDB lineage: Bacteria > Actinomycetota > Actinomycetes > S36-B12 > S36-B12 > M55B157. The sequence goes on along the minus strand of JABAYF010000028.1, from coordinate 181,639 downwards.
GTGTCGGGCGGAACTGCTCGTCGCTGGCAACACCGGCGCTCGCCTGCGCCAGATGGCAGCGTCCATAGAGTTTGCTCCCGACGCAGATGACGTGCCCCCAGGTTGGGATCGACTGGTCGTCAACGCTTCCGATTACGCCATGTTGGTGTCCGCCGTGGCATCGTTGGGGGCGGATGTGAGCGTGGTTTCACCACTGAGTTTGCGACACGACGTGAGGGAGCGCTGGCAGCGAGCCTTGGCCCGCCATGAGGACCACAGGCCGACAGAGGACCACGGATCAACAACTGATACCCGAATGAGCGCATGAGTCAAGACGCCACATCTCGCCTGGGTCGCCTGCTAGCGCTGGTGCCCTGGCTGTCGGCGCACCCTGGCGTCAGCATCGCAGAGGCGGCCGAACACTTCGGCATTACGACTGCGCAACTGCAAGACGACCTGTGGCTCCTGGTGCTGTCCGGGCTACCTGGACACGGCCCCGGCGACCTCATCGATATCCAATTCTGGGACACCGGCGACCCGGCAAGCAACGATGCAGATACTGACGACGTTGCCGCAGTTTTGGCCGATAGTCACATCTTCGTTGTTGATCCCCAAACCCTGACCCATGCAGTGCGCCTCACGCCACAGGAATCTGTCGGGCTACTGCTCGGGCTGCGTCAGTTGGCGACCGTTCCCGGCGATCATGACCCGGGAGTCCTGCACGACACGATTGCCGCGCTGGAACAACTCATGGCCGCTGATGGCCTCGGTGAGGCCCACGTAGTGGTTGAGTCCGATACCAGCCCGGACATCTTGGCCGCGATCAATGCGGCGGTAGAGGGTGATTGCGGCCTGGAAATTCAATACCTTGCTGCTTCTACCGACCAGGTTTCCCGGCGGGTCATTGACATTCACCGCACGGTGGTCGCCGATGGTTACACCTATCTGCAGGCCTGGTGCCACCAGTCGGCCGGTCTACGGAGCTTCCGTCTCGACCGCATCGCCTGGGCGCAACCACGACCGGATGTCACAGTTGTCACCCGCACGAAGACTGAGCCTGAGGAGTCTCCCCAGCCAATGATCGCGACCGTGCTGGTGGACGCACAGGCTCGTTGGCTCATCGACTCCTATCGACTTGATGCCGCCGGGCAAGAGCCGGATGGACGAACGCGGGTGAAATGGCCCATCTGGCAACCCTCCTGGCTCATTCGGCTGGCCCTAGACCTTGGCGGGGAGTTGGAGATCGTTGAACCAGTGATCTGGCGCCAAGAAGTGATCACGCAGGCGCGTCGCGCTTTGGCCTAGCCCCGCCCTAAGCGCACCAGGATGTAGCAAAATCAGGTTAGACGGGTTACAGTGGCGCCTAACGCACCGTTCGCTACGTCGAGAGGATCTGCCCCGTGCCGTTCAATATGAAGCCCTGGGAGTTCCTCATCATTGTGGCTCTCATTCTGCTGCTATTTGGTGCCAAGCGTCTTCCTGATGCAGCCAGGGGCCTCGGGCGCTCCCTGCGCATCTTCAAGGCCGAAACCAAGGCGCTCCACGATGATGATGGCCCGGATGAAGCCACCACCGATACGGCCGGCGCACAAAAAGAGGTCAGTTCCATTGCCGATGATGTGGCATCGCCAGACCTTTCCGCGCCTGCGTCTCGCACGCAGCCGGAGCGCACAGAGTCCTAGGCAGTGGCCGCACCACCTGAGGCTGACTCCCGAGGTCGTGGTCGGCGGGGACGATCCGGGTCGCCAACGTCGGCATCGATGCCCCTCGTTGAACACCTACGAGAGTTGCGCGGGCGCGTACTCAAAGTCGGTCTAGCCCTCGTGCTCGGCATGGTGGTCGGCTGGATCTATTACGCCGAGATATTTAGTTTTCTCGCCAAGCCCTTTGAAAATGTGGTCGCTGCGGCGCAAGCTGAGGGCCGCGATGTCACCCTGGCCTTGACCGGAGTAGCCGACCCATTCGTGCTGCAGGTGCAGGTGTCAGCGCTGGCCGGACTGCTCCTGTCCAGCCCCATTTGGCTCTACCAGCTATGGCGCTTCGTTACTCCCGGCCTGCATAAGCATGAGCGCCGCTGGGGCATAGCTTTCGTCATCGTGGCGGTGCCGCTGTTTGCTACCGGTGTTGCACTGGCCTATCTGGTGTTGCCTTACGGTCTGGAAATTCTGTTCGGATTCACACCCGACAATGTTGAAAATATCGTCTCCGTTGACCGCTATCTGTCCTTCTTCATCCGCACCGTTGTGGTCTTCGGTGTCGGTTTCTTGATGCCCCTGATGCTTGTCCTGCTGAACTTTGCCGGAGTGCTCACCGGGCAGCGGCTCATCAGTTGGTGGCGCTGGATCATTTTCGTGGTCTTCATTTTCGCTGCCGTCGCAACCCCGACCGGCGACCCAATCAACCTGGTGCTCCTGGCCGGGCCCATGCTCATCTTGATTGTTATCGCAATTGGCGTGTGTCTCCTCAATGACCGTAGACGCGCCCGACGTCGAGGCAATGAATCTCAATACGACGCTTGGGATGACGATGAGATTTCACCGCTGAATCTTGATGTCGATGAGGTTGATGTATCTGAACTCGACACCAAGGATAGAGATTCTTCGACGTGAACAACGAGGTCGTAATCCTCGTTAATCCCGCCACCGGGAAACATAAGTCCCGCAAACAGGTACCCGAGCTCTACGCCGCACTGCATCGTCTTGGCTTGCGTGCCCGCGTCGTCGTAACCGCTTCTAGCGCTCACATGACCGCATGCGCCGCCGCCGCCGCGGGGAGTCGTGCTGTGGTGATTGTCGGCGGCGACGGAACCTGGCACAGCGCCATTCAAGGTTTAGCGAACACCGAAACGCCATTGGCACTGTTGCCGGTAGGCACGGGCAACGACAACGCTCGAGCAATGGGAATTGCTGGACAAAGTCCGATGTCTCTCGCGCTTCGCGTTGCGACCGCCGAGCCACAACCCATCACGCTTGCGCGCGCGCAACTGGCCGGGGGAGTTCAGCGGTGGTTTAGTTCAGTTCTCGCCTGCGGTTTTGACAGCGCCGTCAATGAGCGGGCAAACACCATTCGTCGGCCTGGCGGCACCCTGCGTTACCTGGCCGCTCTGGGCATCGAACTGAAGCAGTACGCGCCCATCGCGTACCGGGTGCGCGTTGATGGGGTGGAGTGGAGCGGAGACGCACTCCTTGCATCGGTAGGCAACACTGCCTATTACGGCGGGGGCATGATGGTGTGTCCGCACGCAAACCCCACCGAATCCACCCTGGCCGTCACCATCGTGGAGTACGTCTCGCTCCCACGATTCGTGTCATCGTTTCCATCCCTGTACACCGGGGGACACATCAAGAAACCCTACGTGCAAGCCCTAACCGGTTCGTCTATCCATATTGAGGCGATCGGCACGTCGGTGTTCGCCGACGGAGAGCCCATGGGCCACACTCCGGTGCAGATTGATGCCCATCCGTCCGCGCTGCGCGTGTATGCCGATCTAGCGCCCTAGAATGAAGGTATGACCAGCCCGGCGCAACGATATGCCCAGGCACAGGCTCGGTCCCAACAGAACAGGGCCACCAAGGGACTGGATGAGTTTTCTCGGAACTACGACTTTCCCCTCGATGAATTCCAACTCCAGGCCACTGCCGCGCTGGGTGAAGGCCGCAGTGTCCTCGTCGCGGCACCCACCGGTGCTGGAAAAACGGTGGTGGGGGAGTACGCAGCCTTTCGTGCCCTCGCCGAGGGGAAAAAGTGCTTCTACACCACTCCAATTAAGGCGCTGTCCAACCAGAAGTACCACGACCTGGTGAAACGTCATGGCAGCGCAGAGGTGGGTCTACTCACCGGCGATAACAGCATTAATGGCGATGCGCCAGTCGTTGTCATGACCACCGAGGTACTTCGCAACATGCTGTACTCCGGTTCCACCACCATCGCCGATCTGGGCTACGTCGTCATGGATGAAGTCCATTACCTTGCCGATCGGTTTCGCGGCGGCGTATGGGAGGAGGTAATCATTCAACTCCCGCAGTCCATTTCCGTCGTTGCGCTCAGTGCCACGGTGAGTAACGCTGAAGAGTTTGGTGAGTGGATCAGAACCGTCCGAGGCGACACCACAGTCGTTGTCGATGAAATCCGCCCCGTACCCCTATGGCAACAGGTCATGGTGGGAACCCGTCTCTACGACCTTTTCGTCGACGATGATCAAACGGTTATCAATCCGCACCTGGTACGCCTGGCCCGCGAGGCTGATCGGGGACGCGACGACCGACCCCATCATCATCATCGGCGCCACGGTGCCGATAAAAATGCGCCATGGCGCAGCGACATCGTGAAAACTCTGGAGCATGCATCTCTATTGCCGGGCATCACGTTTATCTTCAGTAGGGCCGGCTGTGATGGGGCGGTGCGCCAGTGTCTAGCCGCTGGCATCACCCTCACCACATCAGCCCAGCGCGATGCTATTCGCCACATCGTCGAAGCGCGAACTGTTGATCTGCCGCACGAAGATCTCGGCATCTTGGGATTCAACGAGTTCTATGACGGATTGTTGAGAGGACTCGCAGCGCACCACGCTGGCCTTATCCCGCGCTTTAAGGAAATCGTCGAAGAACTTTTCCAGCAGGGTCTTGTTCGCATGGTGTTCGCTACCGAAACCTTGGCTCTGGGCATCAACATGCCCGCGCGAACGGTCGTGCTCGAGCGTTTGGTGAAATACAACGGCGAAGCCCATGTCGATATTTCAGCCGGTGAATACACCCAGCTCACCGGTCGTGCGGGGCGCCGGGGAATCGACATCGAGGGGCATGCGGTGGTCGCCTGGCATCGCGATCTCAACCCGTCAATGCTTGCCGGACTCGCTTCAACGCGCACCTACCCGCTGCGATCGAGTTTTCGCACCTCGTACACCATGGCCGTGGGTCTTGTGGCGCGCATCGGAACCGATGCCACACGTGACCTACTTGAAACGTCATTCGCGCAATTTCAAGCCGATCGTTCGGTCGTGGGGCTGGCCGCCACTATTCGCAAGGAACGCGACACCCTTGCTCACTATCGAGACTCCATGCAGTGCCATCTCGGTGACTTCAGCGAATACGCGCGGTTACGACGAGAACTTCATGACGCCGAGCGAGCAGCGCGAACAGAGGTGTCGGCCCTGAAGAGACACAGTATTGATGAGAGTCTTCGCGAGTTGAAACGCGGCGATGTCATCGCTATCTCCACCGGTCGACGGGGCGGTTCGGCAGTCGTTGTAGATACAGGAGTGCAAGATGTGCACATCACTCCACGTATCACCGTTGTGACGATTGATAAGCGAGTACGAAAACTATCTGTGCCGGACTTTAATGGCCCCGTGGCAAGAGTGGGCCGCGTCAGTATTCCCAAGGGGTTCAGTACCCGATCTGCCCATGCGCGCAAGGACATCGTGCAGGCGCTGAAAGCCAACGAGTATGCGGGGGCAACGGCGACACAGCCCAAGCAACGCCGCTCTGCTGAAAGAGAAGAAGCAATCGCTGGAATCCGACAAAAGCTTAAAGGTCACCCCTGCCACGGCTGTTCAGATCGTGAGGCACACGCGCGCTGGGGCGAGCGACATGCCCGACTGCTCCGACACATAGACGATCTGGAGCACCAGATTCAAGATCGAACGCACACCGTGGCCCGACAGTTTGACCGCGTGTGCGCGGTCCTCACGGAGTTGGAGTACCTGCGTCCAGCGGACCAGGACGTGGAAGTCACCACGGCAGGCCGGGTGCTATCCAGCCTGTACACCGAGATGGACCTGCTGGTGGCGGAGTGCCTGCGTCGAGGTGTTTGGGCTGATCTGGACGAAGCAGGGCTTGCCGCCGTTGCCAGTGGAATGCTTTTTGAAAGTCGCCACCGCGAAGAAGCCCCCGGAATACCTGGCGGCATTATTCGTTCTGCCATCGACGAAACGAATTCCATCTGTACCGAACTACAGGTGCTCGAACGAAGCGCTGGCATGAAACTACTGAAGGACCCGGATTGGGGTTTGGCCACGATCGTGCACCGATGGGCCCGGGGTGCCTCGTTGAACGCTGTGCTGCGCGAGTCTGATCTCAGCGCCGGTGATTTCGTTCGCTGGTGCAAGCAGGTCATCGACCTGCTCGGTCAGATCGCTGATGCCGTGTGTGATCGCGATGAACAGATGCACCAACGCGCTCGGACAGCGGCCGCCATGATGGACCGGGGTGTTATTCGGTACTCATCTGCGCCCTGAACAATGTAAAAACCGCTCCACCGACCGGCGCACACCCCAGGTATCGGCGAAGGCCAGGGCTGCCCCCTGATCCGCAACGGGAAAGTGATCGGGCACGCTGATCGCGGTATCGGCTCGCAACTGAGTGATGGAATAGGCAGCGCGAAGGGAGGCTTGGCCAGCAACGAGCAGCTGACTCAATCTTGGGGTGAGTGGTCGAGGCGGGGTGGGCTGGGCAGCAGCGGCAAGAATCCCCGCGAGATCTGAAAATGCCTCGATCAGGCGCACCGCGGTACGCTCACCCACGCCGTGTACTCCCGGTAGGCCATCAGAGGGGTCACCCCGCAGTGTCGCCAGCAGCGCGTATTGGTCCGGAGAGACGCCGTACTTGGCGGCGACCTCGGCCGGTGTCATCACCAGCCAGGGCTCACCACCGCGGGTTTTCGCTGTTCCACCGGTGTAGAGCACACTCACGTGTTGGGTCACCAACTGGAGCAGATCTCGGTCACCCGAAGCGATATCAACGGAAACCGTCGTGGAACCTGCCGTTGCATAGGAGGAAGCGAGGCGGGCGATGACGTCATCAGCCTCCCACCCATCAACGCCATGCACGCACACACCGAGCAGCGGTAGGAGTTGAGCAATCAGCGGGATCTGCGGAGTCAGCGTGTCGGGCACCACTTCTTCTTCAGCAGTCTCCGCAGCGTCGGCCTGGTGGGTCTTATCGGCCCGGTGGGTCTTATCGGCCCGGTGGGCCTTATAGGTCGGTACCGCATCGACACGCCACTGTGGGCGCCAGTCGTTATCCCAGCAGGCCACGATGTGCTGGGGATGTCTGCGTTCGACGAGGGTGCTCAATGTGTCGATAAGCCCGCGGAGGGCATTGATGGGGGTGCCATCCGGTGCCGTAATTGAACCTGGAAGGGCGAAATAGGACCGCCAATACAGCGACGCCGTGTCCAGTAGCAGGTAAACCATGGGTACATGGTGGCGCATTGCGGCCAAATTGTGGGGCACCGTCTAACGTGGTGATATGAATTCCGCCAGCGTCACCCGATTCGCTGATCGTTTACTTCGAGCACGGACCGCGCTCGAACAATCATCGGTGGATGGGGTGTTGATCACTCCCGGCCCAGACCTGCAGTACCTGATCGGGTACGACGCGGTTCCCCTCGAACGCATCACCTGCCTCGTCCTCACCTCGGTGAGCGCACCCGTGCTGATCGTGCCAAGACTGGAACTCCTCGCGGCTCAGGCCAGTCCGGTTGGCGCACTGGGGATTGAGGTCTCGACCTGGGACGAAGCCGATGACCCATACGGTCTCATCGCCGATGCGCTTCCAGCCGGCTCTGGCGCATACGGTGTTGATGACCGAATGTGGGCAGCCAAGGTGCTCGGACTCAGGGGCGCCATGCCTCATCGCCCACAGGTAGTTGCCGGAGCCGTTATCAATCCCTTGCGCATGCGCAAGGATGCCGACGAAGTCACCGCCCTGCTCCAAGCCGGTGCCGCCATTGACCGAGTGCATGCGGGTATCCCGCAGATTTTGCGAGCAGGAATGACCGAGGCGCAGGCTGGCTCCTTGATCGGTGAATTGATCCTGGCCGAAGGGCACACGCGCGTCGACTTTGTCATTGTCGCCGCCGGTGCAAACGGCGCTAGCCCACACCATGAGGTGAGCGATCATGTGATCGCCCCTGGCGAGCCGATTGTCATTGACATCGGTGGCACCATGCCAGGTGGCTATCGCAGCGACTCCACCCGCGTGTACTGCATCGGCGAACCAGATGCTCAGTACCGCAAGGCTTATGACTGTCTGCAGCGAGCGCAGGCAGCTACGGTGGCCGCGGTGCGTCCCGGGGTGACCATCGGCGAACTCGACTCGCTACCAAGACAGATCCTCGCAGAGGAAGAACTGGCCGAATTCTTTATCCATCGTACAGGTCACGGAATTGGTTTAGAGACACACGAAGAGCCCTACCTCATGATGGGCAGCGATCTGGTCGTTGAACCCGGCATGGCGTTTAGCGTCGAGCCGGGCTTCTATCTTCCCGGTCGCTACGGCGCACGCATTGAAGACATCGTGGTGTGCACCAATGATGGAGTTGTGTCAGCGAATAACCAGCCCCACGAACTCATGTGCCTGAACTAGTTGCAGGAGAATTGATGACTTGCATTGAACGACGTTTGCCCAGCGATGAAGCTCGTGCGCTCCTTGATCTGACTCGCGACATGTGTGCGCAGTCACTAGCACCCGTGGTGGACGCTGCCGAAGAAAAGAGCGAGTTCCCGCGGGACATCATGAATTTACTCGGGCAGACCGGCCTCCTCTCCCTTCCCTACCCTGAGCAATTCGGAGGAGGCGCACAGCCTTACGAGGTCTATCTGCAGGTGCTGGAGGAACTTTCCAGCGTCTGGCTCAGCGTTGGAATCTCGGTCAGCGTGCACAGCCTGGCCTGCTTTCCGGTGGCCGAGTTCGGTACCGACGAACAGCGCCAACATTGGCTGCCCATGATGCTCGCTGGGGACACGATCGGCGCCTACTGCCTATCTGAACCACATTCCGGTTCCGACGCCTCCGCGCTCTCCACACAGGCGGCAATTGACGTGGACGGGTTCATCATCAACGGCCAAAAGGCCTGGATCACCCATGGTGACCTCGCCGACTTTTACAACGTCATGGTGCGCACGGGTGAATCTGGTGCGAACGGCATCAGTTGCCTCCTAGTCGCGGCCGGAACACCAGGTTTGTCCTTCGCCCCACGTGAACTCAAGATGGGTGCCTGGGCATCTCCCACCGCCGGAGTCATCTTCGACGATGTTCGTGTGGGTCCAGACCACCTCATCGGCACTGAGGACGGTGGTTTCAGGATCGCTATGGCTGCTTTGGATGCCGGGCGTCTGGGCATTGCTGCGTGCGCTGTAGGCCTCGCGCAGGGTGCACTCGACGCGGCGACGACGTATGCACAGCAGCGACGTCAGTTCGGTCGGCCTATCGCGCAGTTCCAGGGCCTGTCATTCATGTTGGCCGACATGGACACCGCCATTAGCGCGGCCAGAGCCCTCTACCTAGACGCAGCTCGACGTAAGGACGATGGCGTGGAGTTTGGTGTTGCGGCTGCAAAAGCCAAACTATTCGCCACGGACACAGCCATGAAAGTTGCCAACGATGCGCTCCAGGTGCTCGGCGGGTACGGCTACACCCGTGACTTTCCACTAGAACGCTATTTTCGTGAAGCGAAGATGCTACAGATCGTTGAGGGAACAAATCAGGTGCAGCGCATGGTGATCGGGCGCGCACTCACGGATATTTCATGACGGCGATCATGCTCCGAGGTGGCCACGTGTACACCCCGGTAGATCCATTTGCCACTGCGATGTTGATTATCGATGGCACCATCCGCTGGATTGGTTCCGACACCGGAGCCGATGTACATCGCGATGCCGCAAACACAGTCATTGACCTGGCTGGCGCGCTCGTAACACCAGCATTCGTTGATGCTCACATCCATGCAACAGCAACCGGTTTGCTCGGCACTGGTCTCGACCTGTCGCAGTGCCACAGTTCAGATGATCTACTGGCGCTTCTCCGCTCGAATGCACCTGCCCACGGTGTGGTGTGGGGACATGGTTGGGATGAATCATCGTGGACAGATGGGCGACTACCGAGCCGTGCCCAGATTGACGAAGTCCTACCCGGTCGTGTTGTCTACCTCGCCCGAACCGACGTCCATTCGGCGCTGGTCAGCTCTGCCCTACTTAATCTGCTGCCCGCTGCATCTGCGGATCCGATACACACCTGGCCAGGATTTGACCCCCAAGGACCGATTAGTCAACACACACATGCAATCGCGCGTTCGGTGGCCTTTGACGGTCTGAGCACGACGCAGCGGGTGGCCGCCCAGCAGTGGACACTGGGCCGGGCCACGTCTTGCGGCATCGCCAGCGTGCACGAGATGGCAGGGCCGAAAATCAGCAGCGCGGAGGACCTAAAGTCGTTGAGCGCGCTCGTCGCGGATGATCCGTTCGCCCCGGAATTGGTGTCCTACTGGGGCGAACTGCTAGAGGTCGATCAAGCACGCGCCCTTGGCGCGCAGGGATGTGCCGGAGACCTGTTTATCGACGGTTCGATTGGCTCCCACACCGCTGCTGTTCGTACCGCCTACGCAGATGTGCCAGGGGAGTCCGGTGTGGCCTACATCAGCATCGAAGAGGTGGGCCAGCATGTCAGGGCATGTACGTTGGCCGGCCTTCAAGCCGGATTCCATGTCATTGGCGACCACGCCATCGACATCGCCATGGCGGGTTTCGCGATGGCTGCACAAGATGTAGGCGATGAGCGACTTCGTCAGGTGCGCCACCGACTCGAGCACGTCGAAATGTTGCATCCTGAGCACATCGTTCAGATGGCACGGTGGGGGATTGTTGCGAGTATGCAACCGGCTTTCGATGCGCGCTGGGGTGGGGAATCGGGGATGTATGCCTCTCGTCTCGGTCGTTCGCGCTCACACACCTTGAACCCGTTCGCACAACTGAGTCAGGCCGGAGTGTGTCTCGCCTGGGGATCAGATGCCCCGGTAACACCACTGGACCCCTGGGGCAGCGTCCGAGCCGCAGCCTTCCCACATGTTCCAGAACATGCCATCAGCGTGCGCGCATCGTTCGCGGCACACACCCGCGGTGGGCGACGCGCTGCAGGACAGGAGTTGCACCAGCCCGGAGTACTTCGAGAGGACGCACCAGCAACGCTGGCGATTTGGGCCCCATCTGCCCTGGTCGTACAGGCACCAGATAGCCGAATTTCAGCCTGGAGTACCGATGCCCGTTCGGGCACACCGGGTTTACCCGATGTCGGTCCGGGTGCAGACTTACCCCAGTGTTGGCTGACCATGCGTGATGGCGAAGTTATCTTTGATACCCAGGCTTTAGAACTTTCACCATGACCGTTTCTCTCACAGTCCCCGCCTTCACCCCAAGGGCCCTGCGTCTGGGTGCCCTCCTCGTGGCATCTGCGTTGGCCGGGCTGCTACTCGCCCTTGCGTTTCCCCCCGTGGGCGCCTCGCTGTTGGCTCCGGTCGCCGTTGCCATCATGACTTTGATCTTGCGCAATCGACATCCGGTCGTTGCCGGTGTGATGGGCGCGGTCACCGGCTTCACATTCTTCATGGTCCTACTGCGCTGGCTCGGACTCATCGGAGCGGATGCATGGATCGCTTTATCAGTCTTCCTCGCTCTGTGGTTCGCCCTCATGGGTATCGCAATCACCTACCTGACTCGGTTACCCTGGTGGCCGCTGTGGGTCGCTGGCGCATGGGTAGCTCAGGAAGCTCTGCGTGATCGAATCCCACTGGGAGGCTTCCCATGGGGAAGACTCGCTTTCGCCCAAACCGCGACCTCGTTGACCCCCTGGGCTGCGATCGGTGGCGCCGTTTTGGTGACCTTTGCCACCGCACTAGCCGGTGCACTCCTGGCCGCCATTTACCTCGCCGCCCGCAAATCACAGGTGAAGTCCCTCGCCGCATTGTCCGCAGCCCTCGTGGCAGTGGCGCTGGCGGGCCTGGCAATTCCGCGACCGATTCTTGGCGAAACGGCCGGTGGACCGGCCAACACCACTGCCGCTGTCATTCAAGGGGGAGTGGTGGGTTCTGCCGCCACAGATCAGCGTAGAGCAGTTTTGGCTGGGCACGTACAGGTCACGGTAGATCTCGCGAGCGAGGTGGCTAATGGGCAACAACCACAACCAGACATTGTTATTTGGCCCGAGAACTCAAGCGATATCGACCCACTCCAAGATGAGGCAAGCGCAACCGACATATCAAGTGCTGCCGACACGATTGCGGCACCGATTCTGGTCGGTGCCGTGCTGAGTCTAAATTCCGACGAAGTCGCCAATGTGGGGATCGTCTGGAACCCGGGAACCGGACCCGGTGAGATGTACACCAAACAGCGGCCCGTTCCCTTCGGCGAATACGTACCTTTCCGTTCCTTCCTGGTACCCATCATTGGCCGTTTTGATCAGGTCCCACGCGACTTCATTGCCGGGGATACACCGGGGGTGCTCTCCATGAATGACGTGGTCATCGGCAATGTCATTTGCTTTGAGGTGGCCTATGACGATGTCGTTCGCGATGCCATCACCGGTGGTGGCCGGGTGTTAGTGGTGCAAACGAATAACGCTACTTTCGCCGGGCTCGGCCAGCCCGAGCAGCAACTGGCCATGTCTCGATTGCGGGCGGTGGAGTTTGGCCGGAGCGTTTTAGTGGCAGCAACGACAGGCATTAGCGCAGTGATCGCACCCGACGGTGCGGTGGTGGCTCAATTGGGTGAATCACAACGCGGGGCTCTCGTTGCGCGAATTCCGCTACGTGACTCTCCTACCCTGGCCGCCCGGTTGGGGTCGATACCAGAAATTGCGATAAGTCTTGCTGTCCTCGGTGGGCTTATCTGGGCGGGCATCCGAACGCGGCGCAACACAAGACCCGTAGGCTCTGATAGTGAGTTCTGAGCGCACCCTGGTCATCATCCCAACGTACAACGAGCGGGAGAGTTTGCCGCGCATCATTTCTGCGGTCCGGGCTGTGGCTCCCGAGATAGAAATCCTGGTGGCCGACGATGCCTCGCCCGATGGAACGGGTCACATCGCCGACGAGATCGCTGCGGGGGATCGTTCGGTTCATGTGTTGCACCGCCGCGGAAAGGAAGGTTTAGGTGCGGCGTACCTCGCCGGCTTCGCCTGGGCCCTGGAGCGCGACTACGAGGTCATCGTAGAGATGGATGCTGATGGCTCACATCGCGCCGAAGACCTGCCCCTACTGTTGGCCGCTCTCCACGATGCTGATCTTGTACTGGGTTCGCGCTGGGTTCCCGGGGGAGCGGTGGTGAACTGGCCGAAAAGTAGGGAGGTGCTTTCTCGTGGAGGCAACCTGTATACGCGCGTTGCCCTCGGCTTACCCATGCGCGACGCCACCGGCGGTTTCCGGGCCTTTCGCGCGAGCGCACTGCGCGATCTAGGCCTGGCTGGTGTTTCCTCACAGGGTTACTGCTTCCAAGTGGACCTGGCTTATCGTGCAGTTCAACGTGGCCTACGCGTGGTTGAGGTACCCATCACTTTCGTTGAACGCGAGGTTGGCACCTCAAAAATGAGCCAACGCATCGTGGCTGAGGCTCTGTGGCGGGTGACCATATGGGGCGCTCAGGCGAGGGTGAGCCAAGCGCGCTCATGGCTGCACCGACGTCGGCACACACACGAGGCCACGGGTCCAACCGAGGAGAAGCCACAATGATTCGCGGGGGCTGCCTGGTGGCTTTGGTGCTGCCCTTCGTCGAGCTGCTGCTCCTCCTGTGGGCCGCATCCACGTTCGGGTGGTGGCCGGTGGCCCTGTGGGTTCTGTTGAGTTTCGCCGTGGGGTTGGGAATTGTACGTTTAGCCGCGGCAACTTCGGGCCGCTCATTCGCTCAAGCACTACGGCTCATGCAGCAGCGCCAAGCCGACACCGGAACGGCATTGCCATTGGGCGAGATCACCGGTGGCACCGACATGAATCCAGCATCACTCCCGGTACCACCGGCTCAAACCCTGCTACTCGTACCGGCTGGTTTACTCATTGCCCTACCCGGCTTCATGACTGACGCCGTCGGCCTCGTCATGCTCCTACCGGTGTCACGGCGCATGATGGCGCGACGCTGGGCTTGGCGAATCCAACCGTAAACTCCTATGCCGAGCGCTTCGCGGACTTTGTAGTCGACCGCAACAGTGCCAGGCGTTCATTCAGAAGAATTTCAAGATCGGCGATCGAACGTCGTTCGAGCAGCATGTCCCAGTGGGTACGAATGTGCCGCGTGGGCTCCGGATCTGGCTGAGCGTGCTCTAGCCGCAGGGCCTCTATGCCACACCGGCATTCCCACAGCACCGGTATCTGTTCAGCTTCGATGGAGAAGGGGACGGTCGTGAGATGTCCACGCGGACATTCATAGGACACCAGGGTCCGCTCCGCGAAACTCACATGGGCGTCATTTTCATAACTGGTGGCTCCAAGACGGGTACCACGCAGGGCGCCTTCACTCATATCGTGCCCTCCTCACAAGGGGATCATGCCGTCTGGACATGATTACGGTCACTAGGACGGCTGTCAGATCACCCTGGTTCCCCTGACCGCGCCCTGACCGGTCATGACACAGTGCAGGCATGACTCACGGACGCATCCCAGCCGATTCCAGCTCCGACCTGCACCTGCCACGGCCCCGAACGAAGCCCGTGCCCGACGCCGTCGTGTGGGGTCTGGGGATGACCAGGATCGTGATTGGCGCCGGACTGATCGTCTCCCCGGTAGGCCTGGCCCGTGGACTGGGCATTGATGCGGTGACCGCGCGCAAGGTTGGTTGGATGGCCAGGGTGGCAGGGGCTCGCGAGATGGCGATCGGTGCTGGCACGCTTTTGGCGCTGCGTCGAGGGGATCCGGTGGATGGCTGGGTCGCTGCGCAGGCATTTAGCGACGGTGTCGATGCCGTCGCTTTTGCTACCTCAGCCGCCAGGGGAGACGTAGCCCCGGTGCGCGGTTGGGGACTTGCCCTATTCGCCGCATCTGGTTCAATCAGCGAAGCACTGGCCGTTGCAGCACTGCGGCGCTAATTGCTTTTCCATAAATTGTTGTCTAGCAACACTTCTCGCAGCATTGCCGGACGGTCTGTCATGATTCCATCGGCGCCAAGGTCAATCAGTTGTTGGACTTGACCGGGGTCGTTGATGGTCCAGAAATACACCGACACTCCACAGCGGTGTGCGTGCTCCACGAACTCTTCGGTGGCAATTTGCACTCGCCCCACACGTGTGGGAACGGCGGCAGACCGGGCCGAAATAGTGGTGAGCTTGCCTCGCCGGTGGCCCCGCCATAGGCGCATCACCTCACTCGGATGAGCAGCAACCGGCAGACCGGTGCGCTGGCGCAGGCGTACTAAGCGTGTCCCGCTAAAGGAGGTGAGGGTAAGTGCATGACGACGTCGCGTTCGGTCAATGGCGGCAACCAGAGCATCGGCTGCCGCGTCATCCTTGGCGTCAACGGTCAGATGGCGATCGGGAAACTGCTCGAAAAGTTCCTCAATGCGCGCTATCGGCTCCACGCCGTGGATGCGGGCCCCTCGAATTGTTGACCACGCCAGATCCATCAGGCGACCACCGGTATCGGTTGTCCGGTTCAAGGTCGCATCGTGGTGCACAACAGCCACTCCGTCACGCGTACCACGCACATCCGTTTCCAGATCTACATATCCAAGTTCAACCGCATGAGTAAAGGCGGCCAGTGAATTTTCCGGACGCTCTAGGCTGCCACCTCGGTGAGCGAAAGCTCGAAATATTGCGGGCACCGGCTCAGCCTAGGCGGCTCGGCTACGTCTAGATATATAACGCCGATAATCTACATTATGTCATCTTTTGTCTTGCGCGGCCAATTGCCTTACGCCACGATCCGTCCTACCTTGGCGCCATGACCTCACCGACGCAGAGCCCACCCGGTTGGTATCCAGATCCTGCCGGACTACCCAGTAGCCGCTACTGGGACGGCTCAGCCTGGACAGACCAGACCGGGCCACCCGCGGGCACAGGCGTTATCGCTGCACCCAAGCCCACCGTTGACGAGTGGGGCCAACCGATCAGCCCATCGTCTCGACTGGTCGCCATCCTGCTGTGCTGGATCGTTGGAGTTTTTGGCGTGCACCGGTTCTACGTGGGCAAGATCGGTACCGGACTGGCCATGCTCTTCACCTTCGGCGGTCTGGGCATCTGGGTTCTCATCGACCTCATCTTGATCGCTGTGGGATCTTTCCGCGACAAGGAAAATAGGCGCTTGCTGAACTGGTCGTAGGCGCTACCGGTGGCCCACCGTGACGGCCGTGTCGTAGAAGGTGGCTCCTCGACCCAGATCGGTTAGGCCAGACCCGGTCACTGCATTCACCCCCGTTGAGCCATCACCGGCCCACCGTAAACCGAAAGCCGCGACGGTACCGGGTCGTGCATCAGGGGTCACGATGAGGCGGGCGGGAAAGGATCCACGATCATTCGCTATCAACACCGCATCGCCATCGTTAAGCTCTCGGGTCTGCGCATCAACCGGATTCATTAACAGGGTCTGCTCCCCCGCCGCCTTACTCAGACGTGGGATGTTTGCGAAGGATGAGTTCAAAAACTCATGTTGAGGTGGCGTGAGCAACGTGAGTTCCGTCGAGCCAGGGGTAGTCTGTTGCCAGGTCAGTGGCTCGATGAAGTCCGGCAGGGCGGGCAGACCATAGTCGGTGAGAGTATCTGCGACGCACTCGATTTTGCCACTCGGTGTTGCTAGCCGCCCGGTTGTGTAATGTCGTTGACCAGCCGGTTGTACCCGCTCATAGCCAACCTTTGAAAGCACCTCCCAACTCAGGTGTCCATCCGCCCCAGCCAAAGCGAGTTCGATAAGTTCAACGTCGCTCTGGCCAAACTCCGGGTCATCGAAATCCATCGCGCGGGCAAGCCGGCGGAAGATTTCCGAATTCGGTAACGACTCCCCCACCGGAGCGATTGCTGGAGTGTTCAAGCTGGCGAAATGATGACCGTAAGCAGCGTGCAGGTCATGGTGCTCAAGTTGCGTGGTAGCGGGCAGTACCCAGTCAGCATAGTGGGCTGTATCGGTCATAAATTGTTCAATCACAACGGTAAACAGGTCTTCCCGGGCAAGTCCTGACCGAACCGCAACGGAATTAGGTGCCACCGTGGCCGGGTTTGAATTGTAAACAACGAGACCATGCACGCCTGGCCCGCCAACTCCGGCATCGGGTTTGGTCAACGCCTCATCAAGTTGGTTCATATTTATCCGGCGGGTACCCACCGGGATCCAATCAGGTCGTTGAAGAGCCTCCTTGTCGAATAGATATGCACTTGAGGTGGACAGGGTCGCGCCAGAACCTGGATGCCGCCAGGCTCCCGTGACGGCCGGTAGCAGCGCACCCGCGCGCACCGCTGACCCACCGCCCAGGTGCCGCTGCATTCCATAGTTAAACCTGATGAAACTACGCTGAGTACTCCCATAACGCTTTGCCAGCATGTGGATCTCCTGCGGTGGTAGATCACACAGGTCAGCGGCCCGTTCAACACTCCACTGAGTCAGCACATGGTCGCGCAATTCTTCCCAGCCGTGTGCGCGCTCATTGAGGAAACCTGCATCTGCGTGGTCATCACGAAACAGCACGTGCATCACACCGAGTGCGAGCGCTGCATCTGAACCTGGGCGCAGGGCAATGTGAATGTCAGCGGCTCGCGCCGTGCGTGTACGCAACGGATCGATACACACCAGCGTGGCACCGGAATCTCGAGCCTTCCTAATGGCTGGCCACAGGTGCGGGTTTGAGGTGAGGGTATTGGTTCCCCACAAAATAATGAGTTCGTTTTCGCCGATCTCCTCTGCACCTGGCCCATCGCAGGACCCGTAGGTATGCATCCACGCCGTCGTACCTGCACTTGCGCAGATCGTGCGATCAAGAAGTGATGCGCCCAGGCGATGAAAGAACCGTGCGGACATGGATTCACGTTGAATCAATCCCATGGTGCCGGCATAGGAATACGGCAGAATCGACTGCGCACCATGAGAATCAACGATCGATTTCAGTCGAAGTGAAATATCAGCCAATGCCTCGTTCCAGGTCGCCGTACGAAACTCCCCGGTTCCTTTGGGCCCCACGCGCTTCAGCGGGGTGGCAACGCGATCGGCAGCATAGGTTCGCTCGAGGTAGCGATTCACCTTGGTACACAGGAAGCCGCGCGTGACCGGGTGGTCGGCTACCGGGGTTAGGCGAGTTGCGACGCCGTCGACCACCGTGGTGTCGAACGAGCACGTGTCTGGACAATCATGCGGACAAACGCCACGGGTCACGATTGGCAGTGCCATTCTGCTCATGCCATCAGCCTAACTCGGCGGTCGCGCTCGCAGCGCCTGCTGCTGTAAATCAAGGTCATGCTGCATGCTCTTGATTGTTGAGTCAGGAATCGATCTCAGGTCACGCTGGCGGAGGAGTTCGGTGGACTGGGCGTTAAGCAATTCAAGTAGCACTCGCCGACTTGCCGTGGGGTCCATCACGTTGCTGGCAGTTGCCGGTACATCGTGTGTCAGTTGACTTTCATAACTGGCGCGTACCCGCTGAATGAAGGAGTCAGGGTAGGCAGTTCCGTTGGCTTCTGCATCATCAGCTAGGCCGTCTAGTCGCTCCAGTGCTGCCATGGCCATCGCGTGTCTCAGTCGAGTGCGCACGGCAGCGTCGTCATCGTCCTCGGTGAGTTTCAGCCATCGAGCTAGCGGGCCGAGGGTGGGTGAGAGCAGCAGTGTGGCCACGATGACGCATAGCGAAGTTGCCAGCAGCAGATTGCGATCCGGTAGTGCTGAACCGCTGTCTAGGAGGAAGGGAAGGCTAAAAGCTGCCAAACCGGAGACGGGACCCCGCGCACCCGCCCAGCCCACAATGATCCAAGCACGACCGCCGAGGGTGCGATCAGGCATCCGCCGCGTGATCGCCCACATGACACCGGCGAAGGCGAATCGGGTCACAATGAGAGTCACCAAAACGGCGAGGACCAGCCACGGCAGTAGCGGCCATTGCTCCTCGCGGAGATTACTCAGGCTAGATGGCAGTTCAATGCCGATCAGGAAAAACGCGAACGCCTGCAACAGGAATGTAATTTGGCCCCAGGCTGCGATGGACTGAGGCCTCCCCCGGAAGCCAGAGTCAGCGGACATCGCATGCGCGGTGATCAAAGCTGCCACAACCACGGCCAAGATGCCAGAACCCTCGATGGCCTCGGCCAGGAAATAGGTGGGGAACGGAGCGAGCAGGATCACCGCGTTGGCAACCAGCGGATCCCGGCTTCGTCGAATCACCCACACCAAGATCAAGCCAACAATGGCACCAAGACCCACTCCCCCCAGCACCGACAGAGCGAGCACACCGGCCACCTCAGCCGCCGTCACGCTGCCAGCCGCGGCACTGACGAGTGCAACACGCAGCAGGGTGAGTCCGGAGCCATCATTAACCAGACTCTCACCTTCCAAAACGGTAACGATTCGCCTCGGCAAACGAGCCCGCTTGGCAACTGCCGCTACCGCCACGGCATCGGTCGGCGCTAAAATGGCGCCAAGTGCCAAAGCAACCGCCCACGGGATTTGGGGCACAATCCACGTGGCGACCGCGCCAACAGCTAGCGCCACAAAAACGACAAGGCCGATCGCCAGGGTGAGCACCAAGCGCCCGACGCGCCGTAGGTCCAGATAGGAAGAGGACAGCGCCTCACCGAAAATAAGGGGTGCCAAAATGATCAGGAAGATTTCTCCCGCATTGCTAGGAGCAGCAGGACCAAAGGGCAGCAGGCCGGTCAGGACACCCACGGCTAGCACGGGCAACGCGATACCCCAGCCACGGGTGCGCGCGAAAGCCGCGACCGCCACCGCCAGCACGGTTCCGGCGAGCAACCCCTCGGTGATATCCATAACGAGGTGAGGCTACCGGGCCACAACTCAGAATCGGTCAGGCATCAGCGAACGCATCAGGTGACGGGCACGAGCAGACCAGGTTTCGGTCACCAAAAGCCCCATCGATACGACGTACGGGAGCCCAGTATCTGTCGCGCCGCAACGTCGCGAGTGGAAAAGCCGCCAATTCACGCGAATAGGGCCGATCCCACTCCCCTACAATGCAGCCAACGGTGTGCGGCGCATTGCGCAACGGACTGTCCTCCGCCGACCATTCCCCCGATGCCACGCGATCTATCTCTCCCGCAATGGCCACCATCGCTGCGATGAAACGATCGAGTTCGGCCACATCTTCGCTCTCGGTGGGCTCAATCATGAGCGTTCCAGCCACCGGGAAGGACATGGTGGGGGCATGGAAGCCGTAATCGATGAGACGTTTGGCCACGTCGTCCACGGTGACGCCGGTGGCCTTGGTGATCCCACGCAGGTCGATGATGCATTCATGGGCGATCAACCCCGACTCTCCGGTGTAGAGAACCGGAAAATATTGATTGAGACGCTGGGCAAGGTAGTTGGCTGAAACGATGGCCTGCTTGGTGGCCAGGGTCACTCCCTGGGCGCCCATCATGCGTAGGTAGGCCCACGGAATCGGTAGGATTCCTGCACTCCCCCACGGCGCCCCGCTCACCGGACCCACGCCTCCATCAGCAAAGCCCATACCGACCGGACCAGCATCGGGTCGAACGGGGTGGCCAGGCAGGAACGGGGCTAGATGTGCCCGCACCCCAACCGGACCAATACCTGGGCCACCACCACCATGGGGGATGCAAAATGTCTTGTGCAGGTTCAGGTGTGACACATCTGCGCCGAATGCCCCCGGTGCAGCAACGCCGACCAAGGCGTTGAGGTTGGCACCATCGACGTACACCTGCCCGCCAGCATCGTGCACCAATTCACACAGCGCAGTGACCGATGCCTCGAAGACACCGTGGGTGGACGGGTACGTGATCATGACAGCGGCTAGTTCGCTGCCAAATTCCTGCACGAGGGCGCCGAGGGCAGCCATATCGACATTGCCCTGTTCATCGCAGGGCACAACGCGAACCCGCATACCCGCCATGACCGCACTAGCCGCATTGGTTCCGTGCGCACTACTGGGGATCAAACACAGGTCACGGTGGCCCTCACCACGACTGTGGTGATAGGCCGCGATCGCCAAGAGTCCAGCAAACTCCCCCTGCGAGCCGGCATTGGGCTGTAACGAAATGGCATCGTAGCCGGTGATCGCACAAAGCCAAGACTGCAGGTCATCGGTGAGGCGTTGGTAACCTCTCGTTTGTTCTGCAGGCGCGAAGGGATGGATTTTTGCAAAGCCAGGCCAGGTAATAGCGGCCATTTCCGTTGCAGCATTCAGCTTCATCGTGCATGAGCCCAGCGGGATCATCGTGCGGTCGAGGGCAAGATCCCTATCTGCCAGGGTGCGCAGATAGCGCATCATCGACGTTTCAGTCTGATGGTCGGTAAAGATGGGATGGGTCAGGAAAACCTCGGTGCGCCAGAGGTTTTCGGGGAGGCCGGTCACCACAGACGACACTGTCTGGCTAGCGTCTGGCATGCCAGTGGAGATGATCGCCGCCACCAGATCGTTGACATGATCAGTTGTGGTGACCTCGTCTGTGCTGACCTGTACCACGTTGTCGTCGATGCGACGAATGTTGATGCCCTGCGCGAGGGCCGCCGAAACCACCGCAGTCGCTCGACCCGGTACGCCAATGCGGAGCGTGTCGAAAAATGTTGAGGACTGCACTTCGAAACCGGCTTCGACGACTGCCGCTGCGATCGCACCGGCATGAGCGTGCACCCGTCGAGCAATGGCACTAAGGCCGTCAGCTCCATGATAGGCGGCATACATCGCAGACACCACGGCCAGCAGCACTTGGGCGGTGCAGATATTGCTCGTTGCCTTTTCGCGACGAATATGTTGCTCGCGGGTTTGCAACGCCAAACGATAAGCCGGGTAACCATCGGCATCCACGCTCACACCCACCAGGCGCCCGGGCATATTTCGCTCCAGGCCAGATCGCACACTCATGAACCCGGCGTGGGGTCCGCCAAAGCCCATCGGCACCCCGAAGCGCTGCGCAGAGCCCACGACTACATCGGCACCCATGGCACCGGGAGAACGAAGCAGGGTGAGGGCCAACAGATCGGTAGCAACGCACACGCCCACATTGTTGTTTTGAGCAGCAGCAATGAGGGGTTCGATATTGCGAAGGTGACCAGAGGTGCCCGGATATCCCAGCAGCACACCAAAACACCCGGCGAGGGCACCGCTCAGCAGCTCTACCGCATCTGCTTCAGAAACGGCAGCGGACAAGTCCAGCATACGTAATTGGATGCCGGCAGGCTTAGCGCGAGTGGTGAGCACAGCCAACGTTTGCGGATGAATATCGGCATCAACAACAAACACCTGTCCATCACCTCGGTGCGTCCGCCGAAGCAGGGACATCGCCTCGGCCACAGCCGTGGGTTCGTCCAGCAGGGAGGCCCCCGCGACAGGTAGCCCGGTGAGGTCTTCGATCATGGTCTGGAACGCCAAAAGCGCCTCTAGACGGCCCTGGGAAATTTCCGGCTGATAGGGAGTGTAGGCCGTGTACCAAGCGGGGTTTTCGATGACGTTGCGCACGATGACCGAGGGCGTGACCGTGTCGTAGTATCCCTGCCCGATCATGGTGGTTTTCACGTCGTTGAGAGCAGCGATCTCCGTCAATTCGCCAAGCACTGCAGCCTCGCTGATCGCTGCGGGCAGGCCCGGCATTTCCGTTACTCGAATATTTGTCGGCACTACCGCGTTAATGAGCGCATCCACATCGACGTAACCCAAGGACGCAGCCATGGCATTCCCCTGGGTCGCAGTGGGACCGATGTGTCGATAAACGAATTCGCCCGGTGCGGCTGACGGCTGGTGACTGGAGGTCATGGCAAAATCCACATCATTTGGCTGGCCGTGGCCAGTAAGGAATCGCGATGGCCGACTGGCCATCACCACTCCCCCTCTGACCTCGTGCCTTGGCACGACCTGAGAGCTTCACCCGTAGGTAGCGGGCTTGCACCGTCGGTGGGTGGGCCGCTGCGGGCACACCACTTTCCAGAGTTGCCTTTCCCACGCGGTTCAGGTGCCTGAGAGTTTCCGGGGAGGTTGCTCCTTCGGCGGCTACGCGAGGGTGTCGAGTAACTCTCTCCCGCGCGGGATCAAACGGCCGAGCATTCAGTTATTAGGCGACATGCTAGCGGGCTTTGAGTGAATCAACTCGCCGAGCGACGCGCCAATCGTCGGGCGCTGAGTTCATCGGGAAGTCCAGAATCGGTCGCCCCGTCGTCGT
Source organism: Candidatus Nanopelagicales bacterium (assembly GCA_018609125.1). Lineage (GTDB taxonomy): Bacteria > Actinomycetota > Actinomycetes > S36-B12 > S36-B12 > M55B157. The sequence goes on along the minus strand of JABAYF010000028.1, from coordinate 158,582 downwards.
CGGTGTCCATACTGCGCTCACCGGGTAACTGGGCCAGGCTGCCTTCCACCTCTGCCCACACGCGCCCCACAGCAATGCCGAACACGCCTTGACCGCCACGAACGAGATCGATTACCTCTGCCGAACTCCGGCACTCATACACCGTGGCCCCATCACTCATCAAGGTGATGCGTGCCAAATCGGTGCCGCCTTCAGCAGCTAAATGCTCCACGGCTATGCGGATATTGGGCAGGGACACTCCGGTATCGATGAGCCGCTTCACGATACGCAGCACCAAAATATCGCGGAAACTGTAGAGGCGCTGAGTGCCGGAGCCAGATGCAGGTCGAATACTTGGTTCGACCAGTCCGGTGCGCGCCCAGTAGTCAAGTTGGCGATAGGTAATGCCCGCAGCCGAACAGGCCACCGGACCGCGATAGCCCAAATGAACAGCGGCCGGGCGCAACGAGTCTTCGTCGAAGAGCGAGGACTGGTCAAAGGTCACATCCACGGTGCTGGGCACGTCGGCGAGGTCGAGACCCGATGCAGGAAGCCCAGCCAAGGGAAGATCGGAGGTGGAATCCACCAAAGACACCTGCCCTTTCATCAAGTATTTCACTGTGACCGAGTGCAAATCCGTGCATGTACCTGACCTGAGGTTATGGACATCTGGCGATCGGGTCAATGCGACCCGCCGCTGTCCGACGCTACTGCTCCGCCGCAGGGCCCGAACCGAAGTCTTCGGGAGAGATCTGGTCGAGGAATTCACGAAACTTTTCCACCTCGGTGTTTTCATCCGGGCTTTCCTCGGGAAGTTCAATAGCCGCCTCATCCAGGACATCGTCGGCGACGAAAACCGGGGTACCAGTGCGCAGCGCCAAAGCAATGGCATCGGAGGGGCGGGCACTGACCTCGACGCCATCGAGGAAAACCAGATCCGCAAAGAAGACCCCGTCTTCTAGGGACACGATATTTACCGCGGTGAGTTCCCGGTTATGGGCGGTGAGGATATTGCGCATCAGTTCATGGGTGAGTGGCCTATCAGGAGAAAGCCCTTGCTGTGCTTGAGCAATGGCCGTTGCTTCGACCGCCCCGATCCAGATAGGCAGGAAGCGCTCTCCGTCGACTTCGCGGAGCAAAACTATGGGTTGGCTAGAGGGCATCTCAACGCGCACACCCACCACCTCTACCGGCTTCATGGGCTCACTCTAACCCTGATCGGTCTACCCCGATCGCACTCCTAGGCAGGTGGTGAATGAACGAGGAGAGCCACGTGTAAACGTAGAATTGCTGCGGTGATGGCGTCTCGTTCATCGAGGCCGTGCTCCGCACCCATTCCGCCCTTGGGGGTGGCCGCCACGGCTTCCATGAGGGCCACCTCTCGGTCCACGGCCAGCCTCACTGACCGCAGGTGGCGAGGATCCAGTCCATAGCCCATCAGCGCCGCCACCGCCTGACACACCGTGAGGGCGCCTGCGTCTAAGCCGCGAATCAGCCCCTGCTCGATGCACTCGTTAATCACTTCGATGCCCAAACCGCTGCCCTCTGCCAGTTCCGCCTTCGACAGTGGCCGTCGATCTGGTGCCGATAGGAGCATAGGACCGGTCACTGTCGGTAGAGCTTGTCCGACGGAGGCGTTGATCCGCTCAGCAATAATGGCCAGGGGCAGAAAATCATCGCGCTGGCTACGCAGAATAAACCGCAATGTGTCAACGTGAGCCCGGGAATACACACGAGTTCCGCCCGGGGTGCGCACCGGAGTAATCAATCCACGAGACTGAAGGTAACGCACCTTCGACACGGTCAGATCGGGGAACTCCTCCGCAAGCGCACCGACAACCTCGCCGATACGCCACAGTGGCCGTCCGACGGATACCGAGCCTTCCGGCTCACTCACCGCCGACCAGATAGGCAAACCGGTACTTGCCGATCTGCACCTCATCACCTGGCTGCAGGGTGTGTTGCTCAACACGCTGGCGATTCACGTAGGTGCCATTGAGCGAGTCTTGATCGGCGACCGACCACGACTGACCCGCGCGGCGAAACTCAACATGATGCCGACTCACGGTGATGTCGTCGAGGAAAAGGTCTGCCTCGGGTGAACGCCCCGCCGTGACGATGTCGCCGGTAAGCAAATAAGACGATCCTGCGCCGGGCCCCCGACTTACCACCAAGACGCTGGCGCCGGCGTCAACACCGGTAACGTAACCAGAACCCACCGCAGGCAGTGCACCGCTGGAAGCTGGACCAGCGGTGCCCATCGAGGTGGTTTCCGCCGGTGCCTCAACCGCCGTTACCGGCAGGGGCGCCCCGCACTGGGAGCAAAACCGATCACCATCGTCAGCAGACTGACCGCACGAAAAACAACTGCGCTGCTCGCCCGGGTTCACCTGTTCGTCCACTGGCGCTACCCCGCTGCCGTCAACGCAACGTATGCCGATGCCGAGAGCAACGCGGAAACGTCCACCCCGCCATCGGGTTCGATTTCTACCAGCCAGCCATCTCCATAGGGGTCGGCATTAATCGTTTCCGGATTCGCCTCAAGATCAACATTTCGCGCGATGATTCGCCCGGCGATGGGCGCGTACAACTCACTCACGCTTTTGGTCGACTCGACCTCGCCCATGGATCCACCGGCTTCAACATTGGCTTCGGGTGCGGGCAGATCCACAAACACGATGTCGCCCAAAGCATCCTGGGCGTAATGAGTGATACCCACCACGACCGTCCCCGTTTCGGTAACGCGTACCCACTCATGCTCTGGGGTGTAATGCAATTCAGCGGGAATCACGTTGCCTCCTGTGTGATGGATCTTCAACTCGTTTAGCGCGCCACTACCTCGCTAGGACGCCAATCTACTGAACCGGTGATGACATGGGCAAGGCGCTCAGGTGGCGACGCACACGAAGGGCCTGATCCACATAGAGAGCAGCCGCGTACCAGTAAAGCGCCAGTCCCCATAAAAGGAAAGCCCAGCCCACAACATCAACCACGTTTTGCCAGGTTGCGGTTCCTGTTCCAGCCAGCACAAAGGGCAGTCCCCAAAACAACGCGAAGGTGGCGGCCTTGCCAAGGTAGTGAACCGGCAGCGCTACCAAACCCCGGCGGCGCAGCATCGGCAGCAGCCCCAACAGCAACAGTTCACGTGCGGCGAGGGCTGCCACGAACCACCAGGGAATAACATCGCGTAGAGCCAGCGCGACCAGGGTTGCCGCGATGGTGATGCGATCTACCAGCGGATCCAAAACTTGTCCGAGTCGAGACACCTGCCCTGTGCGGCGAGCAACAATTCCATCGAGATAGTCGGTGATCCCGGAAACCGCCAGGACGGCAACAGCCCAAAGGTCTGCCTCGGGTCCGAAAAGCAACCAGATGAAAACCGGAATGAGCAGCAGTCTGAGCATGCTCAGCAGATTCGGAATGGTAAGTATCCGATCGGTGTCCACTGTGGACTCATCCGATGTCTCGCCCGGGCCCATCGGCGGGGTCATCAGGCGCGCGTCACCGACAGGATTCCCAGGCACATCTCATCGGTCGTACCCTCACCCCAGGTCACGTATCGCGGTTCGATATCGGCGAGGGCGGGCAGTACCTGACGTAGGGACACGTCGTGGGTGCAAGTCACGCGCAAGACGTCACCTTTTTGCACGAGTTGAGGTTCACCCATGAGGGTCGCGGACTGGTTATCAAAATCCCATAACTCAATATCTAACAGCGTCTGAGCATCGTCGGTCTCGGGGTTGATCTCAATTTGAATGCTACGACCAAGCAGATGCATGTGTCCGGCGCTGGAGTACACCTTCATGTCCGATTGCGCCTTGTGATCACATGATTGCGTGGCACCGGCCGGTGGCTTGGTGAGATCGTTGCCGCAGATCAAATGCAGACCCCACAGGGTACGAAGGGATTCACCGCCAAAGCGGTCGATGGTGTCGGCAACCGATGTTTCTCGGTCACACATGGGACCTGACTCTTCAGGAGCGCAGGGAAGTTCCACCGGGGCTGGCAGCAACAGGGTCTGCAGGGCCTGACGCGAACCGTCATCGGGTTCGGTGCGTAACTGCACCTCGGTGAGATCAGGGCCGGGACCACCGAGCAGGTTGTAGTGGACCTGAAGCACCGCATGACTGCCCGCGGCCACCGCAACGCCTACGTCGTCACCGAACATGGCTTCGCGGCCACCGGGTGCCCATGCCGCGAGCCAAGCCGCGCCGCGAATCGCTGATAGCGCGTCATCGTCGGCGGTCGGGGCGGGCAGATCGGGTCCCCCAAAACACGACCAACCCTGCTCGGCATCCTCAGCGTCGCGCGTAAGCGCACCGGCTACCTGGGAAGGCTGCACCCGATACACGATCGCGTGGTGCACCACCGCCGGATTGCCAGGAACGAAGCGAACTCCAGTGACCATGCGGTCATCTTCTAGACCAAGGTCGAGCAGGAAGCATCTGTAGTCATCAGTCGCCGCTCCGGTCGAGGTGGGGGTGTAGGGGTCGGTGAGACCCACGGTGACGATTCCTTCGTCGCTCATCGCTCCGCGAGGCGTGGGGGTGGCCTGCGTGAGGGCACCCGCGACCGGTTCTGGGGTGGCGGCAACTTTGGGCACCTGGCCATCGCTAGCGCCGGCGCAGGCACTCAGAACTAGGCCTGCTGCGATTACCCCGAGAAAAGCAAAGCGTCGGTTACGGCGTGTTGCCCCATCTGTCATAGACCCCAATGTATCGGCCCAGCGGCACTTTTGTCCGTTTGTCGCTGCGATGGCGACTAGGGGCGGCCATTCCACTGACGAACAACCTGCTGCTCGTGTTCATGACCCAGGATGCTGACCCTGGCCGGGTCCAGCGCCCATAGCCTTGCATCAACGGCCGGCAGCCCTATCCAGGTGGCGGTCAAAATACGCAGAACGTGCCCGTGTGCGAATAAAATGACATCGTTACCAGACGATAGAACCGGCCGAAGTTCAGAAAGTAACGCTCCGGTGCGCGATGCGACCTCGGTTGCTTGCTCCCCCATAGTCGTCCCCGGGGGCACCGGTGACGACCAGATCGTCCACTTTTCATCATGACGTTGGGCCCGGATCTCGTCGGTGGTCATACCCTCCCAGCCACCGTAATCCCACTCCAACAATCGCACGTCGGACGATACCTCAGTCATACCGGCCAGTTCCGCTGTGTGCCGGGCCCGGATCAGCGGCGACGACAGCGCCAGCCCAAACGCATGCGATGCCAGCGGCTCCGCTAACGCCTTGGCTTCATCCTCACCGATCACGGTCAGACCGATGTCGGTACGACCAGTGTGCCGACCGGTACGGCTCCACTCTGTTTGTCCGTGGCGAACGAGCCAAATTTCGCCTCGGGCGCATGGTGTTGGTGCAGCTGGGGACACGGAACTCCTATCGGGTACGTCGGGCAGTTTGGACAGCGTAGGCGGCCACGGCCACGGCAGCGGCCACGTTGAGTGAATCGACCCCCGGAGCCATCTCTATGCGCGCTTGAGTGCGCGCCGCCGCCAGCAATCGGGACGTGAGACCAACACCCTCGGTGCCCACCAACAGACCCACCCGAGGAACATCGGAACCCAGGACCGCGTGCAACTGTGGTGCATGAACATCGGGGGTAAGTGCGAGAACGTCAATTCCGGCGTCACTCAACGACTGCACCGAGGACCTTAGGTCGAGTGAGCGGTGCCACGGCAACCCCAGCACCGCTCCCATGGATGCTTTTACCGCTCGCCGATACAGCGGATCTGCGCAGCGTGCAGAGATGACCACGCCGGTAAATCCAAGGGCGGCAGCCGAACGGATCGCCAGCCCCACATTCGTGGGATCAACCAGATTTTCCAGGATGAGTAGGTCCCCGCCACTCGCCACGACCGTGTCCAGTACAGCGTGTGGTGGACGATTCATGGCAGCGAGGGCACCGCGGTGCACTCGGTAGCCGGTGATCGTTTTCAAGACCTCCTCGGTGCCGACGAATACGTCAGTATCGACGCCGTTTTCCGCTAACAGTGACATCACACGAGATTCGAATTTGGGGAGACACAAAACCGAACGGGGGCTGATACCCACCCCGAGGGCACGCTCCAGAACCCAAAAACCCTCGGCCATGAACACTCCGTTTGCCACCTCAGTGCGCAGACGCAGGTCCATATCGGTCAGATCTCGATAGTCGATGAGTCGGGGATCATCCGCAGCGTCTAAGTAGTGCAGCGTCGCCATTTACCTCACCCCAACCACACGGCCACGGCCGCAATGACGCCGATCACAACCACCGCCGCACGCATCGCTGAGGCGGGAAGCCGCCGAGCAAGGCGCGCCCCGAACGTCCCACCCGCAATGGCACCAAGCGACAGCATCAGCGCTGCCCCCCACCAGACACGACCGGCACCGATGAAGACGACGGCCGCGGTGATGTTTGCGATCCCGGCGAACATGTTTTTCGCAGCATTCGCCCGCTGAGGATCGCGGTCATAGAGCCAGCCCAGGACAGCCATCAGAACTACTCCCTGACCAGCACCGAAGTACCCACCGTAAATGGAACTGCCACCAATCGCCATGGCCAATGCACGCGGTCGAGACGCGCGTTCTCCCGCGTTGGTTTTACGCAATCGGGCAATCACAATCGGTTGGATTGCTACGAGTAGTGCCGCCGACAGGATGAGCCAGGGAACGAATGCGGTGAAGATTGCTTCGGGTAGCGCTAGGACCAACACCGCCCCAATAGCCGCTCCCAACACTGCGGCTACCGCTGCGAGGCCTAACACCCCGCGGACGCCACGCAGTTCCCGTCGATAGGCCCATGCGGAGGAAGCAGACCCGACACTCATGGCCAGTGTGTTCGTTCCATTAGCGACCACCGAGCCGGCGCCCGCGGCGAGGAGGACGGGAAAGCTGATCAGTGTTCCGGCCCCCACAACCGCGTTGACCGCACCGGCGGCTAATCCGGCAGCCACGAGAGTGATGGCAGTGACGGGGTCCACACGGCGCATCCTGCCGCAGCGACCAACATGGGTTTCACTGCGGTCGCGCAGGTCAGGTACGTATGTGTGAATTAGGGCGCGACGGCGCCTCGGTCATTCTCTTGCGCTACGACCGCCGGTAGATCAACTAGTCGGTTGCGGCCGCGCAAAGGTTGTGCCATGCGGACGTTACCTTCGAACGCGGCTGCGTTTCGGTCAATGAACCACCAGTAACCCGCCGTGACCGGGCAGGCATCGTCACCCAATCGCTGGGTGGGTTTATAGACGCACGGACGGCAAAAGTTGGTCATGCGGTTGATGTAGGCGCCGCCGGCTGCATAAGGCTTGGTTGCCATGACTCCACCGTCTGCATACAAGGCCATTCCCACCACGTTCGCGGCCATCACCCACGGGTAGGCGTCAATGAAAACTTCGGTGAACCACTCTGTGGTGGCTTGCGGATCGTAACCGCGCTGCAATGCCCAGTTCCCCAACACCATGAGGCGAATGATGTGATGGCTCCAGCCCGTGTCATGCACCTGCTGCAAACTCGTGCGAATGCACGCCGCATCCACCGAGTCATAGTCTAAATCGCGCCACCACTGGGGCAGCGGCTCTCGAGCATGCAGTGCATTGGACGATGACACGTAGTCCTCACCCAGATGCCAGTACAGGTGCCACACATAGTCGCGCCACCCCATGATCTGCCGAATGAAACCCTCGACGCTGTTCAGTGGCGCATCGCCGCGCACATAGGCGTCCTCAACGGCTGCGATGCACTCCAGCGGATCGATCAGCCCCAGGTTGAGCGGTGCCGACAGTAGCGAGTGTGACATCACCCAGTCATCAGTCATCGCGGCATCCTCGAAGGGGCCAAATGTAGCCAGCCGATGAACGATGAAGTCATTTAGGACCTGCTGGGTTTCGGCGTAGGTGGCAGCGAAAAGCCTTGGCCCATCCTCGCCAACGAACTCCACCTCTCCACTGGATACCCACGAGTCCAGACGATGACGAACCTCGTCATCGATGGAGTCCTCGGTGGGCCACCACGGCTGCGCTAAGCCAAGGGTCTGCTGTTTACGAGGCGGGGGCTGGCGATTATCGGCATCGAAGTTCCACTGCCCGAGAACGGGTTTTCCGTCCTCCATCAAAACCCCGGTCCGTGCCCGCGTGTTTCGGTAGAAGTCCTCCTGCAGTAGACGCTTGCGTCCCCGCGTCTGAGCCCAATGAGCGAACTCCTGTTCGCTGGAAACGAATCCTCGGGCATCCAACACCTCAACACCGAGTCGCTGGACAAGGCGTCGACCACCGTAGGACGTCGGGTTGCTCACACTGATAGATGCTGGTGTCACACCAAAGTCTCGGCAGTAGCGCTGCACACCCTCGGTGAACGTTTCAGCTTCGATCAGCACGCAGCGATCACCTAGTTCGCCAGCCCGGTGGTACATCGCACTTAGTACAAGATGGGCCTTCGCCCGGTGATAGCGGCGCCGGCGAAAACTTCCCGTGGCCACGATAATCAAGACGACATCATGTTCGTCCAAGTCAGCCGTGAAATGGGGGCCTAGCTGATCGGCGAAGAGCCACCGGGTGTGCCGGGTCGGACTAGGAGTCATTAACGCCCGGATTGGTCGGTCTACTTGGGCGCAAGGCCTCAGCCAGATGCGCCATCGGTCCGGTCAGCTCGGTGGGCAGCATCCAAATCTTGTTGGAGTCTCCTGCGGCGATTTTAGGTAGAGTCTGCAGGTATTGGTAGGCCAGCACCCGTGAGTCTGGATCAGCATTTCTGATCGCCTCTACAACTTTCAGAATCGCTTCGGACTCGCCCTCTGCGGTGAGCACCGCTGCGCGCGCCGACCCTTCAGCACGCAGGATCGCCGCCGAACGGTCGCCCTCTGCGGTGAGGATGGCAGACTGCTTTTCACCCTCGGCAGTGAGAATTGTGGCGCGCTTATCTCGCTCCGCTCGCATCTGCTTCTCCATCGACTGCTGGACGCTGTTGGGCGGATCAATTGCTTTCAACTCCACTCGATTCACTCGGATCCCCCAGCGCCCGGTGGCGTCATCGAGAACGCCGCGCAGTGCTGCGTTGATCCCATCGCGCGAGGTCAGTGTTTTCTCCAGATCCATGGAGCCAATTACATTGCGCAGCGTGGTGACGGTGAGTTGTTCAATGGCCATCAGGTAATTGGCTATTTCGTAGCTCGCGGCCTTTGGATCGGTGACTTGAAAATAAATGACGGAGTCGATCCCCACAACGAGGTTGTCCTCGGTGATCACCGGTTGCGGTGGGAAAGAGATCACCTGTTCACGCAGGTCGATGCGTGGTTTTATCCGATCGACGAAGGGGATGATGATGGCGATGCCGGCGTTGAGCGTGCGCTGGTACCTGCCAAAGCGCTCGACCAGAGTTGCGTGTGCCTGCGGAACAACCTTGACCGACGCCATAACAAACACGATCACGACCAGGGCGGCAGCGATGGCAACGATAAGTGCTTCCATGATGTTCTCCTTAGCGTCGTGATTCGGGCAGCCTGTTTAGGCTGGGATTACCAGACTAGGCGACCACCGCGGTCGCACCAGCAATCTCTAACACGTGCACCGTGGCGCCCGGTGGGAAAGAGGCTTGCTCATCCATGGCTCGCGCCGACCATGTTTCACCGCCGAGTTTGATACGCCCGTCGTGGCCGCTGACCGTTTCCAGGACGACAGCCTCGGTTCCTACCAGAGCCGCGGTTCCCGACCTGGTCGAACCAAGCGTGCGCATATGGCGACGCGCGATGGGTCGAACTCCGAAAAGGGACGCCGCCGAAACGCCGGCAAAAGCCAACACAGCCAGAAAAACAGAACCTGATGCACCCGCCACGACCGCTCCGGTCGCCGCACCCGCCGCCAGCATCAAGAACACCAGCGTTCCGCCGGTGACAACCTCTAAGACCCCGAGCAGTGCCGCAGCGACCGCCCACCATACCCACGGGTCCATGTTGTGGAGTCTAGATTGTTTCCGGCGTTTGCGCCGCTCGCGCTGACCACCGACCCTGGTTGACTGTGATCGCCAATGGCACTCCGTACACGTCGCTGAGCACCTGACTGGTCAGCACCCTCTCGATCGGGCCCTGGCTATGCACCTGGCCGTTGGCCAACACCAAGGCATGTGTGGTGCCCGGTGGGATCTCCTCCACATGGTGGGTCACCATGACCAAAGTACCCGCGTCGGGGTCTGCGGCCATCTGGCTCAACGTGGCAAGCAGTTGCTCACGACCACCGAGATCAAGGCCGGCCGCAGGTTCGTCTAGGAGTAAAAGTTCCGGGTCGGTCATAAGCGCGCGCGCGATTTGAGCGCGCTTACGCTCACCATCAGACAGGGTCGCGTACGTGCGGTGAGCGAATGTACCCAGCCCTACCGAGTCAATGATGAACTCCGCGCGTGCTACATCAGCAGCGTCGTAGCGTTCGCTGCCGCGACCGGCAACCCCCCAGGAAGCGGTCAGCACAAGATCGGAGATTTTTTCACCCGCCGGGATCGTGTCGGCGAAACCGGCACCCACCAAACCAATCCGGGTACGCAGGTCGAACACATTGGTCAACCCAAGGAATTCATCCAAAATAACCGCGATACCTGTGGTGGGGTGCATTTGCGCCGAAGCAATCCGCAACAGGGTGGACTTGCCCGCCCCATTCGGGCCGATGATGACCCAGCGCTGCCCCTCATTCACCACCCAGGTGACATCCTTGAGCAACCAGGCCCCGCCACGGCGGATGCTGACATCAGCCAGATGCACGACCTCAGCCACGTGCACCTCCCTGCGTGACGACCACAGGAGCACAGCGTAGCCGTCCTAGGTAGCGTGGCCTTCCATGCCCATCTGCACCGCTGAAGACCCACGCTCGCTCTGGGCAACCGCGCTGGTTACGTCCTGGTGCGCTGCCGCTGTGCTGGATGAAGTCTCTCCCGATGATGCGGCTCAACAGATCAGCGATCAGATTTCCCGTGACCTACCGCGGCGATCATCGGCCCCGATTACCAGTTGGGTGCAAGAAGCCACCGAAATCCTCACCTGGCCACACTTCATCGCCAAGATGAAGGCTGGCCTTCCCAAACGAATCGCCCTGGTCCTGCCCGTCGCCGGTGATACGCACGGGCTGCCCGCCGCCATGGGAGAACGCGTGCAGGACGTGGGTGCTGCGATGACCTGGGCACGGCGTTCCCACCCCACCACGTTGCACATTGCTATTGCGCAGCCGAATACCGATGCGCTGGCGTGGAGTCATGAACTGGCTGGTCCTGTTGATAATCATGGTGAATCACCTCACCCGATCGGCGCGGCCCTTGATGAAGCTGATCGAACATTGAAGCGGGCCGTGCTTGCCGCCGCTGAGCGGTTGGACGATTTGGAACTCATTCCGACCGATACTGCGGCCCGCGATGGTCTCGCTGCCCTTGCCGCACGGTTCGACGACACCCGATGGCCCGGTTGGGTGCAACCAGCGGGTGATCCTCGTTCTCGGATCGACGTGGCGATGCGAGCGATGACCATCATCTGGGCCACTCAACTCGCGCTGGCATCTGATGGGCCCGCGCTATCAGCCACCGCCGCGGCCGCTCGGGCATCGGCCTTGACAGACCTCGGACGCCATGGTCGTCGCGGCCTTGAAGCTGCCTTCACCACCGATGTGCGCTGAGTTTAACCCGCAGTGATCTAGGCTCACTAGCCGTGGACGCACCCGGAAGCCTGCTGGTTATTTTGTCGGGCCGTGATAGGCCCGGGGTAACCGCGAGCCTCTTTCAGGCACTGAGCCAGCACCCGGTGACCGTTGTCGACATCGAACAACTTGTCGTGCGCGGCCGACTCATCCTTGCGGTGCTGCTCGGCGTGGACTCCACTGACGTAAGCCAGGCACGCACCTCGGTTCATCAAGTAGCGACCGCATTAGGGCTCGAGGTCGAATCCGTACCGGGCGCGGCACCAAGCCCTTCAGCGGTGGGCCCGCGACTGGACATTACCCTCCTTGGCGCGCCACTGCGCCCACCCGCCATCAACGCCGTCGCCGAAACGATCGCTGCGCATGGTGGCAATATCGACCGCATCCGGCGCATCGCTGAATATCCGGTAACGGCCATCGTTTTGGAAGGCTCCGGGGCCGATGAAGAACAACTTCGCCGCGTACTCACTCCGAAAGCCGCCGAATTAGGCGTTGACATTGCCGTGCAACGGGCCGGCCTGCATCGGCGCGGACAGCGACTCATCGTGATGGATGTCGACTCAACTCTCATCCAGGATGAAGTCATTGACCTCTTAGCCGACCACGCCGGCCGCGGCGCGGAGGTAGCGCAGATCACCGAAGCCGCGATGAGCGGGGACATCGACTTCACCGAATCCCTCCATCAACGGGTAGCTCTGCTCGCCGGCCTACCCGAAGCTGCGATTGACGCTGTTCGAGCACAGATCCGGCTCACTCCGGGTGCCCGAACACTGCTGCGAACGTTGCAGTCCCTGGGGTTTCACGTCTGTCTGGTATCGGGTGGGTTCGTCCAGGTGATAGCACCCCTGGCGGCGGAGTTGGGAGTAGACCGGCTGCGAGCCAACGTTTTACAAATCGAGAATGGCATTTTGACCGGACGAATCGATGGGCCCACGATTGACCGAGCAGGCAAACGGGAAGCGCTATTAGAATTCGCCGAAATTTTTGGGGTGCCGCTCAGCCAAACGGTGGCTGTCGGCGACGGAGCCAATGACCTTGACATGCTGGCGGCTGCCGGACTTGGCATCGCTTTCAACGCAAAGCCCGCTGTGCGCGCTGCTGCTGATACATCACTGAGCGCCCCGTATCTGGATTCGATTCTGTTTCTCCTCGGCATCACCCGAGCCGAGATCGAACAGGCCGACCGCGATCAAGGCCTTGACGTGTCACGCAGATAGCCCCGACCCGCGCGCAATGTGCACGACCCGAAGCGTCGCTTGCGTTTCATCAGCCAATTGCGGCCACGGTCGGGACACATCCAAGACGGCTATCGCGCTCGTCGCGAACTTTTCCAACCCCACTTGGTCATCATGAATATCTGGAACGCCGGTGAGTCGGCAGAGCAACTCTTCCAGCCCTGGATTATGGCCAAGGAGGAGCACAGATCTCCTGCCCTCGGGTAGCTGGTTCAGACACCCAACCAAGGTTGAGCACTCAGCTTCGTACACCAGTGGATCAACAAGGACAGTGCCAGAAAAGGCTGGCCACCTCCCGCGGACCAACTCCCAGGTCTGTTGCGTTCGGGTGGCCACAGATATGACGACAGCGTCGGGGGGCGGAAGGTGCGTGGCCAGCCAATCCCCCGCCGCGATCGCATCCGTCTGGCCGCGTTTGTTGAGCGGGCGTTCAATATCGGGTGTGTTCGGCGGATACGCAGACTTTGCGTGTCGCATCAGGGTGAGCGTGGCCGACATCGCGTTCGATACGTCCTAGGCGCCCTGGGAATGCATGCCACCGTCTACGTGAATGATCTCACCGGTCGTGGCCGGGAACCAGTCCGACATGAGCGCGATGCAGGCACGGGCGGTGGGCACCGGATCATTAAGATCCCAACCCAGCGGCGCCCGATCGACCCACAGATTCTCAAAGTCCTCAAATCCCGGAATGCTTTTCGCGGCCATGGTGCGCAGCGGCCCCGCGGCCACGAGATTCACGCGAATACCGTCAGGACCAAGATCACGGGCAAGGTAGCGAGACGTTGACTCCAACGCCGCCTTAGCAACACCCATCCAGTCATACGTCGGCCAGGCCACCGAGGCATCGAAATCCAAACCAACGATGGATGATCCCTCATGAAGTAGCGGACGCACGGCCATGGCCAGCGATTTCAGTGAGAATGCTGAGACCTCCAAGGCTGTCGCCACATCACGCCACTCCGTGTGCAAGAAACGCCCACCGAGTGCGGCCTCCGGCGCAAACCCGATGGAGTGCACGACCCCGTCGAGATCGGTCATATGCCCAGACAGTGACCCAGCGAGTCCGTTGAGGTGCTCATCGTCGGTAACGTCTAACTGAAGAACCTCTGCCGCCGCTGGCAATCGACTTGCAGTGCGACGGGTCAACGACATGGCGCGCCCGAAAGAGGTCAACACCACGGTGGCACCCTGCTCCTGGGCAAGTCGGGCAATGTGGAAGGCAATCGACTGATCGGTGAGCACACCGGTCACCAAAATGTTTTTGCCGGCCAGGAGCCCGGCGTTGATCTGTGGTGATGAAGTCACGGTCGTTCTCCTCTGTAATGCACTGGTCAGTGTCCCATCCCTAGTCCACCATCAATCGGGATGACCGCACCGTTGATATAGGCGGCTTGGGGCGAACAAAGGTATGCGATGAGATCTGCCACCTCTGAAACCTCACCGTATCGACCGGTAGGGATCGCGGCGAGAATCGCCGCACGGTCGGCTGCGGAGAGTTCCTGTGTCATATCGGTGTCGATGAAACCCGGGGCGACGATATTGACCGTGATGCCACGACCCCCCAACTCCCGTGCAACGGACCGACCCGCGCCGATAAGTCCGGCCTTGGCTGCGGCGTAATTGGTTTGCCCCGCAGACCCAAGTGCCCAGACCACACTGGACACCAACACAATCCGACCATTTCGAGCTTTCACCATATTGCGAGCAGCGCGGCGCATACACCGAATCGCACCGATCAGGTTCGCCTGGATCACCGCATCGAGATCGTCATCGCTCATTCGCATCAGCAACGTGTCCCGAGTGATCCCCGCGTTGGCGATAAGCACACTCACCGGGCCGTAGTTCTGCTCAATCTCATCGAACGCGTCGTTCACAGATTGCGTTGATGTGACATCCATCTGGACGGCAGGCACACCATCGGGTGCTGAACCCGAGCGAGAACCGACAACGGTCGGGTGACCGCCCGCAAGAAGAGCCTGTGCAGTCGCACGACCAATGCCGCGGTTACCTCCGGTGACGAGTGCGACGCCATGTGGCGCTGGCAATTCCATGGGGGTTCCTCCCAGTGACGGCGACCACGGTCAATGTTCACAGTGTCCGCGAACTCTACCTTCTATCCTTTGATTCACATGCTTCTGCCAGACTGGTGACATGGCGGCTATGCGCGAGTATTCAGGCCGGAGCTTTGAACGATTCGTCAACTTTACCGATGCCATCGTGGCAATCGCTATCACGTTGCTCGTCCTCCCCCTGCTAGATATCGATGGGCCCAAGGGCAGTGAGACGGTGTGGAACGTTCTGGCCGACAACTTCGGCCAGATTTTTTCCTTTGCTCTTGCCTTCGCACTCGTTGCACAGAACTGGCTCGTCCATAACCGTGTCTTCAGTTCGATGCGTGCCTTCAATCTGCCGGTCTTCTGGCTCAATGCCATCTGGTTGGGTGCGATTGTTCTGCTGCCCTGGGCCACCTCGATGTACGGATCAGCTGACCAGTGGGACAGTTCGGGTGAAGGTTTCGGTGGTACCGGGTTGTTCTTCTTCGGACTACTTGCGGTCATGTCGCTGGCCGTGGGCGTAGTTTCAGCATATGTCGTGACTCGCCCAGCCCTCATTGATCGCGAACTAGAACCTGAACGGTCAGCGGAGCGGCGCGCGGGGATTTTCCGCAGCATCCTCTTTACCATCACATTCCTGCTCGTGGGCATCAGCACGGTGTACTTCCCCGGCGTTGGCGGCTACTTTGCCATCCTGGTGTTGCCCATCGGGATTTTCCTCGGCCGCAAGGCCAGGCGACGCAACGAGCATGCCGACGCCGCGGACCACGAACAGTAGTCATTGAACTGTAGTGATTGAATCTCCCTGAATGGATTCCTTGGCGCGATTGCTTGAGGCTGCAGTAGATGCCGGCGCTGATTACGCAGACGTTCGCCACATGCATGTTCGCGATGCTGGTGTGGAGTTGCGCGATATGGAAGTGCAGTCCCTTACCGACTCCGACGATGTGGGCGTCGGGCTGACCGTTTTAGTTGATGGTGCCTGGGGCTTCGCTGCTTCCAGTGGGACGGACTTCGTCGACACCGGCGCACTCGTGCAGCGGGCGATGCGACTGGCACGTCGCAGTAGAACGTTAGTGCCCCATGAGTTCAACCTCGCCGCTGAGCCGACACACGTGGGCACCTGGGAAGGTCAGATCACGGTGGATCCCTTTACCGTGAGCATGTCCGATCAAATTGATCTCATTCGATCGCGGTCCCATCAACTGCTCACCGCACCCGGCATCGATCACGTCGATGCTCAGGTGGGCTATGTGCGCGAACACGTGCGTTACGAGGATACCTCCGGCACCAGCACCGAACAGGTGCGATACCGAATTCACGCCGAATGGACAGCCACTGCTGTTGATGCGGTCCGCGGATCATTCGAGTCCATGCGTACCTGCGCGCCCCCGGTGGCCCGAGGCTGGGAGTACCTGACCGGTGACTGCGTCAGCGTGGGCAGTGCGCGGAGATGGGACTGGGCAGCGGAATTTGCCCAGTTGCCCGACTGGCTCGCTCAACGTTGCCTTGCCAAATCGGTGGAGCCAGGTAACTACACGCTGGTCCTTGACCCGACGAACCTGTGGTTGACCATCCACGAATCGGTTGGTCACGCGACCGAACTGGATCGCTCGGTGGGGTTTGAAGCCAACTATGCCGGCACCACCTTCGTTACACCAACAGATATGGATCGACTGCGCTACGGCAGCCCCCTGATGAATATCGTGGCAGATCGCACCACCGAGCATGGCCTAGCCACAGTCGGCTGGGATGACCAGGGTGTGACCGCTCAGCGATGGCCCTTGGTCACCGAGGGTGTCCTCAGCGGGTTCCAAACCGACAGGACAACCGCTCATCTCATCGGTGAGTCACGATCTCGTGGCTGCTCCTATGCCGATGCCGCGGAACACATGGCTATTTCACGGATGCCAAACGTTTCACTTCTCCCTGATCCCTCGGGAGGCACCACCGGAGACCTTATCGCTGGCGTCTGCGATGGCATCTACATAGTGGGTGACCGAAGTTGGTCCATCGATATGCAGCGCTACAACTTCCAGTTCACCGGGCAGCGTTTCTACCGCATCAAAAACGGTGAACTCCAGGGACAACTGACCGATGTTGCCTACCAGTCCAGCACGCCGAAATTTTGGAACAGTTTGACCGCCCTCGGGGGCCCGAGCACGGCGCTGCTTGCCGGTGCGGTCAACTGTGGCAAAGGCCAACCCGGTCAGGTGGCGCCGGTTTCCCATGATTGCCCATCTGCGGTGTTCGAAAACGTGCGAGTCCTCAACACCGGGGGTGATCACTAGGTGGGCGGTCGCCAGCGCGGGGATCAAGTGTGCGACACAATGCTTGACCTGGTTGATTTCCCTGCCGTTGTGATCGCCTCGTTCACTCATCGCCGTGATACCCGGTTCGCGCGTACGCAACTGACCACGAACGGTGACGTGGACTCCTGGCAGGTCACGATCGTTGCGATGCCTGAGGGACACGGAGTGGCCAGCGCCACAGTGACAGACGTCTGGGTGGACGACGTAACTTCTAGTAAACCGAACAGACCAGCATTGGCCGCTGCGGCTCGTCGTGCGCATGCGCTCGCACTGCAGTCGACGCCCGCGCCCGATGCCTCAACCCTCCTTGAGCAAGAATCGCCGCGAGCTTCAGTTGACCTTTGGAACGCACCCTCCGGCTGGCCCGAGGAGAGTCACGAGGACAACACGCTCACGGATCTAGGACTGATGTTTGATCGGGCCCGAACCCACGAGGTAGCCCTGTTTGGTTACGCCGAACAGCTGAGTGAGACACATTGGCTGGCGACAACCTCAGGTCGACGCGGACGCAGTGACGAACGCTCCGCGCGCTTTGAATGCACCGCGCGCCATGGCACACCTACGCGTTCGAACTGGTGGGGCGGTAGCGCGGCACATCTAGCGGACATTCCCATCGCCGAAAGTTTCGAATTACTCATGACCGGTCTCAGACATCAGGCGAAACGTCGCCATCTTGCGCCGGGCAACCACCGAGTTCTCCTGTCGCCCTCAGCAGTCGGCGATCTCATGGTGGACCTGTGGTGGGCCATGTTGGCCGTGGACGCGGTGGAGGGCCGTAGCGTCTTCAGCGGAAGTGACGGCAGACTACGCCTTGGCGAGCAGTTCGGGCCCCAGGGGTTGCGGCTCACCAGCGATCCGGCGGATCCGCTCGTGCCCGCAAGCAACCTTCACCTCGTGTCGACAAGCAGTGCATCGGCCAGCGTCTTCGACAACGGCGCACAAATCGAGTCCGTCGATTGGCTCCGCGATGGCGTCCTCACCTCACTAATGTCCGATCGTCGCTTTAGTCGCGATCACGATCTCCCGTTCACTCCCGCGGCCGACACGCTCGCCCTTTACGTCGATGCCGGACACGGCTCCCTCGGCAATCTGGTCGCCCGCACCGAGCACGCGTACCTGATCAATTGTCTCTGGTACAACCGGCTCGTTGATCCTGGGCAACTCCTCATCACCGGGCTGACACGAGACGGAGTTTATGAAGTTCGTGATGGTGAAATTATTGGAGCGGTCGACAATTTCCGCTTCCTTCAGTCCCCCGTGAAGATGCTGGCATCTATCCTTGATTCCTCACACACGAGCCGGACATTGCCCCGTGAGATGGGCGACTATGCCCCACGCGTCGCCATGCCCGCGCTGCTCGTCGACGACTTCAATCTGAACAGCATAAGTGAGGCTCAGTAGATCGGTTGCCCGACCGGGTGGCCTCAGTGAGCGAGGGTGACCGAATGGGCCTAACGTGTGCTGAGACAAGGAGGCCCATGAGCGCCAACGACCAGGTTCACAGCATCACCGGGGCCCGCCCCGCGTTGCGCGATGACCAGGCACCGAGAACCCGCAAATACCTCATCTCGATGGCGATTCGGACAGCCTGCGTTTTGGGCGCGATCGTTGTGCCCGGCTGGCCGCGCTGGATCCTCCTTGCCGGTGCTGTCGTGTTGCCCTACCTAGCCGTAGTGATTGCCAATGCCGGCCGCGAACGGCCCGACAACACCCCCATCAACGTCGTAACCGCCCAGGAGCGCCGCGCACTGCCTCCGGCTCCGCGCCGATAGAAGGTATCGGCTTAGGCTGAAGGCATGTGGACGCTGCTACGCACCCGACGTTGGCAGGGCTTTACCGCCCTCGTGGTGGTGGCTGTGGCGGGTTTCGCGGTTCTCAGCAGCTGGCAGTGGCAACGGGCCGAAGAGGAACGTCAGGCGTTGAACCTGCTTGTTGCCGAAACCCAACGGTCCCCTGTTCCCCTGGAACAGGCGCTGGCTGATCCAGCCTCACTGACCAGTGGGGCAGATCTGTATCGGCCGGTTGACACGATCGGTCGCTATGTCCCCGACACAACCCTCCTCGTCCGACAGCGCCCCCTTGATGGCCGTAACGGCTTTTGGGTGGTCACGTTGTTCCAACCCGATCAGGGGCCGCCGATCTGGGCAAATCGAGGGTGGATCATGGCGACCGGTGCATCCACCCAAATCGTTGAACCGCCAACGCTGCCCCTCGGTGAAGTCAGCATCACGGGCCGACTGCGCCCCTCGGAGCTACAACGTGAGGTAGTCAACGACCTCCCCGAGGGTCAGATTCGTTGGATTGATACATCGGTGCTGAGTTCACAAGTGCTCGCCGCCACGGGCAACAGCGAGGTGCTGCCGGTCTATCTGGAGGTCGTGCTCTCAGATGTTGGCGAGACTGACCTGCTGCGGATGCCACTGCCTGAAATCGACGAAACGCAAAACGTTTCCTATGCCATCCAGTGGCTAATCTTTGCTTCCATCGCGCTGATCGGTTGGGTCTATTTTCTGCGCCGTGAAGCACACGATAACGCTCAGGAAAAACAGCCAGTTTCTTAAGCAAACTGTGTCCGATAAAGCGATGCGTAGGCACCGCCCGCTGCCACGAGTTCAGCGTGGGTACCACGCTCAACCACACGGCCATGCTCAACTACCAAAATAACATCGGCGGCGCGTACCGTAGATAGCCGATGCGCGATCACCAACGACGTGCGTCCTACCAGTGCCGTGTCCAGGGCCGCTTGAACAGCAGCTTCGCTTTCCGAATCAAGGTGGGCCGTTGCCTCGTCGAGTACAACGATGCGTGGAGAACGAAGGAGTAGCCGTGCCAACGCGATGCGCTGCTTCTCACCGCCAGAAAGCCGGTGGCCACGATCACCTACAACCGTGTCTAGCCCTTCGGGCAGGGCATCGATTAAATTTCGAATGTGTGCGCCGCTAAGCGCTGCATAGATTTGTTCCTCGGTGGCATCGGGTTTGGCGTACAAGAGATTGGCACGAATTGTGTCGTGGAACATATGGGCTTCCTGAGTCACCATTCCAATGGCACCGTGCAAAGACTCAAGAGTGGCGTCACGAACATCCATGCCCCCGATGCGCACAGAACCGGAGGTTGTGTCGTATAAGCGCGCCACGAGTCCGATGAACGTCGTCTTTCCAGCACCGGAGGGGCCAACGAGCGCTACCAGTTGTCCAGCCTCGATGGTGGCATTGACGTTGTGCAAAACATCGCCAGCGTCACGCTCTTCCACATCGCGGGCAATGGATTCCAGTGATGCAAGTGACACCTGTTTGGCTGTGGGGTAGGCAAAAGTGACGTCATCAAACTCGATCGACAATGGACCATCGGGCAACTTTTTCGCATCGGGTAGATCCTTCACCAAGGGTGGCAGATCAAGAACTTCAAAAACTCGGTCGAAACTGACCAATGCTGTCATCACATCAACGCGCACATTGCTCAACGCGGTGAGAGGTCCATACAACTGGGCAAGCAGGGCAACCAGGGCCAAAAGCGTGCCAAGCGTGATGGACTCCGAAATGACCAAATTTCCGCCTACACCGTAGGCGATTGCGGTGGCCAAGGACGCCACCAGTGCCAGCGCGGTAAAAAACCACCGGTTGGCCATCGCAATAGAGATGCCAGCATCACGCACTCGTGCAGCACGAAACCCGAATTCGGCATCCTCGTCCTTCGGGCGCCCAAACAGGGTTACCAGTAGTGCGCCAGCCACGTTAAATCGTTCCGTCATTTGCGCGTTCATGCGTGCGTTGTCTTGCATTTGCTGACGAGTGAGGGTTTGCAGACGTCGACCCATCCACCGGGCGGGAAGCAGGAAGAGGGGCACCAGAAGCAAGGCCAAAACCGTTACCTGCCAGGATAAAATGAGCATGGTAACGAGTACGATTACCGTCGTGATCAGGTTTCCGACGACGCCTCCGAGGGTCGAGGTGAAGGCCTGCTGGGCACCGAGGACATCACTGTTCAGTCGCGAAACTAACGCACCTGTTTGAGCACGGGTAAAGAAGGCGATGGATTGCCGTTGGACGTGCCCGAAAACCTCCGTGCGCAGATCAAAAATGAGACCCTCGCCGATACGTGCCGAATACCAACGACTCAAAACACCGATCAGGGCGTCAACAATGGCCAAACCGGCGATGGCTACCGCGATCCACGTGACAAGGCTTGCATTTCCCACGCTAATGCCGTCGTCAACGATGACGCGAAAGAGCAGCGGCTGGGCGACAGTGAGTAGTGAAATTGCGATCAGAGTGACCATGAACGGTATGACGATCTTCGTATACGGCTTGGCATAGCCGATAACCCGGCGCACCACACCTCGGGACACCGGCTTGATCGCGCTTCGATCCTGGGTCATCGCCCGATAAGCAGCCCAGGGCCCTGGCATCGTCATGACTGAACGTCTGACTGCACGGGCAGTGACGACGAACGCGTCACTGCGTCAACTGCGCGGCCCAGGTGGTCAGTCGACGAGACTGAACCTGCGCCTCTCGCAACCACTGCTGTTCACGATCGGCATCATCAAGGCCGCGGAGCAGTACTTTCAAATCCGACACCGCACCGGGGGGTGTAGCGCTGAGCGCACTGATCAACTCATCGACGCTCACCTGCGCATCATCGGTGGGCGGTAGCGCCAAGCCCCAAGTGGCCAACTCCGCGGCACTGATATTTCGCCCGGTAGCGCAGGCGATGAGGGCAGGTCCATAGCCAGCACCGCGCACCATCGGTGCAGTACCACCCAGATCGGGCACCAGCCCCCACGAGGTTTCCTTCATCGCGAAAACCGCATCATGGGATGGCACAATCACGTCTGCGGCCAGAGCGAGCTGAAAACCAGCTCCGATCGCGTGACCCTCGACCACGGCCATCGTCACCGCGTCAACTTCACGCAACCACCGAAAGCCCGATTGCGCTGCGGCAATGAATTGCATCTTCGCCTCGTCATCGGCCCGCACGACGTCTAACAGCGACGTCTGCCCAGGAATGCCGTCCGGGGTAAACATGCGTCGGTCCAAACCTGCCGAGAAGCTAACGCCCTGCGCATCCAGCACGACGATGGACAACTGATCACCCATGGCCTGGGCCCATTGGCCTATCCGCGCCAGCACGCTCCACGTGTGCGGAGACTGAGCATTTCGGCGCTCGGGTGCGGCTAGGGTGACGCGAGCCACCGGTTCGCTCCAGGAAATCAGCAGACCAGCCTCGGCAAGTTCTGCCGCGGTTAGGCCAGGAATCGTTGGTGATGTCGGACTCATGTACCTAGTGTCCCCTGCCTGTCTTCCGACGCATCCGCAAGGCCGGTGTAATACCCGGTCATGCGAGGGAAATCAATTCCGCGTAGTCATCGCTCCACAGATCCTCATCACCCTCGGGCAAAATCACGACCCGCTCTGGATCCAGGGCCATCACCGCTCCCTCATCATGGGTCACCAGGACAACGGCCCCCTTGTAGCCGGCCAGGGCACCCAGAATTTCTTCCCTAGATGCTGGATCTAAGTTGTTCGTCGGTTCATCGAGCAGCAAGACGTTAGCCCCCGATACGACCAGTGTGGCTAAAGCTAGTCGCGTCTTTTCCCCACCGGAGAGAACTGCGGCCGGCTTATCGACATCGTCGCCGCTGAACAGAAACGAACCCAAAACCCGACGCGCTTCGGTATCGGGTAGATCTGGTGCGGCGGACATCATGTTGGCCAGCACCGATCGCTGCGGATCTAAGGTCTCATGCTCCTGAGCGTAGTAGCCGACCCGCGCTCCGTGTCCTTGGCGTACCGAACCGGTGTCGGCGACGTCAACCCCTGCCAGAATCCGCAGCAGCGTCGTCTTCCCGGCACCATTCAACCCCAAAATGACCACCCGAGATCCTCGGTCAATCGCGAGGTTAACGTCGGTGAATACCTCCAGGGAACCGTACGTGCGAGAGAGCGAATCTCCCCACAGGGGTGTCTTGCCACAGGCCGCTGGTTCGGGGAACCGCAACCGCGCCACCTTGTCGGCGGCACGGGATTTCTCTAGGTCGTCAACAAGTCGATCTGCTCGCTTAAGCATCGACTGGGCCGCCTTCGCCTTGGAGGCCTTTGCTCGCATGCGGTCGGCCTGGTTTCGAAGATCACTAGCTTTACGTTCAGCATTGGAGCGTTCACGTTTGCGCCGTCGTTCATCTGTTTCCCGCTGCTGCAAATAGGCATTCCAGCCCATGGAGTACACATCCAGGACGGCTCGATTTGCGTCTAAATGCACCACCTGGTTGACGGTGGTTTCTAAAAGTTCCGTGTCGTGGCTGATCACGATGTAGCCACCGGGAAAGGTTGACAAAAACCGCCGCAGCCATTGGATGGAATCGGCGTCTAGATGGTTGGTGGGTTCATCGAGCAGCAGCACCTCATGACCACCGAAGAGGATTCGGGCTAACTCAACGCGGCGACGCTGGCCGCCAGACAACGTTCCCAACGGTTGGTCAAGCACTCGCTGGGGCAGGGAAAGGCTCGCCGCGATCGTGGCCGCTTGCGACTGAACTGCGTAGCCGCCTACGGATTCAAACTCATGCATCGCGTTGGTGTACTGGCGCATCGCGCGATCTTGTTCTTCACCGGTGCCCTCCCCCATGGCAACCGATGTCCGCTCAATTCGAGCGAGTACCTTCGACAGGTTTCGCGCATCCAAAATTCGGTCCTTGGCCAGTACCTGAGGGTCAGCTGAGCGCGGGTCCTGGGGAAGGTAACCGATACTGCCGCCGCGGTTGATCGTTCCGGCAGCAGGCGCAGCTTCACCGGCCAACACCTTGGTCAAGGTTGTTTTCCCGGCTCCGTTGCGACCCACCAAACCAATACGGTCGCCGGGTCCCACACGCAAGGATGCGTCGCCAAGAAGGAGTCGCGCACCCGCGCGCAATTCAAGCCCGGTTGCGGTAATCACAGTGTTTCCAGTTTAGGCGCTGCCTGAGACTAACCGTGGCCAGCCCCTCTGCCTGTGCCGGGACGAAGGGGAAGCTTAAAGGTTGAAGC
Organism: Candidatus Nanopelagicales bacterium; assembly: GCA_018609125.1. GTDB lineage: Bacteria > Actinomycetota > Actinomycetes > S36-B12 > S36-B12 > M55B157. The sequence continues at coordinate 134,322 of JABAYF010000028.1, read as the reverse complement.
CCAGCGCTCGTAGCATTTCTCGACCATCATCGGTGATTTTGTCTGGGCCCCACGGAGGCATCCACACCCAGTTAATGGTGAACTCGTCAACGAGATTCTCTAGCGCTGCCCGGGTCTGATCTTCGATGACGTCGGTGAGTGGGCACGCGGCTGAGGTAAGCGTCATGTCGACCGTCGCCTTGTTGTCATCGTGAACATGAATGTCGTAGACAAGCCCCAAATCGACCACATTGATTCCCAACTCAGGGTCGACCACGTCTTTCATTGCCTCAAACAGATCTTCCGATGTGCGCATTGCCTGTTCGGTCATGTCGTGGCCTCCTCGCCATTCGGTGCGTCATGTGAAGAAAAAAGAGAACTGGCTGACTGCGTCTGCACAACAGCATCTTTAAATGCCATCCACGCCAGCAATGCACACTTGACCCGGGCCGGGTACTTGGACACACCAGCGAAGGCAACAGCGTCGCCGAGCACCTCCTCATCGGGTTCTATGGTTCCGCGAGAGGAGATCATCTCATGAAAAGCACCTTCGATTGCCAGTGCCTCGGTGAGTTCTTGCCCTTGAAGTAACTCATACATCACACTCGCTGACGCCTGGGAGATGGAACACCCCTGGCCATCGTAGGAAATATCGTCGACCGTGGTGACCCCGTCGTTCTCGACCAAATGCACGCGCACATCAAGTTCATCCCCACAGGTGGGATTAACGTGGTGGACAGAAACATCGAAGGGTTCACGCAGCCCTTTCCCCACCGGGTTCTTGTAGTGATCCAAGATTATCTGCTGATAGAGCGAATTCAGATCCACTACGCGGCCCCAAAGTAGGGTCGCACGCCACGCACAGCATCAAGGGCCTCATCAAGATCATGGCGACCGTTGTACAGGTAGGGCGATAACCGAGTCGTGGCTGGCACACCAAGTCGTCGACACGTGGGCCACGCACAGTGGTGACCCACCCGAGCGGCAATTCCACGGTCATCAAGGAACTGCCCCACATCGTGGGGATGCACGCCGTCAACGACAAAAGAAACCGCACTACCGCGATCAATATTGTTCGTTGGACCGATAATCGTCACACCTTCGATCTGCTCCAGCCCAGCCAAAAGATATGACGTCAGGTCGTGCTCATGTGCCGCGACCGCAGACATACCCAGAGCATCAAGGTATTCACACGCGGCGGCCAAACCCACCGCCTGGGCTACCATCGGGACACCTGCTTCGAAACGCTGCGGGGGTGGGGCGAAGGTGGACCGCTCCATGGTGACCTGCTCGATCATAGAGCCGCCGGTGATGAACGGTGGCATAGCATCGAGAAGTTCTCGCTTTGCCCACAAACACCCGATCCCGGTGGGACCCAACATCTTATGCCCACTCCACGTGAGTGCGTCAATGTCGAGCGCAAGCACATCAACCGGCATATGCGGAACTGACTGGCATGCATCCAAAATCACAACAGCCCCGACCCGACGCGCTGCTGCAACCACCTCAGCGACCGGATTGATCGTACCGAGCAAGTTCGATTGATGGGTGAAGGAGACAACCCGCGTCCGGTCTGTGATGACCTCAGCCATCGAAGCCAGATCGAGTCGACCGTCGTCAGTAATGCCGATCCAACGCAACACCGCGCCGGTCTTATCGCACAGTTCCTGCCAAGGAACGAGGTTTGCGTGGTGTTCCATCTCGGTCACGACTATTTCATCACCGGCCGCAAGAACGAAACGATCGGCCCCGGCAGGGAGTTCAGCACCCGCAGCCTTTTTGACGGTGGCATTGAGGAATGCGTAGGACAAAAGATTGAGCGCCTCGGTCGCGTTGCGGGTGAAGACCAACTCATCGGGTGCACCACCGACGAAACTGGCGATTCGAGCCCGCGCCTGCTCGTACTGTTCCGTTGCTTCCTCGGCCAACTGGTGGGCACCGCGATGGACTGCAGCGTTGGAGGTTTCGTAGTAGCGCCGCTCCGCATCTAGAACCATCGTCGGTTTTTGAGAAGTTGCAGCATTATCTAGATACACCAGGGGCCGGTCATTGCGCACCGTGCGCGACAAAATGGGGAAATCAGCGCGGATAGCGCTTAGGTCCCATGCCGTGGCACTGTCGGGCGCAATGAGGGTCATGACACCGAACTCGCAGCCGCGGCAATGAACCGCTCGTAGCCTTCATCTTCCAACTGCGTTGCAAGTTCTGGCCCACCGGACTCCGCAATGCGACCGTCAATGAAGACGTGCACGAAATCTGGCGTGATGTAGCGCAGGATTCGGGTGTAGTGAGTGATCAGAAGCGTGCCGGTCTGACCGCCCTCGCGAAACCTATTGACCCCTTCAGACACCACGCGCAGCGCATCTACATCGAGGCCGGAGTCTGTTTCGTCTAGCACTGCGATCTTGGGCTTGAGTAGTTCCAACTGCAAAATTTCGTGACGCTTCTTTTCTCCACCGGAGAAGCCCTCGTTCACATTTCGTTCAGCGAAGACAGGGTCGATAGACAAGGCCGCCATGGCGTCCTTCATCTCCTTCAGCCACAGACGAAGCTTTGGCGCTTCGCCACGCACGGCACTTACAGAGGTGCGGAGAAAGTTAGACACCGAAACCCCGGGAATTTCTACCGGATACTGCATAGCGAGGAACAGACCGGCACGTGCGCGCTCATCGACACTCATGTCCAACACATCTACATCGTCGAGGGTGATGCTGCCCGAGGTCACGATGTATTTCGGGTGACCGGCGATGACGTAAGCCAGGGTCGATTTGCCCGAACCGTTGGGACCCATCACCGCATGCGTCTGACCGGCCTTGATGGTCAGATCTACACCGCGCAGGATGGGTTGAAGCCCCGTGTCGGTATCAACAGACACATGCAAATCGCGAATTTCCAGGGTGGACACAAGTACTCCTTAGCGGGTGGGGATGGTGTTATTGAGGTCAATGGACACGCGCGCAGAGTCGCCAGATCCGGTAAGGAGGACCTGGTAAACAGGCACCGGCTCCGTGGCCGGCAGGGACAGCGCGGCCCCCGTTTGTAGATCAAAAGCCGAGCCATGTAGCCAACACTCAATAGCGCCGTCCTCGACTTCACCTTCAGAAAGGGCCACGTCGGCGTGTGAGCAACGATCCAAAATCGCATAGATTTCACCGTCGCTGCGTACGACTGCCACCGCCGTGCCACCGACATCGACCTGAAGTGCACCCACCTTCGGGATATCGGCAACTGCACACACATCAACGGCACTCATGCGTTCACCTCAGTATCGTCGAGACCGCCATGGCTGAGTCCGGACACGCTCGCCAACAATTCGCCCACGCCGAGCCGATCATCGATCTGTCGCATCAGCGACTCGGACAGCCCCGGGATCATGGTTCGTCCCAAAATGTCAGCGAAGAACCCGCGAACCACGAGGACGCGGGCAAGATCAGCCGGGATTCCGCGGGACTGCAGATAAAACATTTGCTCGTCATCGAAACGGCCGGTCGCGCTTGCGTGCCCAGCGCCCACAATCTCACCGGTTTCCAACTCCAGATTGGGAACGGAGTCTGCGCGTGCACCATCGCTGAGTACAAGATTGCGATTGACCTCATAGGTGTCAATGCCAATCGCATTGGCGCGAACGAGCACATCTCCGATCCAAACCGTTCGGGTGCCTTGGCCTTCCAGCGCACCCTTATAGGTCACCGAACTTCGGCAGTGCGGCTGAGAGTGGTCCACAAATACCCGGTGTTCATGGTGTTGGCCATCGTTGGCAAAGAACAAGCCGAGCAGCTCAGCATCTCCCCCGGGCCCGGTGTATTCCACGGTGGCATGCACTCTTGTCACGTCACCGCCCAGGGTGATCACCGAAGAGCGTCCCGAGGCATCACGACCGAGTCGCAGATGCAGGCGAACAGCACAGACTGATTCCCGGTCGGTGTCGTAGACCGTGGCGGCAGTGAGCTTGGCGCTATCGCCGACGTTGAGGGAAATACTTCCGGCAAAAACACCATCTCCGGTGAAGCGCACGAGAACACTGGCTTGCGCGAACGCGCCCACATCGACAACCACGTGACCCACCGAAGTGCCCGTCGGGGTATGGATACTGACTTCAATGAGCTCGTTAATGATCTCCTCAGCGGGAACACTAATGACCGTGACCTCGTCTGAGAGCAACCACGCGCTGGCACCGATTCGGTCGACGGGAGTCGGGACCAAACTCTGCGCCCCGTCCTCGTTAGCAAGGCGCTGAGCTGTCACGGCATCGACCGCATTCACACTCACTACCGGGCGCGTCGTGACGACCGGCGACAACTGCAATTCGTGCAATCGATCGAGCGGCGTAAACCGCCACTCTTCCTCGCGACCGTGTGGGACGACAAAATCCTCAGGGTCGAACGACCGAACTACCGGGGCGTGATCGGTAGCCGGCACCATCACCGGTGACATCAGCCAACGGCCCCTTCCATCTGAAGCTCGATGAGCCGATTAAGTTCAAGCGCATACTCCATGGGCAGCTCTCGGGCGATGGGCTCGACGAAGCCGCGCACGATCATGGCCATCGCCTCATCCTCGGTCATTCCTCGACTCATCAGATAAAACAACTGATCATCGCTGACTTTGCTCACGGTCGCCTCGTGGCCGATGGAGACGTCATCTTCACGCACATCCACATAAGGGTAGGTATCGCTGCGCGAAATATCGTCCACCAGCAAGGCGTCGCACTTCACCGTGCTCTTCGAGCCGTGTGATCCTTCGAGGATCTGAACAAGACCACGATAGGAGGTGCGACCGCCGCCACGGGCTACGGACTTAGACACGATGTTTGACGATGTGTGCGGCGCAGCATGGACCATCTTGGAGCCTGCGTCTTGATGCTGCCCTTCACCGGCGAATGCCACCGAAAGAGTCTCACCCTTGGCATGTTCACCGGTCATCCACACCGCCGGGTACTTCATGGTGACCTTCGACCCCAGGTTTCCATCGATCCACTCCATGGTGGCTCCGCGCTGCGCAACCGCCCGCTTGGTGACGAGGTTGTACACATTGTTGGACCAGTTCTGGATCGTCGTGTAACGGCATCGTGCGTTGGGTTTGACTACGATTTCCACCACCGCCGAGTGCAGCGAATCAGATGAATAAACCGGTGCCGTGCAACCCTCAACGTAGTGCACATAGGCATCCTCATCAACGATGATCAGGGTGCGCTCAAACTGGCCCATGTTTTCGGTGTTAATGCGGAAGTAGGCTTGCAGGGGAATATCGACCTTGACGCCCTTGGGTACGTAGATGAACGACCCACCCGACCACACCGCGGTGTTGAGTGCGGCGAACTTGTTGTCACCCACGGGAATGATCGTGCCAAAGTATTCGCGGAACAGGTCTTCGTGTTCGCGCAGAGCCGAGTCGGTGTCGAGAAAGAGCACACCCTGCTCTTCTAAGTCTTCGCGAATCTGGTGATAGACGACCTCTGATTCGTACTGGGCCGCAACACCAGACACAAGACGCTGCTTCTCCGCCTCGGGGATGCCGAGCTTGTCATAGGTGTTCTTGATGTCGTCGGGCAACTCTTCCCAACTTGTTGCCTGCTTCTCCGTGGAACGCACGAAGTACTTGATGGAGTCAAAGTTGATGCCCCCCAGGTTTGATCCCCACACGGGCATCGGTTTGCGTTCGAACAGACGCAGACCCTTCAGTCGCATCTGCAGCATCCAGTCAGGCTCATTCTTCAATGCGCTGATGTCACGTACCACGTCCTCGGACAGGCCGCGTCGCGCGTTTGCACCGGCGGAATCAGAGTCGCGCCAGCCGTAGTCGTAGCGGCCGAGGCCGTCAAGTTCGGGGTGAGCGGTCGTGGTCATGCGTGGGACCTCCGTTGAGTCGTGCCGGATGGTGCGGATTCGGACTGTGCGGATACAGCTAGTGCGGTGCGTTCCGTGAGTTGGGCTGGCTTGCGGCGCGTTGATCCCGGAACCAGCGTGGTGCACACCCCGTCGCCGTGCGCGATGGTGGCAATGCGCATCACGTGGGTGCCGAGGAGTCGTTCAAAAGCATGGGTTTCGGCCTCGCACAATTGCGGAAACTCAGCCGCAACGTGGGCCACCGGGCAGTGATGCTGACAGATTTGAGTAGCTCCGACCAAGGTGGGCGGAGTGGCTGAGCCACCGGAGGGATCGGCCAGGCTCGCCGCGAAGCCTTCCGCAGCCAAGATCTCCGCGAGGAGTTCGATTCGGGCATCAATGTCGTCTTGCCCTAGTCCAGCAAAAGTATCTGCATGGGTGCCGGCCCACTCCGCTGCCCGGGACTCGGCGAACTCAGACACGGCCGTCGGGCCCTGAGTCGTGGCCATGAAACGCAGTGCGCTTACGGCGAGGTCGTCATAGGCCACGTCGAAAGCATGCTGACCTTGGTCGGTGAGGCTGAAAACCCGTGCGGGTCGACCGCGGCGAAGTTCTGGTGTTGGTCCGTACGGAGGACGGAATGAACATTCAGCAAGACCTGCGCTGATCAGTGAATCAAGGTGACGCCGAACCACGGCCCCGCTCAGGCCTAGGCGCTGGGCAAGGGCTGACGCCGTCGTCGGACCACCGTCGTGCATCGCACGCGCGATCCGCTCGGCACCGGGGCTGGGGAATTCCACACCCCTAGTGTGTCGGAAATACAAAAATACGCAACCGGCGGGTGCCCCCTACACTCAACGACGTGTCTGAATCTGCCGATGGAGCGCCCCGATCAGCCGCGGCTGCCTGGGCCCGAGACCTCACGGTGACCTACCGCCAGACCCGAGCCCTCGATGGGCTGAACATCTCGATCAACACCGGACGCCTTACCTGCGTGCTGGGGCCAAACGGCGCCGGCAAATCGACAACCTTTGCCGTCCTCGCTGGCCTCGCGCAACCGACCAGTGGGAGCGCCGAGTTGCTGGGCCGCATCCCGGGCAGTGCGGGTGCGCGCGACCGGCTAGGGGTCATGCTGCAGGAAGGCGGGGTGTCCACCGGCGCAACGGGTAGCGCGGTCGTACGGCACATCGCTGCCCTTCGCGAAGCGCCACAAACGGCGTCGCACTGGATCGAAACACTCGGGATCGCTGCCATGGGACGCACCACTTTCCGGCGCATGTCCGGTGGCCAGAAAAAGCGAGTCGCATTGGCTTGTGCGCTGGTAGGTCACCCGCAAATGGTGCTCGTTGACGAGCCCACCGCCGGGTTGGATCCACCCGGGCGTCGACTGGTCTGGGAAATCTTGACCACGCTGCGCGATCAGGGGGTGACCGTGGTGATGAACACCCACGATCTCGCCGAAGCCGAACGGCTGGCCGACGACATCGTCATTATTGAAAAAGGTCGCTGCGTTCTCTCCTCCTCCCTGGACGCGGCGTTGGCAACGGTGGACGAGTCAGTTGACTTCGACGCACCACTGCACCTGGATGTCGGCAGCCTCGAAGCCGCGCTTACCTTCGGGAGCCAGGTTGAAGAACGCAGTCCCGGCCAGTACCGAATTGTCGGCGATGTGTCACCACAGACCCTGGCCACTGTTACCGCATGGTGTAGTCAACACGGTGTGACCCCTCGTGCACTACGCATCGGCTCGGCCCGCCTTGAAGATCTGTACTGGGACATGGTGAACGACGCTTCTAAGGATCCACGTTGATGAGGAATTTCGATAGCACCCGCTTAGTCACCGAGCCGACAAGACCAACACCGTCACGTCGAATTCTGCGCCAAGCGGCCTATGACTTTCGACTCACCATGGCTAATGGCGAGCAACTATTGCTGACCATTTTGATCCCGATTGGCATCCTCTTCGGCCTGGTTTTTGCCACGGGGATTCCCGTAACAGCCGGCATCGAAGACACAACTGCTTTTCAACGCATCGACTTCGTCCTGCCAGGTGTGCTTACCGTGGCGGTTCTTTCTAGCGCCTTCGCTTCGCTGGCCATCGCGACCGGCTTCGATCGACGATCCGGTGCCCTTTTGCTGTTAGCGACCACCCCCCTGTCACGGGTGGATCTCGTCCTCGCGCGCGCCCTGTCCACCCTGGTCATCGTCCTCGCCCAGACGATGGTGCTGTGCCTGATTTCCCTCACCCTGGGTTGGCGACCTAACGGCATGGCGCTGGCATCCTTGGCTTATTTAGTGGTCGGCGCCATCAGCCTGGCCGCCTGTGCGGTCACGGTTGCTGGCCTACTAAGAGCCGAGGCAACACTGGCTATCGCCAACGGACTCTTTCTCATTTTGCTTGTTGCTGGCGGCACCGCCCTGCCAGCAGCCTCGCTGCCCGATGTCTTGGCCTGGATAGCAAGATTCCTGCCCAGTGGCGCCCTCGGTGAAGGGCTGCGCACCAGCATGTTGGAAGGTGCACTCAACACGAGCGCCTGGATTCCGCTGGTCGTGCTGCTTGCTTGGGGCCTCTTTGCCGCATTGATCGCTCGACGCACGTTTCGCTGGGACTAGTCACCTGCTCACCTCGGATTGGTGAACTTTAGGTTCCGTCGTAGTGTGGATACGTGACCGCGTTGGCAGACCCAGCCCTATCCACTACCGGCGCACGCGGGGTAGGCCGCGTCGTCCGACGGATCTACCAGGCCAACCTGGTAGCCCAGATCGGCATCGTCGTTACCGGTGGTCTTGTGCGCCTCACCGGATCCGGACTTGGGTGCCCCACCTGGCCGGAATGTGTCGATGGATCACTCACACCCACGTCCGCGCAAGAAGAAAGCATCGGCCAAAAGGCGATCGAATTCGGAAACCGCCTACTCACCTTTGTTCTCGCCGTGCTTGCGATTGCTGCGATCGTTGCCACGATCAGGTGGTGGCGTCGGCAGCGACGTCTCGGACGTATTTATCCGCGCCGACTCTTTCTCTGGGCGGCAATTCCGCTCGTGGGCACGATCCTTCAAGCTGTCCTCGGTGGCGTCACAGTTCTCACCGGCCTGAGCCCATACGCCGTGGGCGCGCACTTCCTCGTATCCATGCTCATTATTGCCGGCTGCGTTGTTCTGGTGGTGCGGTCACATGAGCTCGTCCCCGGCGGTCACTACCGGCCCACGCTGGCGATGCCCGCTGCGGTTCGATGGCTGTGCGCTGCACTCGTGGCATCCTCAGCCGTGGTGGTGGTGTTGGGGGTCATCGTCACCGGAAGCGGCCCTCACTCTGGTGATTCCGGAGTCGATTCACGATTCCCCATTGACCCCCGAATGATTTCGTGGCTGCATGCCGACTCCGTGTGGCTTTTCCTGGGTCTGCTAATCGGGATGATCGTGGCTGTGGGCCTCGTTCGTGCGCCCCGCGTACTGCAAAGAAGGGTGTGGATTCTCACCGGGGTCAGCCTTGCCCAGGGAGCCATTGGCTACGTGCAGTACTTCACCGGTGTGCCGTGGCCACCGGTTGCCCTCCACTTGCTCGGAGCATGCCTGGTGTGGGCTATAACCGTGTGGCTCTTCCTGGGCGTCCGGCGCGTGCCTGCTTCAGTAGATGATCCGCAGCCAGTGGCGGCTCGATAGCGCCCGCTGACTTCAGTCGTTGTTAAACGAATGGATCGATGGCAACTGCGAGGAACAGGAGCGCCAGATATGTGATTGACCCATGGAACAGCCGCATTGGCGCGACGTCTTCTGCCCCGCGTTTTATCCTGCGCCATAGTCGGAATACTTCAAGCCCGAAGGCCACGCCGAGCACGATCGCGGTCACAGAATAGACCCAGCCCATCGGTGCAATCGGAATGAGCACCCACGACGTCAGCACCATCAGCGCCGAATATGCAGCGATGTGCCGCATGACGGTGGCCGGAAGTGCGAGAACAGGGAGCATCGGTACGCCGGCGCTTTCGTAGTCGTCTCGATAGCGCAAAGACAGTGGCCAGTAATGCGGAGGCGTCCACCAAAAAACAACAAAGAATAAAATGACCGGCGTCCACGATAAGGACCCGGATACCGCAGCCCAACCGATGAGGACCGGCATGCAACCGGCCGCGCCACCCCACACAATGTTTTGCGCCGTGCGGCGTTTGAGGAGCACCGTGTAGCCCAGGGCGTAAGCGGCGATGGCCAGCGCACCCAGTGCTGCAGCAAGCCAGTTGGTGAACATCGCCAGGACGACCACGCTGGCAACGGACAGTATCGACCCGAAAATCCATCCAGCGCGGGGCGAGATGGCGCCACTGGCCATCGGTCGATGTGCGGTGCGCACCATGAGTCGGTCAATGTCTGCGTCGTAGACGTTATTGAAGGTGCTGGCCCCGCCTGCAGCAAGCGCACCGCCAACGATTACCGCGATCATGACCCAGGGATCTGGCCAGCCCTGAGCAGCCAAGATCATCGTCGGAACCGTGGTGACGAGGAGTAATTCGATGATGCGGGGTTTGGTAACCGATACGTAGGCACGCACCGTGGTCACCCAGCCAGTTTCCGGGGTGGTAGCGGCCGATGCAGCTGGGTCTAGGGCACCCACGCCCCACCACCTCTCCTATGCCACCGGATTTTTCGCGGAACGCGCTTCATTGCGTGCTCGTCTGCCTATATCCAGACTACGACGACACTACCGACTGCACCCGCGGTGGGCTGAGGCTCGCTAGGCTTCGCACTGTGACCCTGTCCTCAGAGACCACCGACCTTCCCGCTCTAGCTCCTCGCTATGCCGCCACCGCTTGGACCGATGCTGATGACGCCACCGTGGCGGTCATCCGCGGTCTCGCTATGGATGCGGTTCAAAAGGTGGGCAACGGGCACCCTGGTACCGCGATGAGTCTTGCGCCCGCCGCCCACCTGCTGTTCAGCCGGTATCTGCGCCACGACCCAACCGACCCGCAGTGGCCTGGTCGGGACAGATTTGTTTTGTCCTGCGGCCACAGTTCGCTCACCCTCTACATCCAACTGTTCCTGAGCGGCTACGGCCTTGAACTCAGCGACCTGGAGCAGTTTCGCACCTGGGGAGCGAAGACCCCGGGACATCCTGAACACGGACACACAGTGGGCGTTGAAACCACAACCGGACCCCTCGGACAAGGGTTATCGACCGCGGTCGGGATGGCCATGGCGGCGCGATTCGAGCGGGGGCTGTTCGACCCGCAGGCACCATGGGCGACGAGTACGTTCGACCATCGCGTCTGGGTGATTGCCTCCGACGGTGATCTGGAGGAAGGAATCTCCGGTGAAGCGTCCAGCATCGCCGGTACGCAGCGGCTAGCGAACTTGACCGTGATCTGGGACGACAACCATATTTCCATCGAGGGAGACACGCGCGTAGCCTTCACTGAGGACGTCGTGGGTCGATACGAAGCCTATGGCTGGGTCGTTCATGAAGTGGGTCTCACACCTACCGGCGACGTTGATGTCGAAGGATTAATGGCGGCCCTTGATGCAGCCGCCAATGAATCAGAGCGACCCACGTTCATCGCGATGCACTCGATCATTGCCTGGCCTGCCCCGCACGCTCAAAACACTGCCAAAGCTCATGGTTCGGCACTGGGTGCAGCCGAGGTAACCGCAACGAAGTCGATCCTCGGGCTGGATCCGGACAAGGATTTTCAGGTACCTGCCTCGGTTTTGGATTACACACGCGGATTCCAGGATGCACATCGCGCGATACGCAACGACTGGGATGCCAGGTACCTCCTGTGGCGCAACAAGCACCCGGAACGAGCCGCCCTGCTCGATCGACTCACAAGCGGTGAATTGCCCGATGGTCTCGATCAGGCACTGCCCACATTCGACACCGGTGATTCCATTTCCACCCGGGCCGCATCGGGGAAAGCAATCAATGCTCTTGCTTCCCTGCTACCGGAGTTGTGGGGTGGCTCAGCTGATTTGGCCGGCAGCAATGACACCACCATCACCGGCGGTCTGTCTTTCCTCCCCGCCGGATCCGGTGCCGTCGATTCATCGCCCTACGGCCGGATCTTGCATTTCGGGGTTCGCGAACATGCCATGGGCGCCATCCTCAACGGCATCAACATCGGCGGGCTTACCCGCGCCTTTGGCGGCACGTTTCTCGTCTTCAGCGACTACATGCGTGGTTCTGTCCGGCTAGCCGCACTGATGAACATTCCGTCCACTTACGTGTGGTCTCACGACTCCATTGGCCTCGGCGAAGATGGCCCCACGCATCAACCGGTTGAGCATCTGTGGTCCCTACGGCTGATTCCACAGTTTTCTGTTCTCCGCCCCGCCGACGCTCGAGAAACTGCAGCCGCTTGGCTGGCCATCCTTCGTCAAAGCGGCGCCGTCGGACTCATCTTGAGCCGCCAGGGTCTACCGGTGTTACACGGCACCGAAAATACCGATGCCGACACACTGGCGAAGGGGGCCTACGTTCTTGAAGACGTCGAGTCAGGCAGCCCCGATGTCATCTTGATCGGAACTGGTTCTGAGGTGGCCATTGCAGTGACAGCTCGCGAAGAGTTGGCCAAGGTTGGGATCAATGCCCGGGTGGTTTCCGCACCGTGCCTGGACTGGTTCGACAACCAAACTCAGGATTACCGCGACTACGTTCTTCCCCCGCACATCACCGCGCGTGTATCCATCGAGGCGGGTGCCACCCTGGGTTGGCATCGATATGTTGGCTCACAGGGTCGCACCATCGGCCTTGATCATTACGGCGCCAGTGCGGCCAGCGAGATCCTGTACCAAGAGTTTGGCATTACCGTCGACGCGATGGTGACTGCTGCCCGCGATTGTGTAGGCCGCTAATAACTTTTTTCGCCCGTTTGGTCCAACCGATTCGAGGAGTTTGCCCCATGTCCATCCCCAAAGTGTTGACGCAACTGACCGACCTCGGCGTGTCCATGTGGTTAGACGACCTCAACCGAGACCGAATCACCAGCGGATCCTTACAGGGCCTGATCGACACCCGATGTGTTCGCGGAGTGACCACAAATCCCACAATTTTTGCCAAGGCCATCAGCGGCCACAGCGCGGCTTACGACGCCCAGCTCACATCCCTTGCCGCAGCTGGTGCAGACGCCGAGGGCGCTGTTCGCGCCATGACCACCGACGATGTTCGCAGTGCCTGTGATCTGTTCAACGACCTGTTCATCTCCTCCGGTGGCGTTGATGGTCACGTATCCATTGAGGTCGATCCGCGACTGGCGCACGACACCCATGCCACGATCGCGCAGGCACGGGAGTTGTGGGACGAGGTGGCCCGGCCTAACGTGTTAATTAAAGTTCCTGCCACCTTGGCAGGACTGCCCGCGATTACCGAGGTTCTCTCCTACGGCATCAGCGTCAACGTGACCCTGATTTTCTCGCTCGAGCGATACGCCGCGGTTCTTCAGGCCTGGCAAGCAGGGTTGGAAAAGGCACTGCTCCGCGGCCATGAGCCAACCGGCATTCATTCGGTTGCCTCCTTCTTCGTGAGCCGGCTAGACACCTCAGTCGACCAACGACTCACCGACCTAGGAACTGCCGAAGCCCTGCAACTCCAAGGCAGCGCCGCTCTAGCAAGTGCACGCCTGGCCTGGGGTCTGTACACCGATGCCCTTTCGCAGTCGCGCTGGTCGTTGCTGCGCGAACAGGGCGCCCACCCTCAGCGCCCACTGTGGGCCTCCACCGGCGTAAAGAATCCCGCCTACGACGACACGCGCTACGTCATTGGCCTGGCAGCCCCAGGTTGCGTGAACACAATGCCGGAGAAAACACTGATGGCAGTGGCAGATCACGGTCAATTCGATGGCGACACGGTCACCGATACCCAGGCGGCGTCAGCCGACGTGTGGCACCGGCTCAACGAACTCGGCATCGACCAGGCGCAGGTCTGCGCCGAACTCGAAGCTGCCGGTGTGGCGTCTTTCGCCGATTCCTGGCAGGACCTGCTGGACTCCGTTGATCAGCGTTTACGCGACCTAAAATAGGCCGGTGGCCAATCCACTCCGCGATCCCGCGGACCTGCGCCTACCACGCGTTGCCGGCCCCAGCGCCGTCGTTCTCTTCGGCGTCACCGGTGACCTTGCACGTAAAAAGATTATGCCGGCAATATACGACCTGGCTAATCGTGGCTTACTACCTCCGGGCTTCGCCATTGTCGGATTCGCTCGTCGCGAGTGGGCCGATGAAGACTTCGCCCAGGAGGTGCACGACGCGGTGCGGTCGCACGCACGCACTCCGTTCCGCGAAGAGGTCTGGCAGCAACTTTCCCAGGGAATCCGTTTCGTTGCCGGTGACCTCAACGACCCGTCTGCGTTCGATCGACTCAAGCACACCCTGCACGAGGTTGATCGTGCCCGCGGAACTTTGGGTAATCACGCTTTCTACCTGTCGATCCCGCCCGGCCTGTTTCCCATTGTCATCAAACAGATTAAGGAATCGGGACTCGCCCAACGACCCGAACATGGTTGGCGACGGGTCGTCATTGAAAAACCGTTCGGTCAGGATCTACGCAGCGCTCAAGAACTTGATTCGGTGCTTTCGGAGGTCTTTTCCCCCGATGAGATCTTTCGGATCGATCACTACCTGGGCAAGGAAACAGTTCAAAACATTCTCGCGGTGCGCTTCGCCAACGAAATGTTCGAGCCGTTGTGGAACAGCAACTATATCGACAACGTGCAGATCACCCAGGCCGAAGACATCGGCATCGGTGGAAGGGCGGGTTACTACGACGGAATCGGAGCAGCCCGAGACGTCATTCAAAACCACCTATTGCAGTTGATGGCGTTGACAGCAATGGAAGAGCCGCTGAATTTTGATCCCGAACACGTACGGCAGGAGAAAGAGAAACTACTAGCATCGGTCCAGGTCCCCGCCGATATTGGCGCACACACAGCCAGGGGGCAGTACTCCCCGGGATGGCAGGGCGGAGTGCCGGTATGTGGCTATCTGGAGGAAGAGGGAATCCCGGCAGACTCACAAACGGAAACATTCGCCGCTATTCGCCTCATGATCGACAACAGACGATGGGCGGGCGTGCCCTTTTACCTGCGCACCGGGAAGCGTTTGGGTCGGCGGGTCACCGAAGTCGCGGTGATCTTCAAAAAGGCTCCACACCTGCCCTTCGGCCGTGACTTCGTCATGGATTCTGCCGACAATGCGCTGGTGTTTCGGATTCAACCCGATGAAGGGATGACGCTGCGTTTCGGCTCCAAAGTCCCGGGTAGTGCGGCCATGGAGGTGCGCGACGTAACCATGGACTTCCAATACGGCGATTCCTTTGTTGACGCCAGCCCAGAGGCCTATGAGCGCCTCATCCTTGATGTCCTCCTCGGCGACCCGCCGCTGTTTCCCGGTGAGCAAGAAGTTGATCTAAGTTGGCGAATCCTAGATCCGATTCTCGCGCAGTGGACCGAGCAGGGCCAGCCTCCGGGATACGCATCAGGCGGTTGGGGGCCCAGTGAGGCATACGCGATGATTGCGCGCGACGGCCGCATCTGGCGGCGACCATGATTCGACTACACGACATCAGTGGCGGAGATATCGCCGGTGCGATCAGCAGTGAGCGTCACCGCATGGGTTCTCCCACGACGGGCATGGTGCTCACCCTGCTCATCATGAGCAATGAATCTCACCAGGCAGATGCGACACAGTCGGCGGTGGACAGCGCCCGTGAACATCCCATGCGCATCCTCACGATGGTTCCGCGGCCCGGTGGCGATGCCGATGTGATCGATGCAGACATTGCGGTGGGCGGTGACGATGGCCCCGGTGAGGTTGCAGTCGTTCGCCTTCGTGGCGCAAGGGCGACGCACGCCAACTCTGTCGTCATTCCGCTGCTCCTACCCGACACGCCCATCGTCGCCTGGTGGCCAGCGCACGCTCCAGAAAGCGTGGCCAAGGATCCCATTGGCCTGCACGCCCAACGCCGCATCACCGATACGGCCATGGCCGATGACCCGCGCGAAGAATTACTCATTCGGGCCCGCAATTACATACCCGGCGATACTGATTTGGCCTGGACCCGCCTCACACCTTGGCGCACCGTGCTCGCCGCAATGCTGGATCGCCACGTTTCACCAGTGGAGTCGGCCCAAATTGGCGTTGGTAAGAACAATCCCAGTGGTGTTCTTCTCGCTTCATGGCTGAAACTGTGTCTCAACGTTGAGGTCACCTTGAGCGATAGCGCGGGTCCCGGCATTACCGACGTTGTGATGACCACTGCCGAGGGCGATCTGAGCCTCTCCCGCATCGACGGGGCTGTTGCCTCGCTCAGCGCACCCGGAGTGCCCGATTCCACCGTCGCGCTTGCCCGACGGTCCTCTGCTGAATTGCTAGCCGAAGAATTGCGCCGACTTACCCCCGACGCGGTGTATGGCCGCACTCTTGCGGGAGTGGAAAACGTTCCGGCTACTAACGGCGATTGAGACGATTGAGCGCCTCTTCCAAGATGGCCGCACCATCTGCATCGGAACGGCGCTCTTTGACGTAGGCCAGGTGGGTCTTATAGGGCTCAATCTTGGGCGGCGACGGAGGCGCGTCATGGGTTTGACCAGCCGGCCAGCCGCATCGAGGGCAGTCCCAGGTCTCGGGAATGGGCGCATCAGCAGCGAAACTCGGGGTTGTTTCATGACCGCGGGCACACCAGAACGTGATGTGCAGTCGCGGTGCCATGTCGCCACGCTCAGCCTCGCCCATGGGGCCCGCTCCGACCCGACTTCCACGGATCGCGCTTCCACCTGCCACTGACTGCTCCTTCGTCTCTGTGTTCCCGGGTCACTACCGGTGTCTCTTACTTGAACAGGCGCTTCGTGCCGTGTCCGAGGTGGTGCTTAGCCGGTGCGCACAAGAAGGCCCACGGCCACGATTGAAGCGGCCCACACCAGGCCAATTCCTACGGTAATTCGGTTCAGGTTTTTCTCCGCCACCGAGGATCCACCCACCGATGAGGTCACTCCACCACCGAACAGGTCCGATAGCCCACCGCCCTTGCCGCGGTGCAGAAGAATGAGCACGATGAGCAAAATGCTGGTGACCACCAAAATGATGGCCAAACCGATTACGAGGGCCGTACTCATGTGCGACATCCTTTGCTCGGCCGAAACATCTGGCCGGTCATGAACCCTGCATCGGGTTTGGCGTAGGTGGTCTTTACTACTCACTGCTTAGGCGCGACGTTATCACGACGCCCCAACAGCACACCCCCACCATCTAGGCGGGGTCGGGGTGGAGGCGATAGCGAACGATGCCCACGAACTCATCTGCATCAATGCTCGCCCCGCCAATGAGTGCTCCATCGACATCGGGCTCAGCCATGATGCCCGCGATATTGCTCATTTTCACCGAACCGCCGTAGAGCAGTCTTACCTTGTCGGCCGTTTCAGGAGACGCGATTTCCCCAAGGTGTGAACGAATCGCAGCGCACATGAGCTGAGCATCGACCGGTTCGGCCACGCGGCCGGTTCCGATCGCCCAGACGGGTTCATAAGCAATCACACTGTCACCGATCTGCTCCTCGGTAAGCCCGTCAAGGGATTGCGTTAGCTGATCGAGGCAGTACTCGACCTGACGGTCTTGCTGGCGAACATCTTCGCCCTCACCGACACACACGATTGGACGGATATTCACTCGCCAAGCCGCAGCAGCCTTTGCTGCAACGATGGCGCTGGTCTCGTGGTGGTAATCGCGACGTTCACTGTGCCCCACCGTGACGTAGTGGCAACGCAATTTCGCCAGCATCGCGCCACTAATGTCTCCGGTGTAGGCACCGGAGACATGCGGTGAAATATCCTGGGCGCCGAAGTCCAGTCGAAGGTTGTCGGCATCCACCAAGGTATGAACGGAGCGTAAGTCGGTGAAGGGTGGCAACACCACCACGTCTACCGCGTCGTAGTCGGCGTCGTTGAGCGCGAAAGCGATTTTTTGCACCAACGCGATCGCCTCGAGGTGGTTGACGTTCATCTTCCAGTTGCCGGCCATCAATGGTCGACGTGGTGCAACGCTCATCATGATTCCTTCAACGGGGGGTGAGTGGAACTCAATGTTGGTTCAACCAGTTCGTCGAGGGCGAGTAAACCGGGTAGATCCCTGCCTTCCAGCAGTTCCAGACTCGCACCACCGCCGGTAGAAATGTGGCTCATCGCTGATTCGTCGATGCCAAGCGAACGAATGGCAGCCGCGGAGTCTCCGCCACCAACCACGGTGAAGGCCGCGCTCCTTGCCATTGCCATGGCGACAGCCCGAGTCCCAGCAGAAAATTCCGGTACCTCGAACACGCCCATGGGGCCGTTCCAGACCACCGTTTGCGCTGACACAATCTCAGCACTGAAAGCAGCCGCAGTGACAGGTCCGATGTCTAACCCCATGTGATCGCTGGGTATCGCATTAACGGGCACCACCGTGGCCGATACCGTGTCGTGCAGCCCTCGTGCCACAACCACGTCGGTTGGCAACACGATGTCGACACCGAGTTCAGCCGCCCTGCCACTGATGGCGCGCACAAGGTCAAGCATGGACTCCTCGAGCAGAGAGCAGCCCACGTCGTAACCCTGTGCTGCCAGGAAAGTAAAGGCCATACCCCCACCGATCAGGAGGCGATCCACGTTGTTAATCAGGTGGTCAAGGACCGCGAGTTTGTCTGACACCTTCGCCCCACCCAAAACCACCAGGTACGGGCGGGCTGGGTCGGTGAGAACCTGCGAAAAAGCAGCCAGCTCCGTGGCGACCAATCGACCCGCCGCGCTCGGCAGCAGTCGAGCAACATCGGTCACCGACGCCTGCTCGCGGTGCACGACCCCGAAACCGTCACCTACGTAGGCATCGGCTAGTCGAGACCATGACGCCGCTAAATCACCGCGTTCGGAAGCATCTTTACTCGTTTCACGGGGATCGAACCGGACGTTTTCCAGCATGACCACGTCACCATCGGACATCTTGGACACGACGTCAGCGACATCGTCGCCACACACCTGAGGTAGCAACGGAACCGCTTGGCCGAGCAGTTCACCAAAACGAGCAGCAACAGGCGTCAGCGAAAGTGCTGGTACAACCGAACCCTTGGGGCGTCCCAGATGAGCCAGAACCACGACCCGCGCACCAGCAGCGACAAGATAGGAAAACGTGGGCAATGCAGCTCGGATCCGCCCATCATCGATAATCTTAGTTACGCCCTCAACCGTTGCCAATGGCACATTGAAATCTGCTCGAACCAGTACTGTGCGCCCGGCAAAATCTACATCGTCTAGCAGAGCGGTCACAAACGGTCGCCCACGTACTCGATGATGTCCACGAGGCGATTGGAGTAGCCCCACTCGTTGTCGTACCAACCGAGCACCTTCACCAGCGTGCCCATGGAGTTGGTGATCCCGGCATCAAAAATTACCGATGCGGGATCGGTCACGATATCGGTGGAAACGATGGGATCCTCAGTGTAGTGAATGATCCCCCGAAGGTTCGTCTCTGCAGCTGAACGCATCGCGTCATTAATCTCTTCACGGGTGGCTGAGGTGCGCAACTGGGCCGTCAGGTCTGTTGCGGATCCGGTCGGCGTAGGAACCCGCATGGCGTATCCGTCCAGTCGACCCTTCAGTTGCGGGAGCACCAAACCAATCGCTTTCGCCGCCCCGGTCGTGGTGGGGATCATGTTGATGGCCGCGGCACGAGCGCGACGCAGATCAGCATGCGGAAAATCCAAGATGCGCTGGTCGTTGGTGTAGGCATGAATCGTGGTCATCATTCCGCGTTCGAGGCCGAAGGAATCGTCGAGAACCTTTGCCATCGGGGCAAGACAGTTCGTCGTACAGGAGGCGTTGGAAATGATGTTGTCCGTAGCCGGGTTGTAGTCGCCTTCGTTGACACCCATGACGATAGTGACATCTTCATTCTTGGCAGGCGCAGAGATGATTACTTTGCTGGCACCAGCATCGAGGTGAGCTTTAGCCTTGGCACCGTCGGTGAAGTACCCCGTTGATTCCAACACCACCTGGGCACCGAGCGCTTTCCAGGGCAGATCAGCAGGGTCCTTTTCAGCCGTGACCGTGATGGTTCGCTCCCCCACCGTAATGCTGCCATCCCCTGACGTCACGGGTATTCCGATGCGACCCAGAACACTGTCGTACTTGAGGAGATGAGCAAGCGTGACGGTGTCGGTTAAATCGTTGATTCCAACGATTTCGATATCGTGCGCATCGTTGGCGAGGAGCGCGCGATAGAAATTGCGGCCGATGCGACCGAATCCATTGATGCCAACTCGGATAGTCATGCGCTGTCTCCTGTAGGTGTAGGTGCGAAAGTCCCGATCACGCTTTCGCGACCGTGCGTCAAGATCTTATCGCCGCACCAACCCTATCGAAGTGCGAACTAGTCCTCGATCTCGTCCAAATCCGCGTCGGCGAGTGCTGCTTCAGTACCGGGGATGCCTAGCTCCTCTGCCCGGCGGTCCGCGGTGGAAAGTAAGCGTCGGATACGGCCGGCCACCGCATCTTTGGTCATTGGGGGTTGAGCGAGGGCACCAAGTTCTTCAAGGCTGGCCTGTTTGTGATCCAGGCGTAGTTTGCCTGCCTCAGCGAGATGATCAGGCACAGCGTCACCAAGAATTTCCAGCGCCCGACTCACTCGTGCCCCTGCCGCGACAGCGGCACGTGCGGACCTTCTGAGGTTTGCGTCGTCAAAGTTGGCTAGCCGATTCGCGGTTGCGCGCACCTCCCGGCGCATCCGACGTTCCTCCCAGGTGAGGACATTCGCGTGAGCACCCATTCGCGTCAGCATGGCGCCGATAGCGTCGCCGTCCTTGATGACCACACGATCAATCCCGCGAACCTCGCGCGACTTCGCTTGAATGCCTAGTCGACGAGCCGCACCCACCAGGGCAAGTGCGGATTCCTGTCCTGGGGCGGTAACTTCCAGTGCGCATGATCGCCCGGGCTCGGTAAGTGAACCGTGGGCCAGGAAGGCACCACGCCAGGCCGCCTCCGCATCGCAAACTCCACCGTTAACGACCGCCGGTGGCAATCCTCGAATCGGGCGACCGCCGGCATCAACGAGACCGGTTTGTCGTGCCAGGTGTTCCCCGCCATTAACGACGCGGACCACATATCTACTGCCCTTACGAACACCGGATCCGGACAACATAGAAATTTCACTGTCCTGATTAAAGATTTCGATGAGATCCCGGCGAAGTCGACGCGCGGTAGAGCCTGCATCAACTTCAGCTTCAATAACGATCTGGCCACCAATAATGTGAATAGATCCACCGAAACGCAACAGCGCTGACACCTCCGCCTTGCGGCAGCATGTTCGGGTCACCACGAGTCGACTGAGCTCGTCTTTGACCTCCGAGGTCAACGCCATGGCGTCATCCTTGCACGCCGTGGATCGGCCCTGAGTCGCGGCGGTGGTCCGAGCAGATCAGGCGCCCCAACGCCTTTGACAGCAGGATCTCTTCATGAACACTCTCCTTCGCGACATCCGCCAGGTGCAACCGCGCACCAAGACGTTGAACTGCCCGGTTCAGGGTCGACCGATCGCTCACGAAACCCGTATCGGCGATCACATCGTGCAGCTCCACCTCTCCAAGTAGGCGCCGCCACGAGTCAAGGTACGTCTCGGGGGCGAACCCCTGTGCTTCCCCCGCCTCATCAGCGAGGTTGAGGATAAGGATTCGGCGGGCAGTTGACTCCTCGATCGCTGCCCGAATACTTGGCACCAATAGATGCGGCAGCACGCTGGTAAACCAACTACCGGGTCCTAGCACAATCGCATCCGCGTCTAGAATCGCTTGCACTGCAGCAGCACACGGCTGTGGGTCACCAGGAATGAGCTGCATGTCGCTGATAAAGCCCTGGGTGGCCGATATCTTTGACTGGCCGGTCACCCATTCACTGCCAACCTCTCCCAGCTTGGTCACATGCGCGGTCAGGACCGCCGGTTCGAGTGCGTTGGGTAGAACGCAACCCTGCGCACCCGCTGCCTCGGTAAGGGCTGCCAGGCCAGCCACTACATCGTTGGTCTCGCTCCACAGGGCTGCGAGGAGAAGATTTCCGATCGCGTGACCGGAGAGGTCATCGGAACCCTCGAATCGGTGCTGTAACACGTGATGCCACAACTGGCCCCGCGGGGTTTCCGGGATCATTGCCGCGAGTGCCATGCGCAGGTCACCCGGTGGCAGGATGGCAAAACTATCGCGCAGTCGCCCGCTGGAACCACCATCGTCAATGACACCGGCGATGCCGGTGACATTCGGAGTCAGCCGCAGTAACGAACGAAGTGTCACCGACAGTCCGTGGCCCCCACCAAGCGCGACAACGGTTTCGGGGTGAGTATCGCTATTCACGGCCGAGGTCTCGATGAACCACCAGCGTTTCTACCCCATCTCGAACGAGGCGCACCGAGAGGTTTTCCGCCATAGCAACACTTCGGTGCTTGCCGCCGGTGCAGCCAATAGCGATCGTGACGTAGCGCTTGCCCTCACGAAGATAACCCGCAGCCATCAAATCAATGAGCCCAGAGGCCTGGTCGAGAAACCCGGGCGCATCGGGTTGTTCGATGACGTAGTCGTTGACGGCCGGGTCTAAACCGGTGCGCTCTCGCAAGGCTTCCACCCAGTGCGGATTCGGCAGGAAGCGCGCGTCCAGGACGATGTCGGCATCCACCGGAAGTCCATACTTGAAGCCGAAGGAAAGCACGGTGGCTCGGAGTGGAATCTGCTGGTCCCCGCCAAACGCTGCATCGACCTTTCGCCGCAGGTCATGCACGTTCAGATTTGACGTGTCGATTACCAGATCAGCATCTGCACGCAGCGTAGCCAACATGATCCGTTCACGCCTGAGGCCATCGACAAGTCGTTCACCCTGCTGCAATGGGTGTGGCCGCCGACTGCTTTCGAAGCGCCGAACTAACGCCTCATCAGAGGCTTCCAGGAAAACCACGCGTACGGCGACGCGGTTGGCGCGAAGATCAGCAAGTGCTTGCTCGGTGTCGTCAAAGAAGTGACCGCCACGGGCATCGACCACCACCGCCATTCGGTCGATGTGACCGCTTTCCCCTGCCGTGTGAATGGTGACCGGAATGAGGGATGGCAGAAGGTTGTCGACAACGAACCAGCCAAGATCTTCTAGCGCTCGCGCGGCCGTAGATCGACCTGCCCCAGACATGCCTGTGACCAGCACAACGTCAATGGGCAGGTCACGCGCTTGATCACCGGTCATGCAGAATCATTCCTGTCGTCTTGGCTTGCCGTGCTCGGCGAGAAGCCACCGGTTGGCATCTTCTGTGATTCTAGTGGTGTGCTGCTGCTGCTTGCTGATTGTGCTGACAGTTCAGACACGATGAGTTCAGCGAGCGCAGGGCCAATACCAGAAACTGATTGCAATTCAGCAGCCGTTGCCCCTTGCAACTTCTTCACCGAACCAAATGCCTTCAGCAGATCCTGTTGCCGTTGCGGACCGAGGCCTGGCACCGCGTCCAATCGACTGGTCGTGGTGCGCTTTTTACGAGTTTGCCGCTGGTGACGAATTGCGGTTCGATGCGCTTCATCGCGGATGCGTTGAAGCAGGAAGAGTCCTTCGCTGGCACGGGGCAAAATCACCGGATCGCTTTGCCCAGGAATCCAGACTTCCTCTAACCGTTTGGCGAGACCGGCGATGGGGACCAGGGCCATGTCGAGCCGATCAATTGCTCGCTGAGCCGCTGCCACCTGCGGTGCCCCTCCGTCAATGAGTAAAAGTTGTGGGGGGTAGGCAAAGCGCTGCGGCACAGGTGTAGCCGCGCTGCTGTCCTGAATATCCTGCTCGTCCTGATCACCCTGCACCATGCGACGGAATCGGCGATAAACCACCTCTTCAATCGCACTGGTGTCATCGCGAGAACCTTCCGGGCTCAGGCGATAGGAGCGGTAGTCCTTCGTTCGTGGAGCACCATCTTCGAATACCACCAGGGAGGCCACCACATCCTGGCCGCCGAGGTGAGAGACGTCGACGCACTCGATCCGCAGCGGAGCTACCGGCAGATCCAGCATCTGCTGAATCTGGGTGAGCGCCAAGCTACGAGTCGTAAGGTCCCCAGCGCGTTTGAGTTTGTGCAGGTGGAGCGCCTGCTGCGCGTTGCCCGCAACGGTGTCCATCAATGCCTTTTTCGCACCCCGCTGTGGAACGGACACCGCGACGGGAGCCTGTCGAATTTCGCCCAGATAGGCAACCGAGGCCGCTTCTGGCATTGCCGAGATCAACACTCGCGGCGGTACCGCGGTCTGATCGGTGTACAACTGCTGAATCAGCCTGGTGAGCAGGCCGGCAGTGTCCAAATCTTCAACCTTTTCAACGATCAGGCTGCGCTGCCCGGTTACGCGACCATGTCGGACGTGGAAAACCTCAACGGCTGCCTCAAGTTCGTCCTCGCACAGGGCGATGATGTCGGCCTGGGTGCCGTCTGGCAGGACCACGGCGTTGCGTTCGGTGGCGCGAGCAAGGGCCCCGAGATCATCTCGGAGCCGCGCCGCCTGCTCATAGTCTTGTTCGGCAGATGCGGCACGCATACGCTGTTGGAGGCGGCGCTCAATGACCTGCGTCTGGCCGCCCATGAAGGTGGTGAATTCTGACACGATCTCACGATGTTCCTCAGGCGTCACGCGGCCTACGCACGGGGCGCTGCATTTGTCGATATACCCCAGCAGACATGGCCGACCCATACGTTCAGCCCGTCGATAGACCCCGGTTGAACAGGTTCGAATGGGAAACACCCGAAGGATGAGGTCAAGGGTCTCGCGAATCGCCCATGCGTGGGCGAAGGGACCGAAATACTTCGCGCCTCGCTTTTTCGCGTCACGACTGACATAGGCCCGCGGAATACGTTCATCAACGGTCACCACAAGATAGGGGTAGGACTTGTCATCGCGGTAGCGCACGTTGAACCGAGGATCAAACTCCTTGATCCAGGTGTATTCCAGTTGCAGCGCTTCGACCTCGGTGCCAACCGTGACCCAATCCACCGATGACGCTGCCTGCACCATGCTCCGGGTGCGCGGATGCAGGCCGGACAGGTCGGCAAAATATGACGCTAACCGGGAACGTAGGGATTTGGCCTTCCCGACGTAGATGACTACGCCACGCTCATCTCGGAAACGATAAACCCCCGGCGCTTCCGGGATAGTGCCCGGAGCGGGCCGGTAGGTCGACGGGTCAGCCACTAAGCCAGCCTAGGCCCCCGTCATCTGCGGGGACTGCGGACGGGGAAACCCTAGGCCAAGGTGACAAAGCCGTCGGAAACACTGACATTCGCCGAGGCCAAACCTTGCACTGCCGGTCCACGGATGACGTCGCCATTGTCGGCTGAAAACAAGGACCCGTGACAGGGGCAGCGAATCTCGTTGTTCTCAACCGAGTTCACCAGGCAACCCTGGTGAGGGCACACCGCGGTGAACCCACGAATTTCGCCCTCGGTGGGCTGGGTGACGACAACCTTGGGACCATCGAACACCTGACCACCACCAACGGGAATGTCAGACACCGCGGCAAGCGCATTGTCGGGGCCTGGATTGACCGTAGGTGTGGGTGAGCCGCCACCGGTGGTTGTCGTTGGTGCTGGTGCTGGTGCTGGTGCTGCGGTGGTGGCACCACTATCGCCACCACCACCGCAGGCAGCCAGTAGACCCGCCGCACCAACCGCGGTGCCGGCAACGAGCACGGACCTGCGGCTGAGGTCGCTGCGCGCAGAAACGACGTCTCCGTTGCTGTCTGTGGACTCCATGACCTACCGCTTCCGTTAAGTTGGGTGTTAATAAGCATTGAACTCGTGGGCCCTAGGTTAACCCAGAAGGCCATTCCATGCCGGGTTAGCGAACTCGAACCGGCTTCTTCGGCGGCGTCTTGCGTTTCGGTTTGATGGACGTCGTACTAGCCGTGGCCTCAGGTAAGAGCGGGGCGAGGAACCGGCCGGTGTGGCTTGTCGGGTGTGCCGCAATCACCTCTGGGGGGCCGACCGCAACTACCTGGCCGCCCCCGGACCCACCCTCGGGACCCATGTCGATAATCCAGTCCGCAGATTTGATGACATCAAGGTTGTGCTCGATCACGATCATGGAGTTGCCTTTGTCAACCAGACCCTGCAGTACCGCCAGCAACTTGGCGATGTCTTCGAAGTGCAACCCGGTTGTTGGTTCATCAAGAACGTAGACCGTTCGTCCAGTCGATCGCTTCTGTAGTTCTGCGGCTAACTTCACGCGCTGTGCCTCACCGCCGGAGAGGGTGGGCGCAGACTGGCCTAGGCGCACATAGCCCAGTCCCACATCGACCAAGGTTCTTAGGTGTCGAGCGATTGGAGGTACGGCGGCGAAGAAATCTAGTGCCTGCTCGATGGGCAAATTCAATACGTCGGCGATCGTCTTGGATTTGTAGTGCACCTCAAGGGTTTCGCGGTTGTAGCGGGCGCCTTGACACACTTCACATGGGACATACACGTCGGGCAGGAAGTTCATTTCGATGCGCAGTGTTCCGTCGCCGGAACAGGACTCGCAGCGCCCCCCCTTGACATTGAAAGAGAAGCGCCCCGGTTGGTATCCACGCACCTTCGCCTCTGGTGTTTGGGCGAATAGTTTTCGAATGTGGTCGAACATGCCCGTGTAGGTCGCTGGATTACTGCGCGGCGTGCGCCCGATGGGGCTCTGATCTACATGGACCACCTTGTCAACCTGGTCGACACCGGCGATCCGGCGATGCCTGCCCGGCACGAGGCGAGCACCATTGAGGTCTCGAGCCAAAACGTTGTACAGCACGTCGTTAACCAGGGTGGACTTTCCTGAGCCGCTCACTCCTGTTACGGCGACGAGAATTCCCAACGGGATGTCCACCGTCACGTTGTCCAGGTTGTTTTCCCGCGCCCCTTCAACGGTCAGTATCCGTGCGGGGTCAATCGGACGACGTACCGATGGCACCGCAATTGACCGTCGGCCAGAAAGATAATCACCGGTGAGAGACTGCTTCGCCCTGACGAGTTTTTCATAGGGCCCACTCACCACGACATGGCCGCCATGCTCGCCAGCACCGGGACCGATATCTACGATCCAGTCAGCATTTTGAATGGTCTCTTCGTCGTGTTCCACCACAATCAGGGTGTTGCCCAGGTCACGCAGGCGTAGCAGGGTGTCAATGAGTCTGCGATTGTCGCGCTGATGGAGTCCAATACTGGGCTCATCAAGCACGTACAACACGCCGACCAGGCCAGATCCGATCTGGGTTGCGAGGCGAATACGTTGAGCTTCACCGCCGGCCAAAGTGCCCGCCGCTCGATCTAGGGATAAATAGTCCAGACCCACATCCACCAAAAAGGCGAGTCGCTCGTTCACCTCCTTCAACACGCGTTCGGCAATGTGGGCATCTCGCTCACTCAGTACCAGGTCAGCCAATACCGTGGCCGCCGAGCCGATGGGAAGCCTGGCAATTTCAGCGATGTTTCTACCGTCAATGGTGACCGCAAGACTCATCGGCTTCAGGCGTGCTCCCCCACATGAGGGACAGGGCACTTCACGCATGAAGCCGGCGAATCGTTCCCGGCCGGCGTCAGAATCTGCCTCCCGATGCCGGCGTTCAACGAAAGGAATTACTCCTTCGAACGCGGTGTGGTAACTGCGCTGCCGGCCGTAACGATTGCGGTATCGGACATGCACTTGCGTCTCATGACCGCGCAGGATCGCCTTGCGTAACCGCGAGGAGAGCATGGACCAGGGTGTTTCGGTATCGAAACCTAATTCATCACCCAGTGCGGTGAGCAGTCTGAGGAAGTAGTCCGAATTATGTCCGCTCGACCATGGCGCGATGGCTCCTGCTGCCAGCGTCAACGTGTCATCGGGGACGATCAACTCCTCGTCCACCTCAACCCGCGTACCTAGACCGGAACAGTCCGGACAGGCACCAAAAGGGGAGTTGAACGAAAAGGAGCGAGGCTCTAACTCTTCGAAAGACAACCCATCATTGTGACAGGCAAGGTGTTCACTGAACGTGAGCTCCCGCTCCGCCGGATCGGTGAGGTTGACTCGCTCAGCAATGACCAATCCGGCCGAAAGCCCCAGCGCCGTTTCAACACTGTCGGTAATGCGGCGGCGCGCCGAAGGCTTCACCACGAGCCGATCAATGACCACGTCAATCGAATGCTTCTCAGACTTCTTGAGTTTAGGCACCTCATCGAGGGTGTAGGACTCACCATCAACCCGCACTCGGGCATAGCCCTGGGCCTGGAAGGATCGCAGCAGGTCAACGTACTCACCCTTACGTTCACGCACCACCGGACTGAGCAGGGCAAAGCGAGTGCCCTCTGGCCAGTCCAGAATCTGATCTACGATCTGTTGCGGACTTTGCCGGGCAATCGGATCGCCGCACATCGGGCAGTGTGGCTTGCCAATCCGGGCGTAGAGCAACCGCAAGTAGTCGTACACCTCAGTGATAGTGCCCACCGTTGATCGAGGATTCCGCGACGTGGATTTTTGATCGATGGACACTGCTGGGGACAAGCCTTCGATGAAATCAACGTCGGGTTTATCCAGCTGACCGAGGAACTGTCGGGCATAGGCGGAGAGGCTTTCAACGTACCTGCGTTGTCCTTCGGCGAAAATTGTGTCAAATGCCAACGATGACTTCCCCGAACCAGACAGCCCGGTGAAGACGATGAGCGCATCGCGGGGTAGGTCGAGCGAGACGTTCTTCAGGTTGTGTTCCCGCGCACCCCGCACGATTAAGCGATCAGACACAGCCGCCACAGTAGTCGCTATCGGTGCCGTCCTATGGTGGGGCTATGTCGGGTCACGAAAACGTAGAAATCTTCACATCAGCTCCCTATGGCGGCGATCCTGCCGTCGGCTCACCCGCACAGGTGCGTGAGACGGACAAACTGCGCATCGCCAAGATCGCGGTCGGGCCCTACAACAACAATGCCTACCTGCTCACGTGCACAGAAACGGGAGCGAAACTCCTGATTGATGCCGCTGCTGAACCTGACCGGCTCCTCGCTTTGACTGCCGCAATGGAACCCGCTAGTGCACCGCTCACCAAGGTGGTCACCACACACGGCCACGCCGATCACTGGCAGGGGCTCGCCGAAGTCATTGCCCAAACGGGGGCCGTCACCTATGCCGGGCGACATGATGCTGAGGACATCCCGGTCGCTACGGAAGGTGTCCTTGACCACGGCGACACCGTGGCATTCGGCCGCATTGTTCTCGACGCCATCCATCTTCAAGGCCACACCGAGGGTTCCATCGCTTTGGCCTACACCGAGCCTGGCGGGCGATCGCATATTTTCACCGGAGACTGCCTCTTCCCCGGCGGCGTCGGCAAGACCTGGGATGACCCGGAGCGTTTCGATCAGTTGCTCAGTGGCGTTGAGCGTCACATCTTCGACCTCTTCGGTGACGACACCGCGATTTATCCCGGACACGGTCATGACACGACTCTGGGCGAGCAGCGGCCGCACCTGGCTGAATGGCGCGAGCGCGGCTGGTAACCATGCATCCTGGCCCAGGCGCCGTGACGCACCGTTCGCCCTTACCCGGGTGTCATCACCTACTGGTCAACTGCTTGCGTTTTCGGTGATGGCTCGCAGTTCGCGCTTGAGATCTGAGATTTCATCCCGATAACGAGCGGCAACCTCAAATTGCAATTGTCCAGCCGCGGAGTGCATCGATTCGGTCAATTCCGCGATCAATTGAGCTAGTTCAGTCGCCGCGATGCCCCCTCGGAGTTTGCGAGAAGCTTTACCGGCTCTGTGCACCTCTGACAGCAGGGCCTGCGTATCGGCGTCTTCTCGGGCAAGTGAGTCGGTGATGTCAGAGATCTTTTTACGCAGCGGGGTCGGGTCGATTCCGTGTTCTGTGTTGTATGCGGCTTGCTTGACCCGCCGACGATCTGTTTCGTCGAGGGCACGTTGCATGGATGCGGTGATCTTGTCTGCATACATGATCACCTGACCACTGACGTTTCGCGCCGCGCGACCGATCGTTTGCACAAGCGACGTTTCCGAACGCAAGAAACCCTCTTTATCGGCGTCAAGGATGCATACGAGTGAAACTTCGGGCAGATCTAGACCCTCTCGGAGCAGGTTGATGCCGACCAGAACGTCGAACTCGCCCAACCGCAGTTCGCGTAAAAGTTCAATGCGTCGCAGGGTGTCCACCTCAGAATGCAGATACCTCACACGGACACCTCGTTCCAGCAAATAGTCGGTCAGATCTTCTGACATTCGCTTAGTCAAGGTCGTGATCAACACACGCTCGTTGCGTTCGGTGCGCAGGGTGATTTCGTGCAAAATATCGTCGATCTGTCCTTCCGTTGGCCGGACGACCACTTCCGGGTCAAGCAGGCCGGTGGGGCGAATCACCTGTTCCACGAATTCACCACCGGCGGCGGTCATTTCGAAGGGACCGGGCGTGGCGGATAGGTAGACGGTTTGTCCGATACGTTCCCGAAACTCCTCCCACCTCAGCGGCCGATTATCCATAGCGCTGGGCAACCGGAACCCGTGGTCAACCAGGGTGCGTTTGCGGCTCATATCTCCCTCGTACATCCCACCAATCTGAGGCACGCTGACATGGGATTCGTCGATGACCAGCAGGAAGTCTTCTGGGAAGTAATCAATCAGGCAGTTGGGCGCTGAGCCTCGCTCTCGACCGTCAATGTGGAGTGAATAGTTCTCGACCCCCGAACACATTCCCATCTGCTGCAGCATCTCGACGTCGTAGGTGGTGCGCATGCGAAGGCGTTGGGACTCAAGCAGTTTTCCTTGCCGGTCTAGTTCGCCTAGGCGTTCAGCCAATTCAGCTTCGATGCCGGCGATTGCACGTTCCATACGTTCTGGTCCCGCAACATAGTGGGATGCCGGGAAGATATACATCTCCTTGTCGTCAGTAATCACCTCGCCCGTCACCGGATGCAGGGTCATCAAGCGTTCGATCTCATCACCAAACATCTCGATGCGGACCGGATGCAATTCATACACGGGAAAGACCTCGATGGTGTCGCCACGAACGCGAAACGTTCCGCGTTCGAATGCCACGTCATTACGGGTGTACTGAATATCAACCAGTCGCCGCAGGAGTCCATCGCGATCGTGCTCTTCGCCCACCCGCAACGACAGCATTCGATCTACGTATTCCTGGGGAGTGCCTAGGCCGTAGATAGCCGAAACTGTTGCAACCACCACCACATCGCGCCGGGTGAGCAGCGAATTGGTCGCAGAATGTCTTAGCCGCTCGACCTCCTCATTAACTGAGGAGTCCTTTTCAATGTAGGTGTCTGTCTGCGGCACATACGCCTCAGGCTGGTAGTAGTCGTAGTAGGAAACGAAATACTCCACCGCATTATTGGGCAGCAACTCCCTGAACTCCTGGGCAAGTTGAGCGGCAAGAGTTTTGTTTGGAGCCATCACCAAGGTGGGTCGCTGGAGTTGTTCGATCAGCCACGCCGTGGTTGCGCTCTTGCCGGTACCCGTGGCACCGAGCAGGACCACATCGGTGTCCCCCGCCTCGATACGCCGGGTCAGTTCAGCAATTGCCGAAGGTTGGTCACCGGAGGGTTCGAACTCGGTCTGGACGACGAAGGGGGCAACACTTCGCTGAAGATCGGTGACCGGACGCACAAGTTAACCCAAGCGCCCGGTCACTGCTGAAACTAATGCGTTTTTCAGGAATCGCCCGTCAGTTTGTCGCGCAGTGCCTGCAACGCCTCGTCAGTGGCCAGCGTGCCCGAATCTTCTGCCGGCTCCTCGGATGAGTAGTTCGCCGAGGATTCACCAGCCTCTGCTGCAGCAGCCTGGTCGGCGGTGCGGGCTTGGTCAACCTGCTTGCGGTGCGCTTCCCAGCGCGCGTGCGCATCAGCGTATTCCTGCTCCCAGGCGGTGCGCTGTGACTCAAACTCTGCCTTCCACTCACCGGTCTCCGGGTCAAAGCCCTCGGGCCCGATGTAATTGCCTGACTCATCAAAGGCCGGGGCCATACCGTAAAGATAAGGATCAAACTCTTCGACCGCCGCCTCTCCGGACGTCGTTTCATTGGCCTGCTTCAAGCTCAGTGAAATCCGGCGGCGCTCGAGATCAATATCGATGACCTTCACGAAGATCTCGTCACCGACCTGCACGATCTGCTCGGGGATCTCCACATGACGTTCAGCGAGTTCAGAGATGTGCACCAAACCTTCGATCCCCTCTTCGACTCGCACGAAAGCGCCGAAGGGAACCAACTTGGTGACATTGCCCGGTGTGACCTGACCGATTTGATGGGTGCGAGCGAAGTGCTGCCAGGGATCCTCCTGGGTCGCCTTCAGCGACAGTGACACGCGCTCGCGATCCATGTCGACGTCCAAGACCTCGACGGTGACCTCTTGGCCGACCTCGACCACCTCGGAGGGGTGATCAATGTGCTTCCAACTCAACTCGGAGACGTGAACGAGACCGTCGACGCCGCCAAGGTCAACGAAAGCACCGAAGTTCACGATGCTGGAAACGACACCGCTGCGAATTTGACCCTTGCCCAACTGGGTGAGGAATGTCTGGCGCACCTCGCTTTGCGTCTGCTCCAACCACGCCCGTCGCGACAGGACCACGTTATTGCGGTTCTTGTCCAACTCGATGATTTTGGCTTCGAGGGTCTTGCCCACGTAAGGCTGTAGGTCGCGAACGCGACGCATCTCAACCAGGGAAGCCGGCAGGAAGCCGCGCAAACCAATATCAATGATGAGGCCACCCTTGACAACCTCAATGACAGCGCCTTCCACGACACCGTCTTCTTCCTTGACCTTTTCGATGGTGCCCCAGGCTCGCTCGTATTGGGCGCGCTTCTTGGACAGGATCAGGCGACCTTCTTTATCTTCCTTCTGCAAAACCAATGCCTCGACGCTGTCGCCAACGGAGACAACCTCATTGGGGTCAACATCATGTTTGATGGACAGCTCGCGGGAGGGGATGACACCTTCGGTCTTGTAGCCGATATCGAGCAGTACCTCGTCGCGGTCGACCTTGACGATCACACCTTCGACAATGTCGCCATCATCGAAGTACTTGATCGTGGCGTCAATGGCGGCCATGAAGTCTTCAGCGGTGCCAATGTCATTAATGGCAACCTGCGGTGAGGTGGAAGCGGTCGGGGTGGATGTCGTGGAGGTCAAGTCTCATACTCCGGTTGATGGATGGCGCTCGTGGGGGGCAGAAGCATGCGTTAAGGGGCCTACCGATTAGCTATGTCTGTAATCAGTGCATAACTTCTGCGTCTGGACAGGATACGAGGCCCGCATGATCTTCATCAACGCGGGCCTCGCCGGAGAAAGAACTCACTCGGTGGTGACTCGACGCGGGCTTGCATTTCGCGACGTCGCCAACAGGGCGATGCCGACCGCGAGCAGGATCAGGCCGAGAATGAGGGCCGCGATCGGGACCGTGGTGTTGAGGAGATTGATGAGGGAGGACTGAGATTTCGCGAGGTCTACCGACTCGGTGACTTCCGAGGCGGTCGTCCCGAGTACCGCGTCAATAACGGTGACCTGGTCTGTGTTGTCCGGGCCGCGGAGGGTCTGTACCTGACGCTCCTCCCCCTTCACGATCGATCCGGTGGTCGGTTCCACGTACAAGACACGAGAGTTTGCGTACCAGCGTGCCGCCTGATAGGTCGCGGCCGGGGAACCCACGAGCGGACCCGGTACGGCCAGGAATCCGATCTGTTTGGCCTCAAACTGCTGCTCGAAGCGATACACGCTCAAGCCCTCAACCTCTTCGGTACCGATATAGGTGATCGGGAGAGCCTCTTGTAGCACGGTATCGAAGAAGTTGTAGTCCTGCGCCTTGGTGAACACGGGGAACTTCAACGGATTGACCCCGGTGAAGTCCACTTCGAGCCCGTCGTAGTTAGCGCCGCAGCAGTTGCTCAGTTCAGAGGAGACTCGATCAAAGGCAACGCGGAGGGTGGTTGCAGACACGACGACCCCGGCATTGTCCTCCACGCGAAGGAAGGAGTCATAGATGGCCAGGTTTGCGTTCAATGCCTCCGTGGTCTGGCTCGCCGGAACGTCGCCGCGGGTGAAGCGCGTGGCCGTGAGCGGCACATCGGTGCGCTCGGTCTGGGTAGCTGGATCAAAGAGCTTGGCCGCGATGCCACTTTGATCAGTCTGAGTGACGCCGCCGGTGTCCTCACCCGGTGACAGTGGGGCTTGTGCCACCGCTGGAACCACGGTGAATCGAAGTAGTCCGGCGAGGACGAGGGCAAAAACGCCGACTCCCACCAAGACAATGCCAAAACCGCGCTTCATCACGCCTCCCAAGTGATTGCTACCAGTCAAATGCTGGCATCGTGTGGGAACCGTAGCGGAAAACACCGCCATGTGAGGCTTCTTCGCGACATCATGGGTAAGTGTTTCCGCTCCTCGATGGCTATCGGGCCATCGCCGCCCTCCTTGTGCTCACCACGCACGTCGCATTCACGACCGGTGAAAGCTTCTCCCCCGTCGTAGGTCCGCTGCTAGGACGCATGGATTTTGGCGTGACCCTGTTTTTCGTTCTGTCGGGCTTCTTGCTCTACCGCCCCTGGGCGCGTAGTGCCATGGCTGCCTCATCCCCACCTCGGCTGGGTACGTATGCGCTGCGTCGATCCGGCCGAATTCTGCCCGCGTACTGGGCCATGGTTGTGTTCACGATCCTGGTACTGCCAGAGATCCAGCCGGTGCCCTGGGACTTTTGGGTCGTGCACCTGGGCCTGCTGCACATTTACATTCCCGGATTTACTCTCGAGGGCCTCACTCAGACCTGGAGTTTGGCTACCGAGGTCTCCTTTTATGTCCTGCTGCCGCTGCTTGCCTGGCTGGCGGGGCGTCGACATCGCGGTGATCCCAGCCGAAGTAGCAAATCCCAACTCTGGGTTATTGCGGGTCTGGCAACCCTCACCTGGGTTTTCATCATCGGGCGCAGCACCCTGTTCGACGGCGGCACAGGGCTGAGCGGGCTTTGGATCATCAGCCATCTGGATTGGTTCGCCGTTGGCATGACAGCGGCCGTGGTTTCGACGCGATTGGAACGTCCCGATCCCCCACGGTGGATGAACCGAGTCGTTGATCTGGCGCGGGAAACTCCCATCTGCCTAGGAGCTGCGGCCGCCATTTACGTGATCGCCGCGACCCCACTGGGTGGCCCTATCGATCTGGTCGATGGAACGGGCACGCAGATCGCGGTCAAGCACGCCGCTTTCGCCATCATCGCCATTTTCTTTCTCCTGCCCGGCTTCTTCGGCCGATGGGATGCAGGTTCCACCTGGTCAAGATTCCTGCAGCACCCGGTCGTGGTGTACCTGGGCACCATTTCCTACGGCATCTTCCTGTGGCACCTAGTGTTGCTTCGACTCATTGTTGACGTGTTCAACCTGTCGATTTTTGGCGGCGGCTTCATCCCGGTGCTCATCGCGACCGTGTTGGTCAGCGTGCTGGCGGCAACTGCGTCGTGGTTTGTGCTGGAGCGTCCGGTTCAGCGGTGGACTCATCGGCGCGGCAACGCCACGGGGCGGCAGCGGCTGCCAAGCCCAGCACCGTAAGGAGTGTCAGCGTTATCTCAACCCACGCCGGTGCACTTGCTCGCTGCGGCCAAGCCCACATACTGGCGAGAACAGTAGCGGCGCCCAGCACTGCAACGATCAAGCCGATTCGGCTGCGGCGCAGGCGATAGCTCCACACGATGGCCATCGTTACCCCTGATACAACCACTCCGGCGAATCCGGCGAGAAGACCGGCTGCCACAACTCCAACACCCGCCAGCAGCCAGTCTTCCCACGGACGCACGGGCACGACCACGGGTGCACATCGTCGCCGTATCGGGATAGCGCACAATGCCACCAGCGCCAATACAGCCATGGCACCAGCGATTAAGCCAGCCCTGAACGTGGTGTCGGGGGCGAACTCAACAGAGACGACACCGCCGACACCGGCTGGAATCCACCAGGCTTGGCGCCATCCATCGACGCGCAGCGCCGTGAGTGGCTCTTCATTGATTGTCGCGACCCAGCCCGGGTTGGCATTTTCATTCAACTCCAGCACTCGGGGCTCCGCCTGCGCATTGACCACCAGGCTCCTGCTCGCCGGTTCCCACGACGTCACCGCAGCCGCACCCGTCGCCGCCGGGATGCCGATGTCAGTCACCGGGGTCAAGACGACAGAGTCCACGACGAATTCAGCGGTGGAGTCCACGACAATGGCGTGTTCGCCGCGTTCGAGCAGCACGGTTCGCCCACCGCAGAGACTGGCTGGCACCCGGGCTTCGGCAAGCACCTGCCCGTAGGTGACAGACACCTCACTGCGCGCTTTGACCACGCCATCAATCTCTACGGTGGGACCGTTGGCGCAGTCGACGCTGATCACGTCGCCGGGGGTGGGTCCGCGCTCCAGTGAATCACGCCCGATGAGCCCAATCTCGGAGACACCAACCGGAAGGATTTCCACGTTTGCGGTCAGGGGGTCCAAGGTGCGACGGGCGAGATTGTTGACAAATACCAATGTAATTGAGTTTGTCTCCTGTGCCGGGAAACGCACGACACCATCTGCATTCGCCACCACCGTTGTGGGCAGGCCATTAACGATGGCCGTCACTGAAAGCGGACGAGATGCGGGAAGTTGGGGGCTGAGGCCGAGGCGAATACCACTCACCCTGATCGGCTCGTCCCAGGTCAAGGTGACCTCTGGCTGTCGGTCATCAGCACCCGCGATCCAGGCCGTTTCCTGTGATCCGTCAACGAGTGATCGGGCGGCAACGCCTGGGTCGAGGGTGAGAGTGCTCGAGGCCTGCGCCGTGATGTCACCAATATCCGCTCCATCGAGGAGTCGATTGAGGCCGTCACCGATGCGCGGTCGCAAGGTCATGGCAATGCGGTATTCACCGGGGGCAGCGACATCAACCAGTCGCCGAATACCTGAACGCTCCGCGCCAAATCGAGCCAAATCGGGCGCACATGTGACCAGTCCCCGCACAGATAAACATCCGCTCCGGGAGCCCTGCTCAGCCCGAAAGACCATCGGACCACCATCTACTACTCCTGATGTGCGCACGAAACGATCAATCGGTACGGGTAGATCTACACCGGCAAGTCCAAACTGCGCAGGCACGGCCGTGCCGGTAACCCCATCCAGGGTGATGCGCAGGCTCTTAGATAACCCAGCGACCGTTGCCAGTCGGGTCCACCCCGCACCAGCGGGAATCGTCGATACCGCCTCCCCCGCATCCGTACCGACAGTGATCGTGTACTGACCCTCCTCGGCAGCGTTCGGCGGCAACCGAATATCAACTCCATCGACAAATACCGGCTCCGCCCACTGTGCCTGCCACCACTGTCCCAGTGCCTCGTCCTTGGAAAAGTCAACGATTGCCGACGCCCACCAGGTCTGGTCATCGCCGTCAATCGCTGACCAAGCTTGGTTTTCGCGATGCAACACGGTGGCGTTGTTACCCATGGACGCAGAGGATGAGGCCTGGACGGTGCCGTTGATGTATTCGGCGACCGATTGTCGACCCGCAGGGTCAACCGGAAGATAGTCGTTGACCGGACGATTCACAGGAAGTGGCGTGTCGGCGCTGAGCACTTCACTGCGGTTATCGCGGGATAAGCCAAAGTTGACGACCGACCGCTGAAAGGAATCGGTCACCCCAAAACGGAGTGTGGGCGGTGTGTTCAGATCGACAAGCGGTTGCTCATCGCCAGCAAAAACAATGACCCGGTCTTTGAGTTGTTCGGTATCGGCGAGGTCCGCGAGTGCCTCACTGGACCCACTCATGACGTACACCTCTTCGGCAGCCCGGAGCGCGAATCGCGGATCAGGCTGGGCTGGGGAAGGTAATACCCGCCACACTTCAATAGGTGGTACCTCGTTACTCAAACTGCGATCAACGACCAGGGTGTCACTATTGGGCAGGGTGGCGATTGGCCCAAAGCTGGTGACCAGGGCAAGCCCCGGTGAACTGGTGAGTGTCTGCCTGACCCGAGCGGTTCTGGGCACGCCTGTTTGACGTACGTCAATGTCATTGCGCAGCACCACCCATTCGATGCCGGCACGCGCTAACGCTGTGCTCAGGCCTGCAATATCACGACCACTGTCGATCTGGGCGTTAACCGCATCGAGATATCGAATTGCCCCGGCGTTCGCCAATGGCACGGCATCTCGCACCACCCATGGCGATCCACCCAGCGCCTGCAGTGGTTCATCGTTGGTGCGCCCCCACGAAAAGACAGCGAACGATGCACCGGGGACCACCAGTGCCCGGCCCGAGTCGGATCGATCCTCTAGCCAGGTAGCGGCCTGCTGCCAATAGGTGGGGATCTCGACAAAGGACCGGTTGAGGGTTGAGGTGCCCGAGACAAGGGCCGTGGCACCGGAGACCACCAGCACCAACACAGCGACGATGGCCACCTTGGCTAACCGGGGATAGCCAACGCGTGCCAGCATGAGCCGATGCATCGCGTACGCGACCCCGATGGCCAGCGGAAGTCGCAGAATCAGATCAAATTTATGCGTATTTCGTAGCGGCGATAACGCTGCGTCCAGGAGGGAATGAAGCGTGTCTGATCCGAAACCCTGCAGTGGCCCAAGATGTCCCATGGTGACCAGAACAAGCCCGGCGAATACCGCTGAGAGTAAATACACCCGATAGGGATTGCGGTGCAGGGCGACCCCTACGACCCCGACCACAACCGTGATGCC
Source organism: Candidatus Nanopelagicales bacterium (assembly GCA_018609125.1). GTDB lineage: Bacteria > Actinomycetota > Actinomycetes > S36-B12 > S36-B12 > M55B157. The sequence goes on along the minus strand of JABAYF010000028.1, from coordinate 95,805 downwards.
AGAAATCACGATCAGCAGTGGGGTGGTCACCATCACCCACCCAGCCGGCCACACCGGACCGCCAAGTTCGGACACATAGGCCACCCACGCCGATGTTCCGCGCAGTGCAGTGTCAGGTGCGGTGATCGCGGTTGTCACCGATGCCGACTCGATCCAGTCCAGAAATGGCGGCGAATATCGACCGAGTAGCAGTAGCGGAATTACCCACCAGGCGGTGGCGAGTGCCACCGCACCGACCCACCAACCTCCCAGCACCAACCTGGCTCGCCCGGTGAAGCGATACACAATCCACCATGCCGCTAGGGGAAGTACCGCGATCGTGGCAACAGCGTTGACTCCCCCAACAGCGAACACAGCCAGACCGCTGAAGGTAGCCGCGCGGCGAATCGAGCCACCGCGGGTGAGATAGATGAGTGGCAGCAGCACCCAGGGCGCCAAGGCGAAGGGCACCACCTCGGCGGAAAGAACCGTGAGTTCGGTCATCATCCGTGGGGCTAGCGCGTAGCTCAACGCACCGATGGCGACCGGCGTGAACGTTGGAATGCCTAGCGCTTGAATGACCCGGGCTGCGCCAGCAAAAGCGACCACGAGCAGCACCGACCACCACATGCGCTGAGCAACCCACCCGGGCATGCCAAGCAGATCAAAGAACCAAAAAAAGGGACCCATCGGGAAGAGGTAGCCATAGCCCTGATTTTGTAACTGGCCGAAAAATCCCAAAGGTTCCCACAGCGTGAAGGACCGAGACATCAGGCCGCCGGGATCAACCAAAAGATCCAGTTTCGTATCCGCTGCGATTCGGCCGGGGTTTTGGGTGAACGCCAGGGCGATCAGGCCCAGGGCTACGGCCACATATCGCCACCGCGACAGGAATTGCTCGTTCGCACCACCAGATGGCTCCGGCGAGGCCGGGGCCGGCGTTGAAACAACTCGCGTCGTGTTTGTTTCGCTCACTCCAGCGACCTGGGATTACGCCGACGCAGGACCAGGAGCAGGTTCCAACTGAAGACTTCACCGATCAGCGGCACGCGCAGAATCCAGCGACTCCAATCGGGCAGATAGCGAGGCACGGCGGCGATGAGATCCACATCCGGGTGTTGCCGGGCCCACCGCATTCCCGCCGCCGCAGTTACCGGGAAAAGACTGGTGCCGAAATAATTTTTGGGATCGTGACCACGCACGCGCCGGTACCGGCGCGCAGCTCGATGCCCGCCCAGGTAGTGCCATGGAGCTGTTTCGTGCCCGCCCCAGGGACCCCACCACAGTGTGTAGGACAACACCACGGTGCCGCCCGGTTTGGTGACACGCACCATTTCATCGGCCATGCGCCACGGATCAGCCACATGCTCGGCAACATTTGATGAGTACGTGACGTCGAATGTTGCCGCGGGGAAGGGCAGTTCGGTTCCGCTGGCTTGCACGGTACGCCCGCCGGGAGTTCGACCGTGCAATCGCATTTCGCCGGCATCGGCGTCAACGGCGATGTAGGTCGCTCCACGTTCGGTGAAGGCGTCTTCGAAGAAGCCCGGGCCACCGCCCACATCGACCATGACCGCGCCATTGAGCGGGTGATAGGAGTGGACCTGGGCGGCGGAATCTTGCGCCAATGCTCGGTAGAAAACTTCAGGATGTGACTGCTCCTGACCGAATGCGCGCCACAGCCCTGCTGCCCGGGACACGTCTGGACGCCATTCGTGCCCACCCGATCGACCCGTAACCGACGCCACCGGCTGACGGTACCCCAGGAAGACAATCAATATTTGGCTGAACCCAATGAGTCCGCCCAGTAGGTTTTGCCCCATGCGCATCGTGTGGCTGAACTGGCGGGACATGGCCAATCCAGAAGGTGGTGGATCTGAGGTCTACCTGGAAACCATCGCCCGCGGACTCGCTGAGCGGGGGCATGAGGTCACCATCATCTGCGCGGCACACGATCAGGCACCGGATCGTGAAACGATTGATGGGGTCACCTTTATTCGTCAGGGTGGCAAACTCAGCGTTTACCAGCGTGCTCGGCGCACGTTGCGGAAAAAAGACTTTGCTCACGCCGACGTGGTGATAGACACGCACAACGGGATCCCCTTCCTTGCTCCGTGGGCTACCAAGGTTCCCGTGGTCGTCCTGGTTCACCATGTCCATCGGGAGCAGTGGCCGGTCGTTTACGACCCCATCCGAGCTCGCTTTGGTTGGTGGGTGGAGTCCAAACTGGCACCACGGGTGTACCGCCGCTGTCGGTACATCACCGTGTCCGAGGCGACAAGGTCCGAACTAGCGCTGCTCGGCATCGGCCCCGAGCGCATCAGCGTGGTGCCCAACGGGACACGCACCCACGAGACGTCCATCCAGAAACCGGCTGATCATCCACATCTGGTCGTCCTTGGACGTCTGGTCCCACACAAAAGGGTTGAACACGCCATTGATGCTGTCGCAGCCCTTCGCGGTGCCTTTCCCGACCTCACGCTTTCGGTGGTGGGTGATGGATGGTGGATGCCGCAGTTGCAGCGCCATGCCCAGAACATGGGGGTGGCTGACCGGATTACCTTTACCGGGCATATCGATGAGCAGGCCAAGCAGGCCGAACTTGCGCGCGCCTGGATTTTGGCCCTCCCCTCACTCAAAGAAGGCTGGGGTCTGGTGGTCATGGAGGCCGCCGCCCGTGGGGTACCCACGGTGGCTTACCGGGCAGCCGGTGGGGTCTGCGAATCGGTGCGCGATGGAGAAACCGGCGTGCTTGTGGATGGTGGCCGGGACGATTTCATCGCGGCGATCGGCAGGCTCATCACCGACGCGACCAGCAGGCAGCAACTTGGCGCAGCTGCCCGCCTACATGCTGGGAATTACTCCTGGGATGCCAGCGTGGATCAATTCGAAGAGATCTTATTGGCTATCGGGCCAGCAGCACACAACGCCAAGACGCCTGCCCTGCGCCTGCGTGGGCAATAACGGGGGGAAAGGCCAGAACTAGTTGGTGCCGTAGACCACGAAGGGTGCATCAACCGGGGATGGCACGGCGGTCTGCGAAGAAACGATGCCAAAAGCGGCGCCACCAGCGACAATCGCCCCCACAACCGCAGCAATAATCGGACCAAGGATCAAATTCATGGTGACCTCCATCGTGGGCCGCCCGGTCGATTAACCGTCTGCCGTCGCTGACAGTAGCAAACCTTTTCGGCCATGCGCGTCAAATTCTGGCATTTTTTCGCCGGGCTTGCCGCTGGCCACACTACCCGCTTGATACCACCGGATCACGGCCCTTGCTGTGGCTTCGCCGCCAACGCAAGACACCTGCAGCGGCCAGGGCCACCCACAGCGCCCCAAAAAGTACGGCATCCAGGGCGACGACAACCCGCTCACCTGCCGTCAGGGTCATCGTGGTTGCCACGCTATCCACCCGATAAAGCCTCAGGTCACCCTCGGCCCACGTCTGCTGCAGACCAACCAGTGATGCCGGTGATGGCTCGGGCCGCTGACCCGATTCGACGAGGACCCAGCCGATGCCCAGCGATGGCGGGAGCCCGCTCAGTGGTCTCTCCGTTGCGATCCAGTCGCTAATTTCACCGGCGCGACGATTATCTCCGGGTAGCACGATCACACCATCATCTGTTGCTACCGCCAGATCACTGACCGCCAACGAGGGTCGCGGCAGCCAACGCGGAGCCGGGTCTAAAACCGTTCGCCGATCGTTAAATTCATACTGCCGAAAAGCCGACCAGGGCAAAACCAGGACGTCTCCCGGCGCCGACTGCACCGCCATGACCTCTCGCAACTGCGTCCACTGAGCTGGATAGTGAACGGCGCTAAGACGACCCGTTGCCCCCCAGACGAAGTCCGGCATGGCCGCAATCGGAACGATAATCACCAGGACTGCGAACGCTCGACGGGTGGCGGGGTCTTCTAACCGCCGTACTAGGTATCGCACTCCAACAGGTGCGCAGATGGCCACCGCCATCGCCAGATAGATCAACCACTTGCTTGAATCCCGCAGAATGCCCGCGCCTGGAACGCTGCCCACGACCTGTGTCCATGCTGAACCGAACCACACCGGTGCCAAAGCGATGCACAGGCCGATACCACTGAGGATCCACAACCATGCCATGGAGACATCGTGAGCCCGGCGCAGCCAGCGCTGAGCCCCTATCGCAGCCAACGCACACAGCACAAGGCCGATCACAGGAGCGGTCCACCACGAGCGCGACGCCAGGGTCACCTCGCTATTCCAGATTCCGCCGAGGCTCAGGGCGGTCACCAATTCGCCCCACGGGCCCTGGGACCGAAGCGAGAAAACCGCTACTGACTCAGCGGCAGACGTACCAGAGTCTGGATGCATCAATGCTGGCAGCACCCAGGGCAGATTGAGCAGCCAGATGCACAGGACTGTCAGCATGCGGCGCAGAAACGGCGTGTGGGCGGCCGGCCACAGAAGTGGCACGGTAACCAATAGCGTTACGAGAATGCCTGCGCTGGGAACGAGCGAGCCAGTCGCGGCGAGCCAAATAAGCCCGATGTACCCCCGATCCGTAGAACGGATTTTTACCAGGGCCGCCAGCATCCACGGCAGCACCGAGTAAGCCAGGAGGAGGGACCAGTGGCCGATGACGAGGCGCTCGGCCACGAAAGGGTTCCAGATAGCCAGCGTGACGCCCATCAACTGCCACGGACGACCGAACCCGCTGAGCAGGCGACCTACACCGATACCGGCCAGCAGCAAGATTGCCAGCAGCATGAGCTTTTGCAGCCATTCACCGGCCACCACCTGTGTGACCAACGCGAAGACGGCGTCTTGAGGGACGGCCCGTGGCAGACCCGCGCCGAACCCAAAGAACTCTGGCAGCAGCGATTGGCGTGGGACGGCCACCATGTCGTAGCTGAGCACATATCCGCTGCGCAGCATGGGCCAACTGATAACCAACGTCAACAGGGCAGCCCAACCCACAACCAGGCCGGGACCGGTCGACCACATCCGCAATCGGCGGCCCACGCCTGTTCTCGCTGTTTGCGTGGCCATAGCCCACTATCGTGGCAGGCCCATGACAACCACGGGCGCAGACGATGAGCAATCGGGCACCGACTTAGCCAGTCGAGCTGCTCGCCTGATGCGTTCGTCCCTGCTGCACGGGACCGGGCTGGTCGCTGTGGCTTTGGGAATCGCCCAGATCGCGGCCTACGTGGTGAACGTTGTTGCTGCGCGCGCCCTCGGCCCCGACGAGTTCGGCATCGTCGCTGCAATGCTGGGGCTTATCTTGATCGGCAATGTGGTTGCCCTGGGCCTGCAGGCAGTCATCGCCAGGCTCATCGTGGCCAGCGACTCCACGAAGGCAGCGATCGGCTCCCAAGGCTTGCGACTAGGCCTCGCCAGCGCTGCGGCCATCTGCCTCGCCGCCCTCGCCATCACACCGGCCATGGCCTGGCTCCTCGATCTATCAAATTGGTGGCCGCTGTTGTGGGTAGCCCTCACGCTGGCGCCCCTCACCTGGATCGGCGCGCAATTGGGCGTCGCCCAGGGCAGAGAATCCTTTGCCCGCCTCGCCCTCATCTACGCCAGCGTCGGCCTCGGACGCGGTATCGGCGGGGTGGTCGGAGCGCTCATCGGTTCATCAGCCGCAGCAACCCTGTTTGGCATCATGGTCGGCAGCGTGTGCGGCGCCTTCATCGGCCGTATTGCTGTGGCCCCGCTGCACGCATCCGATCACCGGCCGATTCGTCCGTTGATGCACCCGGTAGCCCACGCTACCCATGCGCTCTTCGCGCTATTTCTCCTCACCAACATTGACGTCGTCCTCGCTCGTGCTCTGCTGCCGGCTGATCAGGCCGGCGACTACGGCGTGGGCTCTATCGTGATCAAGATCGCCTTCTGGCTCCCCCAGTTCGTGGGCATCATCGCTTTCCCGCGCCTGGCCGATGCTCGCCGGTCCCGAACGCTGATCATCACCTTGGCCACAGTCGCCGGGCTCGGCAGTGTCATTGTGCTGACGACTGCGGCCGTCCCGGGATTGGTTGTAGCGGCCGTGGGTGGACCCCAGTACGAAAGCCTGGTGCCCATCGTATGGCTCTTCGCTCTGATTGGGGCACTGTTCGCTCTCGCCCAAGTGCTGCTCCTGGCCCGATTGGCCGTGGATGACCGACGCGCAGTGCTCGCAATTTGGATCGCAGTCATCGCTCTTGGGGTCAACGCCGTGCTTGTACTACCCCGCACGGTCACCGGAATTGCCACCGCTGTCGCCATCGCCGCCGCGCTGCTGTGCATAATCGGCCTCGCATACACGTTGCGGGAGTACCGACAAGGCACTCCCGCAACGTCTAACGATGATCACCTGCCGTCCTAGGTCAGCAACGACAACGATCCGGTCCTACTCGGTGATCACCGCATTGGCATCTGGCCACGGACCCGGGGCGAACAGCGGTGCATAGCCGCTGTCCGTACCCATCGCCGCCGCAATAGCTGCGCTGCCGGGGAAGAGGCCGGTTTGAATCCAATTTTCCATCAACCCAATCAGGGCGATGCGCGAATCCATTGTGAAGTTGCAGTGCCCGGCCCCGTACGGTGCGCCTTCTTCAGCGGAGTACGCCGCTGGTGGTGTCGTGAAAAGCTGGATGAGGTCACCCTGTGCTCTCCCTTCGGACACCGCTGCGTCATAACGAATGCGGTAGAAGGACTGATTTTCAACGATGACCAGCGGATCAAAGGCGGTATGCATCGTGATCATCGGCGCCGTAATCGCACCGTTGGGATTGCCGCCGCGTTCCAGGGCTGCTGCCTGCGCAGCGGGGTTGGCAGCGATGCGTGGACCGTTATCTAGTTGCGCCACGAAACGATCAGCCGCCCCTGCACCACCAACGGCATCAATGACGTCCCGCTCCTCGTCAGTTAGGCGCAGCGCGTAATCGGTTCCTTCATTACCCGACACATTGCCGCCGTAGCGCTGTTCGATGTCAAAACGGCCCACCGTGCCATAGGCCAAAGCCGTCAACAATGACTCCACGGTTCCGGTGACCTGGCTGGTGATGTCCGCGCCGTCCTGGGAGAAGGTTTTCTCTGGTGCGTCAGTCATCGCCGCGATGGTCAGTAACTTGGCAACCGTCTCCAAGTCTAGATCGCGGGCACCTTGAATAAGGCGAGACGCCGCACCTTCCCAGTTTGCAACAGCCTGCTCATAGCTGGTGAAATCAACGATCTGCATTTCCGGATACACCAACTGTTGCACGCCATATGCCGCGTCCAATGCAAGACCAATATTGGGCACAAGTCCAGCCATGACACCACACAGCGGTAGAGCTCCATCTACCCAGTCAAGCCCCTTTTCGGCCAACGTGGTGGTGATGAGACCGCCGAGGGAATCACCCCAGATGATGACGCGCTTGGGGGTACCGACATTTGCGGAAAAGAAATCGTAAATCTGCTCGGCCGCGGCTACACCGTCTTCTACGGCCCAACCGTTGGATGCATACGCCGAGCCCGCCATCGCATAACCGCTTTGCAGCAGTGCGTCACCGAGGCTCTTATCTCCTGAGTCCCAGCCGGGTACGGGTACCGGTGTTGTGACTACCGGGTCAAAGTTGGGCGGGAAGGGTTCAGCCCCGCGATAACCGTGGGAGTACAACAGCAGCGTGCCGTTCCAAGTGTCGGGTAGCAAGATGTCGTAGTCCGCACCCTCAAGCGTGCCCTGGCAAGCGATGCTGTCACAGGAGTTGAACGCAACGTCAGTACTGGTATCTCGCGAATCAGGGATGGTGCCCGAGGCACACGAAGCCAGAAGTACACCGGCCCCCACAGCGGCGAAGGTCAACTTCCAGCGTCCGCTCAACCGCTGCGATAGCGAAGGCCGGGATGTCTTGAGGATATGCATGACGCGAGTGTGCCAGTTGGCGCACCGGTGGTGGTCAAAATGACAAATTAGTGTCCCGCCGACTGCCAGGACCGGCCAACACCCACCGATACCTCAAGCGGCAACGACAGTTCAACCGCGGCACTCATGCGGCCCACGACGATTTCGCGCACTGAATCCAATTCACCGTCAGCAACCTCAATGACCAGTTCGTCGTGCACCTGTAACAGCAGACGCGATCTGAGGTTGGCCGTACTCAAGCCGGCGGCAACATCAATCATGGCCACTTTCATAATGTCAGCAGCTGAGCCTTGGATGGGGGCGTTCAAGGCCATGCGCTCGGCCATGTCGCGCCGCTGGCGGTTATCGCTGGTGAGGTCAGGCAGGTAGCGACGACGCCCCAGCATCGTTTCGGTGTAACCGCGCACCCGAGCTTCATCCACCACCGAAGTGAGGTAGTCCCGTACGCCACCGAAGCGAGTGAAGTACTCCTCCATCAGTCGTCGCCCTTCATCCACCCCGATTGAGAGCTGTTGAGATAAACCGTAGGCGGACAGGCCATAGGCAAGCCCATAGGACATCGCCTTAATACGGCGACGCATTTCCGCGTCTACGTCTGCGGGATTGACCCCGAAGACCTGCGCGGCCACGGTGGTGTGCAGGTCTTCACCGGCTGCAAAAGCAGCCTGTAACGCAGCGTCCTGGCACAGGTGGGCCATGATGCGCATCTCGATCTGGGAATAGTCAGCGGTCAGCAGGGTGTGGAAATCCTGGCCGACCACGAAGCAGCCGCGGATGCGTCGGCCCTCTTCGGTGCGAATGGGAATGTTCTGCAAGTTCGGATCCGAACTTGACAGCCGGCCGGTCGCTGTCGTGGTTTGTTGAAACGTGGTGTGAATGCGACCGGCGGAATCCAATAGTGGCAGGAGGCCATCAACGGTCTGCCGCAACTTGGCTGCATCACGCCAGGCCAAGATCTGCTCCAAGAGTGGATCCGCAGTTGTTTCGTATAACCCTTTCAAGGCGTCAGCGTCGGTAGTGAACCCTGTTTTGATCTTCTTAGTCTTCGGAAGTGAACGTTCATCAAATAATATGCCCTGCAACTGCTTAGGCGAGCCAAGATTGAACGGGCGGCCCACAATCTCGTATGCGGTGGCTTCAGCGCTTGACATGTTCTCACCAAAGTCAGTCGACAGGCTCCTGAGTTGCTGGTCATCAGCGGCGATCCCGACGAACTCCATCTCGGCCAACACTTCACTCGTCGGAATTTCCACATCGGTGAGTAACGACAACGACCTACGTTCTGCAAGGACGGGCAGCATGACCGCGGCTAGCTCTGACACGGCCAATGCTTGAGCTGCAAGGCCCCGAAGCGAAGACGAGTCATCCACGACAAGTTCGAGTTGGTCGCCGGTGTCTAACGCAACATCCAGGCTTCGCTGAAGGTAACGCTCACACAGCCCACCCAACCCATCCCAGCGAGTGCCTGGCGCCAAGACGTAGGCCGCGAGCGCAACATCGCATTCCACACCGGCCAGCCGCTTGCCCAGCGCGTGGAAAGCTAGGAGCGGGCCCTTCACGTCATACGCGTACTTGGGTCGAGTTGCATCAGCCAGCCATTCCCACAACGGCGCCAAAGTAGGGGCGCTCGCCTCGTCGAGGCTCACCACACGCGGCTGAATACCGGGCCAATCGAGGGCAATGGCGGTGAGGCTTCCGGTTCCGGCTCCCCAATGACCAGCGAAAGCAAGACTGACCGGGACGTCCACCTCGCGCAGTTGGACGCACAGCTCCTTCATGTCGCCACTGCTCATTCGATCGAACATCACCTCCACCGACGGCGCTACCGCGGCGGGTGTCAGCACGTCGTTCAGCCGATCCCGCAACACCCGAAACTGCAGTGCATCAAAAACCGCATCCAACTCAGCGGAGGCCGTGGTGGGTACCGGTATATCTAGGGGAGCGATGTCGACTGCAACGTCGAGACGCAAGGATGTGAGTTGGCGATTGACCAATACCTGGGGTAGGCAGTGGCGCAGCGCATCGCCAACCTTGCCGCCCATCTCATCCACGTGTTCCACCAAGCCCGCCAGTGATCCATATGTGGCGATCCACTTGGTGGCGGTTTTTTCGCCCACTCCCGGGATTCCGGGCAAATTGTCACTGGGGTCCCCGCGCAAAGCGGCAAAATCGGGATACTGCGCCGGGGTGAGTCCATACTTTTCTTCGATCGCACCCGGTGTCATCCGGGCCAGGTCGCTCATTCCCTTTCGGGGGTAGAGAACGGTGACGTCATCGGTGACCAACTGGAACACATCGCGATCCCCGGAAATAATGGACACCACAGCGCCCTCGGTGGCGGCGGCGGTGGCCCAGGTCGCCAAAATGTCGTCCGCTTCCATCCCGTCGATCTGCGCGAACGGAATACCCATGGCGGAGAGCACCTGACGGATCAGGTCAACCTGGCCAGCGAAACCTTCCGGACTGGCCTTTCGGGTCGCCTTGTAATCGGGAAAAACTTCACTACGGAATGTCTTTCGCGACACATCGAAGGCAACGGCCACATGCGTGGGTTGCTCATCTCGCAAGGCGTTAATGAGCATGGAGGTGAATCCATAGACCGCATTGGTGGGCTGACCGGTGCTCGTCGCGAAATTTTCCACGGGTAACGCGTAAAAAGCTCGGTACGCCAGGGAATGGCCATCGAGGAGCAAAAGCCGGGGTCGATCGACCTCTTTTTTTCCGCCGATCACCGCAGCCATATCGCGATCCTAAGACCTCAACAGTGACCACCCCTAGAGTGGCGCCATGTCATCTCCTAGCGCCGAACAAAGCAGAGCTGCCATCGAAGCTGCCGACATGGGGCACCTAGGCGAACGCATGGGGATCGTGTGGCTAGAAGTTGGTGCTGAACGCACCGTTGCCCGCATGCCTGTTGCCGGAAACACCCAGCCCTACGGCCTCCTCCACGGTGGCGCCAGCGCGGTGCTCGCGGAGTCGGTTGGATCGGTGGCCGCCGCCATGGCGGCTGGGCCGGACAGATTTGGCGTGGGAATCGAGTTGTCCTGTAGCCACCATCGCAGCGCACGTGATGGGTACGTGACGGCTGTGGCAACGCCGTTGTCGGTGGGCCGCACCTTGGCGTCGTATCAGATCGAGATCACCAATGAGGCGGGTGAACGTACGGTGACGGCTCGGTTAACGTGCCTCCTGCGAGATGCGACGTGATCGTGACAAAAACCTTGGCCTTTCTTCCTCCCCAACTACCCGTGCGTGGTTATGCTCGGCTGCGCTAACGCAAAGATCACCAAGTCCGCCGTCAAGATTGATGCTCCAAGGAGGCCGTGTGCGCCAACGAACGAGACGCCGCCCCGTACAGCTGATTGGGACCGCTCTTGCTTCGCTCATCGTCGGAATCGTTGCTCTACTCGGCTTCGCCCAGCCAGCCTCCGCCGCCGCCGATGATGTCCAACTAACAATTCGGGTGCTCGATGAAGAGCGCAACGGAATTCCTGACGCGGCGATTAACATCTCCGGTCCCGATGGCTTCACCGCCGATGTGGTGACCGACGGCGAGGGGATTGCCGTTTCGACGGTCCCGGCCAACGCCAGTTTGACCGTGACCTTGAATGAGGAATCTGTTAATCAGGCCGTTGCGGGCAGTAACCCCACCGAAGTCACCATCCTCACCCGAGACAAGAGCATTATTTTCCGGCTTGGTGAAGGTGGAGGTGGAGGTGGAGGTGGAGGTGGTGGATCCACGATTACCGTTGACCGGGTAGCACAATTGATCTTTGGCGGCATCGTTCTATCGTTCATCATTGCGCTCAGCGCCCTCGGTCTGAGCTTGATCTTTGGCACCACCGGGCTGACCAACTTCTCTCACGGTGAGTTGCTCACCATCGGTGCCTTTACCGCCTTGGTGCTCAACACCACTTTTGGCCTCAACATCATCATCGCCGGTCCCCTCGCAATTCTCATTAGCGCTGGACTGTGGGGCTGGGGACAAAACCAATTCCTCTGGAAACCACTACGTAAGCGCGGCACCGGCCTTATCGCCGCCATGATTGTCTCCATTGGCCTGGCCATTACCGTGCGCTACATCATCGTGTTCTTCTTCGGTGGGGCACCGAAGAGTTTCGAGCAGTTCGCTGGTCAAGCACCCCTGCAGATTGGGCCGGTGTTCGCCACGCCGAAGGAATTGATCCTTTCCGGCCTCGCAATTGTCGTGCTCACCGTTGCGGTGCTGTGGTTGAAAAATTCCCGCATGGGCAAGGCTACCCGTGCCGTGTCGGACAATCCGGCGCTAGCGTCGGCATCGGGTGTCAACGTGGAACGGGTTATCTCCGTGGTCTGGATTCTCGGTGCCGGACTGGCAGCCTTCAGCGGAGTGTTCCTAGGTCTCACCCAAAACGTCGTCTGGACAATGGGCCAGTATCTGCTGCTCACTTTCTTCGCCGCCGTCGTGCTCGGTGGCCTCGGCACCATCGGTGGTGCAATCGTCGGATCTTTCGTGGTTGGTCTCACCGTTCAGCTATCGACGCTGATCGTCCCCACCGAACTCAAAACAGCCGCAGCTTTGCTACTGATGATCCTGCTGCTACTCGTCAGACCCCAGGGATTACTCGGCCGACGAGAGAGGGTGGGTTAACACCATGGACTTTGGATTCATTCTGTCGCAATCACTCACCCAGGCCATTGGCGTCACGGCCATCATTTACTGCCTTGCCGCCATCGGTCTTAATATTCAATTCGGCTACGGCGGTCTGCTCAACTTCGGCCAGGTCGCTTTCGTGGCCGTGGGTGCCTATGCCGTAGGCGTCGTGGTGGTAGAAGTAGGCCTAAGCCTGTGGCTCGCCATCCTGATCGCGATCCTTGCCGCTACGGTGCTCGCGTTGCTACTGGGTGTACCGACCCTTCGGTTACGGGCCGACTATCTGGCCATCGTGACCATCGCGGCCAGTGAGATCTTGAGATTCTTGGCAAAATCGTTTGACTTCCTGGGAGGTTCACAGGGCATCACCGGCTCCATCGGTGGTGACTTTTCCGATCTGAACCCCCTGCCAGACTGGGAGCGCTTCGAACTTGGTCCGATTTCTTTCACTCGCGTGGACATGTGGCTGGTACTTGCCGGCTGGTTAGTGATCGCCATCCTCACGGTGTTGACGTTCCTGCTCATGCGCAGCCCCTGGGGTCGCGTAGTCAAGGGTGTTCGAGAAGACGAGGATGCCGTTCGATCCCTCGGTAAGAACACCTACCTGTTTAAGCTGCAGATTTTGATCATCGGTGGTGTTTTTGGCTCTTTCGCCGGCATGTATTCAGCGATCGCCAAGGGTGCGGTACAGCCCGATGGTTTCGTGCCCGACTTCACGTTCTTCCTCTACGTGATGCTCATCCTTGGCGGAACAGCCCGGGTTATGGGGCCACTACTCGGTGCGGCAATCTTTTGGTTCCTCCTTGTCTTCGTCGAGCAGTTCCTCAAGGAAGGTGTTTCCAGCGGAGTCATCACCTTCATCAGTACCACGCAGATCGGCCCGGTGCGCTTCATCCTTGTCGGCGTTGGGCTCATGGCACTCATAGTTTTCCGACCAGAGGGAATCCTCGGCGATCGCAAGGAGTTGATGCTTGATGCCCGCTGATGCAGTCATCGGCAATGCTGCCGTTGAAGCGCTCAAAAACCTTGACCCACATCCTGGGGTGGCCAAGCCCGACCCGGTGCTGGTCGCCGACGGGGTGGTACGCCAGTTCGGTGGGCTGCGCGCTGTGGACGTATCCCATCTTGAAGTACAGCGGGGCGCAATTACCGCACTCATCGGCCCCAACGGTGCTGGCAAGTCCACCTTCTTTAACGTCATCAGTGGCTTCGACACCGCCAATGAGGGCACCTGGAGCTACAACAACCAGACCATCACCAACACGGCACCCAATAAGTTGGCTCGCAGAGGCCTCGTCCGCACCTTTCAGCTCACCAAGAGCCTCTCGCGCCTTACCGTGCTTCAAAATATGCTCCTGGGGGCCAAGGGGCAGACAGGTGAGAATCTTTTCTCGGCCATCTTTAAGTTCAGCTGGTCGGCCCAGGAACAAGCCAACACCAAACGCGCAATGGAATTGCTGGGTCGGTTCAATCTGGCCCAAAAATCAGCCGATTTTGCCGGCTCACTTTCAGGTGGTCAGCGCAAATTGCTCGAAATGGCTCGTGCTTTGATGCTCAACCCCGATCTGGTGATGTTGGATGAGCCGATGGCTGGGGTGAACCCAGCACTGAAGCAGAGCCTGCTCGATCACATTCGCGATATTCGCGAAGAGGGCACCACCGTGATGTTCGTTGAGCACGATATGGACATGGTCCGCGACGTCAGCGACTGGGTCGTGGTGATGGCTCAGGGCGCCATTATTTCGGAGGGCACACCCGCATCAGTCATGCGAGATCAGCGGGTGATCGATGCCTACCTTGGTGCCCATCATGATGACGCGCTGACCGATTCAGGGCAATCCCTCACCACAGCAGAGGAGACGGACGCATGAGCGGCTTCGACCCGAGGGCGGGAACGCCCGATAATGTTCCCGGCCCTGAGGACCTGCACGAATTTGAAACTGAACTTGACCTAGAGGCGCGTCAAGCCGTGAAAGCCCCCGCCTCGGCGGACCCAAATGCGGCTGACTACCTCATCCATGCCCAGGAGCTCACCGCCGGCTACTTCCCCGGCGTGAACATCCTCAACGGCTGTAATCTCACCGCGACCGAGGGTGAGCTCGTCGGCATCATCGGCCCCAACGGAGCGGGCAAGTCCACGCTGTTGAAGGCCATGTTTGGTCTCGTTCGCGTCCATGAAGGCACCGTCACACTGCGCGGCAAAGACATCACGAACCTGCGAGCGGACAAACTCGTCACCATGGGTGTGGCCTTTGTGCCCCAGAACAACAACGTGTTCCCCTCACTGACCATCGAGGAGAACCTGCAGGTGGGCTGCTACCAGCAACCCAAAAAATTCGACCAGAGTTTTGACCGAGTCGTCGACATCTTTCCCGCCCTCGGTGAACGGCGTAAGCAGCGCACCGGTTCCCTGTCCGGTGGCGAACGCCAAATGGTCGCCATGGGTCGGGCGCTCATGATGGACCCCAGCGTTCTACTCCTCGATGAACCCAGCGCCGGCCTGTCGCCGTCGCTCCAAGACGAGGTTTTCGTGCGTGTTCGCGACATCAACAAAACCGGCGTCACCGTCATTATCGTGGAGCAAAACGCTAGCCGTTGTCTGCAAATTGTTGACCGCGGATACGTGCTCGATCAAGGGAGCAACGCCTACACCGGCACCGGTCAGGAATTGGCCAACGACCCCAAGGTTGTCGAACTGTACCTGGGTACCCTCGCCAAGGCTTAAACCTGTTCGGGCACGACAGCCACCATCAACCGAATGAAACGCCACGGTTGATGGTGGCTGTTTTCGTTGCTGTCGCGGTGTAGCACATCTACCCACAACGTAAAGCGTGGCCCGACCCCCGAGGGAGTCGAGCCACGCCTGTGGATTATGCAGACCCTTACGGGGACGGCACGTCCGCTGTTACCTGGTTGATCTCTTCGAATTCAGTGTTGCTGGTGAACTCCACGATGGAGATCGTTGCTGCCTTGGGATCGCCGTACTCGTTGAAGTCCAGCGGGCCCGTGGCGCCATCGAAGTTCGGGGTGCCACCTGCAGAGATGATCGCGTTGCACTCATCCCAGGTCTTGCAAATCTCGTTGCCCGGTGCCTCATTGGCAATGATGGGCAGGTTATCTGCAATGGCACGGGCATCAGCACAGCCGGCGTACTGGGCCGCGATGGCGACCAGCATGGCGGCGTCATAGGACTGTGCACCGTAGGCGAAGTCGGTCAGATCCGGATCGACGGTGAGCAGACGCTCGTTGAATGCATCGAAATCGGAGCTGGGATCACCGGTAGGAACTGTGGCGATCGTGCCGTTCATCGTGCCAGCGGGGAAATCAGCGTAAGCCGTGGTGGAGATGTTGCCGTCCACGAGGAATACCTGAAGATCCTGCGGGCCGATGCCCTGCTTGATCATTTCCTGGAGCAGTTTGGTGGTCTCATCGAAACCGACCACCTGAACGAACTCAGGGTTGCCAGCGGCCATCTCGGCGACCTCAGCCTCAAACGAGGGTGCGGCCGGGTCGTACTTCAGATTGGAGGTGATGGTGCCACCTGCTGCCTCGAAGTCCTTCACAAACGCATCACGAAGGCCATTGCCATAGGGATCGTCGCGGGAGATGCTTGCACCAGCGGTCAAGCCGAGGCCGATTGCCTCGTTGGCCACTACTGCACCCTGGAGCACATCGGAGGGCGCGGTACGGAAGTACAGGCCATCATCAGGAGCAGTCGTCAAGCTGGGTGCGGTGTTGGCCGGTGAGATAACCAGCAGGCCGTTCTGGACGGTGGCCTTCTCCAGGATGGTGGAGGTTACACCCGAAGATGCCGCACCGATGACGACCTGGACACCCTTAGAGATGTGTGAGTCGATGGTTTGGCTAGCAAGGTCGGTCTTGGTGTCGCCGGAGTCGCCGAACTCATTGATGATCGGCTTTCCTAGCACACCGCCGCCGGCGTCAATCTCCTGGACGGCTAGGTCGACACCGGCGTACTCGGGCGGCCCGAGGAATGCCAGGTCGCCGGTGGCCGGGAGGAGCGTGCCGATGATCAACTGATCATTAGCGCAGTCCCCGGTTGGGTCCTCGGTTGGTGATGCGGTGGCCGAGGTGGTTTCCTCGGTGGGCGAGGGAGTCGCCGACCCGCCATCGTCGCTGCTGCCACCGCAGGCGGCAAGCACGAGGCTTGCGGCGCCAACAAGGGCTAGCGACCCAGCAATACGTCGCTTCATATATGAACTCCTTTTTGGGCAGGAAAGCACAAGACCTTCCTGCCATCGTGGGATTACGGTAAACGCAACCTATCTTGGCTTGGCTTCAAAAATGGCGTTGACGGCTCCGGAAAGCACGATGGTTGCCAATCCGTGACCTTTTCGGCCCACGCGCGTTACCTACCGGCCTACTGATGGTCCGCCAGCAGTTCGCGAGCCACATCGCCCAGGGTTGCGCGGGCATCCATGGCCCGACGGCGCAGTTCGGCGTAGGCAAGATCCTCAGCCATGCCCTCCCGCATGAGTTGCGCCTTCGCCCGGTCAACGTCTCGGCGGTCAGCAAGACGCTGTTGGAGGTCGGCCACCTCGGCACTGAGCTGCGCCGTCATGGCCCAGCGCCCGGCGGCAATTTCTACGGCCGCTTGAACATCACCGCGCCCCACCGGCTTCACCAGGTAACCCATGGCCCCTGCCCGAGTGGCTTCATCGATCAAGGCCGGCTGCTCGAATGCGGTGATGACGACCACGGCTGTGCGCGCCGCCACCTGGCGGGTCACGGCAAGGCCGTCAAGTCGCGGCATGGCGATGTCCACGAGGAGAACATCGGGTTTACACGTGTCGACAAGTTCCACCGCTGCCTCGCCATCGCCCACGCTGCCAGCGACTTCATAGCCGGCCTCGGTCAAAATTTCGACCAGATCCATCCGGATGATCGCTTCATCCTCGGCGACGCAAACCCGGAGCACACCCGCCAGCGTAGTGTGTCCTCCCCCGCCTCTAGGCTGTGGCGCAAGCGCCCCGGTATCCCAACCGGTAGAGGAAGCGGTCTCAAACACCGTCCAGTGTGGGTTCGAATCCCACCCGGGGCACCCTAATCAGTTAAATCCAGGGTCGGTCGCACGTCTTTTATTCGCGCCAGCAGGCCATTAATGAAGGCCGGTGACTCATCGGTTGACAATTCCTTGGCCAAGGTGACTGCCTCAGCTAGCACGACGGCACCGGGCACTTCATCGCCCCACAGGAGTTCGAAGGTGGAGATCCGCAAGATATTGCGATCCAGGGCGGGCATTCGGGACAGGGTCCAGCCGTGGGAGTAGGTAGAAAGCAATTCATCAATGCGTTCCTGGTGTTGGAAAACACCAAGGACAAGTTCATCTGTGTAGGGGTGGACCGCTGCCCCATCGTCACTGCGTCGACGAGCACCATGTTCCTGGGCAACCGTGGTCATATCGCACTCCCGAATATCGGCCTCGTACAAGACATCCAGGGCGCGTTTGCGGGCTTTGCTTCGTGCACCCACGCCTAGTTGACGCGACCGAGATAGGAGCCACCATCGCGGGTGTCCACCTTGACCAAGGTATTGGACTCAATGAACAGCGGCACTGCGATCTCCGCGCCGGTCTCCAAGGTGGCCGGTTTCGTGCCCCCCGTGGATCGATCGCCCTGCAACCCCGGCTCGGTATAGGTGATGGTGAGTTCAACTGAGGGAGGCAATTCCACATAAAGCGCTGAACCTTCATGGGTGGCCACGGTGGCGGTTTGGTTCTCCAAGAGGAACTTGGCTGCATCACCGACCGTAGCGGCCGGGACAGGCAGCTGATCGTAGGTTTGTACGTCCATGAAGACAAAGTCCTCGCCGTCGCGATAGAGGTACTGCATCTCCCGCTTGTCCACGGTGGCCGTTTCTACCTTGATACCAGCATTGAAGGTCTTGTCGACCACCTTGTGGGTGAGCACATTCTTCAATTTGGTACGCACGAATGCACCGCCCTTGCCGGGCTTGACGTGCTGAAACTCCACCACGCTCCACAATTGGCCATCAAGGTTAAGAACGATGCCGTTCTTGAGGTCATTGGTCGATGCCATGATGGCGATTCCTTCCTTTGCCGCGATGCACACAGCACGCGACCGCTGCTATTGAAATGCACAGTCCTGGGGTGCCTGCGTCAAAGTCTCTAGGCCATTGCGCGTCGCAACAACTAGATCCTCCCAGCGGACCCCGCCTTGACCGGCGAGGTACACCCCGGGCTCAACCGTGACCGGAGAGCCACACAGGAGCATACCTTCGCTGGTAGCCCCCATCATCGGAGCCTCGTGTATCTCCAGCCCCACGCCATGACCGATGCCGTGTACGAAATATTCCCCGAATCCGGCGTCAACAATCACCTGCCGTGCCGCACGATCCACATCGCAGGTAGCCACAGACAGGTTCACCTCCGGAAATGATTCCGGGCCTGGCCCTGCTGAAAAATGGCGTTCTAACAAAGTCAGCGCCCTCTGCTGACTAGCTCGCACCAGAGTCAACAGTTCATGCTGCCAATCGCGGGCAGCGCCCATTACCAACGTGCGTGTCTGGTCGCTGTGATAGCCGTTTACCTTCGCCCCCCAGTCCACAACGACGAGGTCACCGAGCTGAATTGGGCGATCAGTGGCCCGGTGATGTGGTTGTGCGCTGTGATCGCCAGCAGCCACAATCGTGTCGAAGGCTGCCCCATCGGCACCGTTGTGGCGCATCTGAAATTCCAGTGCCGCTGCAAGGTCTCGCTCAGTCCAGCCTGGTTGAACCCGGGCGATGACCTCCATGAACGCCGTGGAACTGATCTGACACGCGTGTCGAATATGCGCCATTTCCTCGTCATCTTTTATCAAGCGCACAGACTCCACCGCACCCTTCAGCGGGAGCATGCTGAGGCGATCTTCAGCGCCCAAAACCAACCACTCACCAGCGCTGAGATGGTCAGCCTCACACCACCATTGCTGCCTACCCGGTTGCGCGCGAACGAAATCTACAAAACCAGCCATCACGTTGCGAGACAGCATAATCTCTACATCGGGTGCTTCAACCTCTGCCTGCGTCACGTAACGGCCATCGGTGATCAAGATCGCTGCCCCATCGGTGAGAATAAGGGCGGCGTTGCTGCCGGAGAAGCCGGTGAGGTACCGAACATGCGTCAGTGACGTGACGAGAAATCCGTCCGCATCACCAGATCGAATCCCTGGGTCACCATTGAGGAGCCCGGATTGTTCGGCCGCTGCGGACCAGGCTTGCGTGCGCCGGAGTGCGTGGCGACTCATCGACCCGGCAACTACTGCGCGAGCAGTGATGCGACGGCGCGCACGGCCAACGAGTAGGAATCGGCCTTGAGTCCGGCGATCGTTGCACTGACCACCGGTGAAATAACCGAGGTGGCGCGAAAGTCCTCGCGGGCGGCCGGATTGGACAGATGCACCTCAACGCTGGGTCCCGGATGGGCGGCCAAGGCATCACGAAGGGCATAGGAGTAGTGCGTGAAAGCAGCAGGATTGATAATGATGGGCATGCGCGCATCGGTAGCCTCGTGCACCCAAGAAATGAGGGTTGCCTCGTCATCACTTTGCCGTGCATCAAGTGACAGCCCCAACGACTCAGCCGTCTGGGCACAGGCGTTGAGCACGTCGGTGAGCGTGTCGGTGCCGTAGATATGTGGCTCGCGGGTTCCAAGTCGATTCAGATTGGGTCCGTTCAGTACCAAAATGGTGACGGGTGCGGGGTTCATGATTGGCTCACCTCGGCGTAGGCCGCCGCAAGGAGCACGGGGTCTGGTCCTTCGAGCAGGGCAGGTTTGCCCGGCTCATTGAGCACAATAAATCGCAGCAGGTCGCCCCGGGCTTTTTTGTCCACCTTCATGGCGCCAAGAAGTTTGTCCCACTGACCCGGTCCATACGTGACAGGCAAACCCACCGAGGTCAAAATGCGTCGATGCTGTTCCACTCCGGCGTCATCAAGATGGCCTGCGAGGCGGGCAAGCTCGGCCACGAACATCATGCCCACGCTCACCGCAGCCCCATGACGCCAGCTGTACCTCTCGGCTAACTCAACAGCGTGCCCAAAAGTGTGGCCGTAGTTCAACACTTCACGACCCAGGGGTGTATCAAGGGACTCGTGCAAATCGTGGGCGACGATATCGGCCTTCACCCGAATCGCGCGTTCGATCACTTCACGAAATTGCGCGGTGGTGGGATCGGTACAGGCCTGTGGGTTCGCTTCGAAAAGCGCGAGAATCTCGGTGTCGGCGATGAAACCGGCCTTGATCGCCTCGGCGAGACCGGCCACCACATCAAAGTGCCCCAAGGTTTCTAGCGCGGACAGATCACACAGCACTCCGCGCGGTTCATGGATGGCGCCGACGAGGTTCTTCCCCGAGGGCGTGTTGATGCCGGTCTTGCCGCCGATAGCAGCATCCACCATGGCCAGAACCGTTGTCGGAATGTGGACAACGCCGACACCGCGAAGCCACGTGGCCGCAACAAAACCGGCCAGATCGGTGGTGGCGCCCCCACCCACGCTGACGATGGCATCGGTGCGAGTGAAGCCTTCCTGGCCGAGAACACCCCAGCAGAAGGAGGCAACCTCGGCGTTTTTTTGTTCCTCACCGTCAGGCACCTCCAGCGCAATGGCCTTAAAGCCCTGCGCTTCCAAATCTTCTCGAATGGCGTCGCCCGTGGCAGCTAGGCCGGCCGGATTGATAACCGCGACCTTGTCAACACGTGGGCCCAGCAGCGCAGCAAGTTCGCCGAGGAGTCCATGGCCCACGATCACTTCATAGGGGGCTGGGGTGCGTACCGAGATTCGCGTCGTGGTCATCACTAAGCCTGTTCTACAAGGAGGGACACGACTTCGTCGACAACGGCGTCGATCGGACGACCATCGGTGTTGATACGCACGGTGGCCGCTTCTTCATAGAGCGGCAGGCGTTGTTCCAGGAGAGACACCAGCAGGCTGTGCGCGTTGCCGAGCAGCAGCGGACGCGCACCGGTCATGCCCACCCGCTTTGATGCATCAGCGGCACCAACATTGAGCCACACCACACGGTGACCCACCAGCGCGGACCGGGTTGTCGGATCCATGATGGCTCCCCCGCCCAACGACAACACACCGGTGTGGGTGTTCAGCGCTTCAACAACAGCGTGTGCCTCAAGGGTGCGAAAATGCTGTTCACCATCACAAATGAAGATGTCGGCAACGGGTTTGCCGGCCACCTGCTCCACGATGGCATCGGTATCAAGGAAATCCACGTCGAGTCTGGCCGCCACGCCGCGACCGACGGTAGTTTTGCCGGCCCCGGGTGCCCCGATGAGCACAATAAGAGGTGCGCTGCTGGCCGTCATCGGATCGCCAGGTGGGCCAGGTACTGACTCAAATTTCGTGACGTCTCAGTCACCGAATCGCCGCCACATTTTTCTAGTAGAGCGTCAGCGAGGACCAGACACACCATGGCCTCGGCCACCACGCCAGCGGCGGGCACCGCGCACACGTCTGAGCGCTGATTGATCGCCTTGGCTTGCGCTCCGGTGCTGACATCCACCGTGCGTAGCGCTTTAGGAATTGTCGAGATGGGTTTCATCGCCGACCGCACGCGGAGGACCGCACCGGTAGACATGCCGCCCTCGGTGCCACCTGAACGACCAGAGGTTCGCTCTATGCCGTCAGATCCGGGCACGATTTCGTCCTGGGCAGCCGACCCGCGAACACGAGCGAGTTCGAAGCCGTCGCCCACCTCCACTCCCTTCATCGCTTGAATGCCCATGAGGGCAGCGGCCAGCCGTGCATCGAGTCGACGGTCCCAATGCACATGGCTACCCAAACCCGGCGGCAGGTTGTAGGCGACGACCTCGATGACACCACCGAGAGTGTCGCCATCTCGATGCGCCTGGGAGATTTCTTCCTGCATGAGGATCGAGGTGTCCGGATCAGCGCATCTCACGGGGTCCTCGTCAATGCGATCGGTATCACCAGCCTCTGGCAGGGTCCCCTCGGGAACTGCCACGCTCCCGATGCTGATCACATGGCTGAGCACCGTGATCTGACCTGTCTGCGCCAGCATGGCCCGCGCCACGGCACCCAGTGCCACGCGCGCCGCTGTTTCGCGGGCGCTGGCACGCTCCAAGACCGGACGGGCATCGTCAAAACCATACTTTTGCATTCCCACCAGATCGGCATGTCCGGGCCGGGGGCGAGTGAGAGGAGCGTTTCGTGCTTGCTCAGCCAACACCTGTTCATCAACCGGGTCCGCCGACATGACCGTTGTCCACTTGGGCCACTCTGAGTTAGCGACCTCAATGGCAATGGGCCCACCCATGGACTGGCCATGACGGATACCACCTTGGATGGTCACCTGATCTGCTTCGAATTTCATTCGAGCGCCCCGACCCACGCCGAGTCGGCGACGGCGCAGTTGTTCGGCGACATCTGCGGTAGTCACGTGAACGCCAGCCGGTATGCCTTCAACGATGGCGACCAATGCTGGCCCATGGGATTCACCCGCGGTCAACCATCGCAACATGGGCTGAATCCTCTCAGATGCCACCGGTAGCGCCAGCGGCGATGGCAGCCCCGGCCAGCATTGCCGGGCCGAAGGGCACCTGCGCGGTCATGCGGCTGCGCAGCCGACCGGGCTGGCTCATCGCGGCCACCAGGGCCAAGATCGCACCGGCAACAAACCCGAGAAACACCCCCCACACCACCAGGGTCCAACTTGACCAGCCGAGGTAGAGCCCAACCAGCGGGCTCAATTTCACGTCCCCCATGCCAAGACCCGACGGTGACAACATGGCAAGCGCGAGATAGGCAACCCCGACAGCACCTGCGGCTAGCAACGCCCTCCCCCAATCGCTCCATTCATACGGCGATGGCGTCCACACGACGTTCCCGTTCTCCTGAGTTGGCCACGGCACGATGACCGCGAGGAGAAGCCACAGGACCCCACCGGTAATTGCGGGCAAGACCAGGCGGTTGGGTAGGCGATGCCGGGCGACGTCACCGGCGGCAAGGGCGACGCCGCAACCTGCAAACCACCACCACGCCAGCACCGTTGCCGAGTTCGCTGCCACGACAGGGACTGCCGCCCCAGCCAACGAAGCGCTCGTCAACGTCCATCTGCGCCGGGCGTTGATCGTGGGATCAGCCATCGCCCAGCGGAGAACGGCCGGGATGTACCAGCCCCAGATGGCACCACCCACGCCGCCAAGAATCACCGAGATCGCCACAATCACCTGCACCGCTCTCGCCCCCCTTATTTCCATCTCGAACTAGCCGAGCATGTGCTCCTCTATCGCCCGCCGCATCGCAGCCACCGGCGCCGGTCTGCCGGTCATCAGACGCACCTGCTCTGCCGCTTGGGCTAGCAGCAGGTCGATACCGGTCGCCACGGGCCGATCGGTGCTTTTCCACCACGTGGTGAGCGGGGTGGGCCAGGGGTCGTAAGCAACATCAAGCAGTACCGATGTGTTTGTCCGAATATTGCTCGCAGCGCCCAGTGTCTCCAACGATCGGCTCGCACTCTGGCCATGTGCGATCACTTGTGGAAAACATGCCGATGGGTCGTTCCAGGCAGTACCCGGCACGGTGGACACGACCAGATCGCAGTCCCAAAGTTCAGGAGCGTCGGTCGCCAACTGTGCCGGGGTCGTTGGAACAACCTGCGCCGTTAAGTCCCATGCGCGAGCATCTTCGGCTAACTGCGCTGCAGCCGCTTGATTGCGAGCAACGATGTAGACCGAATCAGGCTGACCACAATGGGTAATCGCTGCCAGCGCGCTCCTCGCCGTGGCACCGGCCCCAATGATCAGGGCCGTGCGCGCGGACCATTCATCTCTAGGAGCCTTCGACACTGCCGTGGCCCCGAGCGGCCAGGTGCCGATGGCAGAGTTGATCGCGTTGACCATGCCGGCCACATCGGTGTTGTCGCCCACAAGTTGACCATCAGAAATCACCACTGTGTTTGCAGCACGTACCTTTTCGGCCAAGGGTGTGAGTCGGTCCACATAGGCAAGTACCTGCTCCTTCAGTGGCATCGTCAGGCTCAGCCCCGCCCACTCCGGCCCGCAGTTGCGCAGGAAACCGCTGAGTTGATCTTGCTCTACTTCAAAGGCGTCGTATTCCCAATCCAGACCCAGTGCAACGTATGCGGCTCGATGCAGAACCGGCGATAGGGAGTGGGAAATGGGTGAACCCAACACGCCCGCTTTTTTTACCTCGGTCATGGTTGCGAGGGGTTTGCTGCCGAAGGGCCCGCGTCGACGAGACCTTGGGCAACCTGCTCGGCGTAGACACGCTGAAATTGCGCCTTGTACTCCAGGAATCGTTCATATGAGGCGGTGAATCGGGTGATGCGTTCAGCGGGATTGACCGTCACGAAGTACAACCAGTCTCCCTTGGCCGGTTTCAACGCCGCCTCAATAGCCGCCTGGCCTGGGGAATTGATCGGAGTGGGTGGCAGACCGGCGTTTCGATAGGTGTTGTAGGCAGAGTCGGTTGCCAGCATGTCCTCGGTGACGATCAACGTCGAGGTCCCCAGCGCAAAGTTGATGGTGGAGTCCAATTCCAGTCGTTGGCCCGCAGCAAGACGGTTGTAGATGACTCGGGCAACCTTGCGGAAATCTTTAGGCGCAGCTTCAGCTTCGACAAGCGACGCCACAGTGAGGACCTCATAGGGCGTGACCTGCAGGCGTTTCGATCCGGCTTCCAATTCGGTTTCGTTCGCGGCGATGTTGAACCGATCCACCATCGCGCCAAGCACCTCGGTGCTCGTCATCTGCGAAAATACCGGGTAACTGGCCGGGAACAGCACCCCGTCGAGTCGATCAGGCACCCAGGCGGGTAAATCGAACTGACCGGCATCCCCTGCAGCCGCTGCAAGATCGGCTTCGGAAATCCCTGTGTTCGCTGCAATCAGCGCGAGAACCTCGGTAAGGCGAAGTCCCTCCCGCACCACCAGGGGAGGCTCTTTCGACGCCGGATCCAATAAAGCTCGGACAGCTTCAGCGGGGGTGAGGCCGGCGGTGAGGTTATAAACACCCGGGCCAATCGTGGTGGATTGTTCCTCAAGCGCAGCTGCAGCGATGAAAGAAGAAACCGATAGCAAGACTCCGGCGTCGACGAGCCGCTGGCCGACGGCAGTGAGTGAATCTCCCGGCTCAATCACGATGGTCACCGCCGTGCCTGGTTCAACACTGACACTTTCCGTGGGCAGGACAGCCCGAACAGTCACCACGGCCCACACCACAGCCAGGACTAAAGCCAGTGCCCCCACCGCGATCATCGTTCGTCGAATTCGACTGCGATCGTTGCGCGAGGGAGGAAGCGGCTCATCGTGGAGGAACGGGAGCAACTGGCTCATCGTCAACCTCCTGGGCTCGGCGGATCAACCGCGGCAGGTTTGCCATGGCGGGCCTTTCTAGGCTTCGGTAGCGGCCCCTGCTCGAGGGTAACCCGAATTCCGGGCAGGTTGCCTGTCTGACGCCACACCGACACGGCGTGCTCCAGCAGTATCGCCGCGGCCATCTGGTCAATTACCCGTCGAGAATCACGATGACTTCGCCCACTGGCCGACAGTCGACGTTGAGCTTCAACCGTGGTGAGGCGTTCATCCACCAGATACACCGGCACTGGCTCAACTCGTCGACACAGCGAATCGGCGAACAACTGGGCCGTCTGGGCTGCCGGCCCGACCTCACCACTCAGCGTCAGTGGCAGGCCGATAATGACCGCCCCGGTGGGCATCTGATCAATGAGACCAACCACCTCATCCACGACCCCGGCGTGATTAGCCAGGGTCGCTAAGGGAATAACCACCCCTTCGGCATCGGTGCAGCGGGCGAGGCCGATGCGCACCGAACCCACATCAATGGCCAACACAGCACCAAAGCCGGGTGCGGGGGTCATAACCTAGGCTTGGGAAAAGGACTCAACGGCGACCGCCACATCGCGGAAAGACTGCTCGAGCCCGGCCACATCTGTGCCGCCCCCCTGGGCGATGTCATCCTTACCACCACCGCGACCACCGATGGCGGGTAGCGCTGACTGGAGTACGGCGTTTGCGGTCAAACCAAGTTCCCGACAGCGGTCGTTCACCGCCGCGACCAGGGCGACGCGGCCGTCCACGACCGTTGCACCCAGGGTGATCACGCCGCGGTCAGGTCGGGCTGTTCCGCGGGCACGCAAAGTGATGTCGCGCAGTTCATTTGCTGAAACGCCATCGGGTGTGCGATATGTCCACAGACGAAATTCACCGTAGTCCTGCCCCTCGCCGGTGATGCCCTCCAGGTTCGCCGTCAGTTGAGCATTGCGAAGACGCTGCAGTTCTTTTTCAGCATCCTTCAGCCGGATAAGGATCGATTCGATACGACCGGGAAGTTCAATAGCGGGTGCCTTCATCATGGTGGAAAGTTGATTGACCAGCACGTGTTCCTTCGCCAGATGCCGATACGCATCGACCCCCACCAAGGCTTCGACGCGTCGAACACCGGCACCAATGGATCCTTCGCTTAAGAACGACACCAGTCCCAACTGTCCCGAGCGCTCAGCATGTGTGCCACCACACAACTCGTGCGCCCAATCGCCGACCGATACCACCCGCACCTGTTCGCCGTATTTCTCACCGAAAAGGGCCATGGCACCGGATTCGCGCGCCTGGTCGATGTGCATCATCCTGGCCGATACGTCGAGGTCAGCCGATAACACGTCATTGACGATGGCTTCAGCATCACGCAGCACCGACTCCGGTACCGCTGCACTGTGGGGAAAGTCAAAGCGAAACCGACCGGGTGCATTTTCTGAACCCATCTGGGTTGCGGTGTCGCCCAGCAACTGCCGAAATGCTCGGTGGACTAAATGTGTGGCCGTATGAGCGCGCGAAATCGCCCGCCGTCGTTCCACATCAACCATGCCAACGATGTCGCAACCGGAGATAAATTCTCCCTCGGTGACGCGCGCCCGATGAACAAAGAGTCCCGGCACGGGGGTTTGCACGTCATAGACCTCCGCGCGAGCGCCATCTGGGGTGACGATGACACCGTGATCACCCAACTGGCCGCCTGCCTCGGCATAGAATGGGCTGCGGTTTGTGATGATCTCTAAGTGATCCCCGGTACCTGCCTGCGACACGATCTCGCCATCTCGCAAAAGACCGGTAACGCGACCCTCGGTGATGATTTCGTCATAACCGGTAAATGACGTTGTGCCACCGGTATCCAAGATGGATCGGTAGGCGGTGACTCCGGCTATGCCTTCCTTGCGGGCGCGGGCGTCTGCCTTGGCACGTTCACGCTGTTCGGTCATCAACGAACGAAAGCCAGACTCGTCAACATCAAGGCCTTGCTCGCGGGCCATCTCCAGGGTCAACTCAATTGGAAAGCCGTATGTGTCATGCAGCGCGAAGGCTTTGTCTCCCGGAAGTACGCCGTGGCCGTTGCTGCGTACCTCTTGGGCAGCGAGATCAAAGATCACGGTGCCGGTACGAAGGGTTTGCAGGAACGCGGCTTCCTCTTGCACTGCAACCGATGTGACTCGGGCAGCCTCATCGTTAATCTCCGGGTATTGCGATCCCATAGCGGAGACCGTGGCGGCAACAAGTTCAGCCACCGCGGGCTCCTCGCAGCCCAAAGTTCGCATTGTGCGCACTACTCGGCGGATGAGACGGCGCAACACGTAACCCCGGCCTTCATTGCCGGGCAGGACACCGTCGCCGATGAGAAAGGTGCAGGTGCGACTGTGATCGGCGATAACGCGCAATCCGACATCAGCAACCGGGTCCCGGCCGTAGATCGCGCCGGTGAGCTCACTCGCCCGCTCAAGGATGGCCATGGTCGTGTCAATCTCATAGATATTGTCGACGCCCTGCAAGATCGCAGCCATGCGCTCAAGACCGAGCCCAGTGTCGATGTTTTTCGCGGGTAGATCGCCCAGGATGGGGAAGTCGTTCTTATCGCCGCCGGTACCGCGTTCGGACTGCATGAACACTAAGTTCCACACCTCAAGATAGCGATCCTCGTCGGCGATGGGACCCCCTTCTCGGCCAAACTCAGGACCACGATCAAAATAAATCTCCGAACACGGTCCACAGGGCCCTGGCACACCCATCGACCAAAAATTATCGGCCATGCCGCGGCGCTGGATACGATCGAGCGGAACACCGACATCGCGATGCCAAATTTCCGCCGCCTCGTCATCGTCGTGGAAAACCGTGACCCAGAGTTTGTCAGCGGGAAATCCGTACCCACCATCATCAACCGACGAAGTCAACAACTCCCAGGCGTAGGGAATCGCCTGCGCTTTAAAGTAATCGCCAAAACTGAAGTTGCCGGCCATCTGAAAGAAGGATGCGTGTCGGGTGGTTTTGCCGACCTCTTCGATGTCGAGGGTGCGCACGACCTTTTGCACACTGGTCGCCCGCTTATAAGGGGCTGCTACCTCGCCCAGGAAGTAGGGCTTAAACGGCACCATTCCAGCATTGACGAACAGCAGGGTCGGATCATCCAAGAGAAGGGATGCCGATGGGATGACCTGGTGATCGCGATCTGCAAAAAACCGCAGAAAGCGGGTGCGGATCTCCGCAGAATCCATCAGGACTCGCCTTTCATTTTCATATCGTCGTTGGATCGCTTGCTCCGAGGTTTGTCCGCACCGGCGCGTTGCGCTTCGGCGAGGGCTCGGGCTGCCGCAGCTCCGGTTGCCGGTGGCGACACGGGGTTCGCTGCATTCTTTTCGGCCGTGCCAGCGAGCCCACGCTGCAGGAGATCACGCGCGGTTGATGCTGCGGCACCGGCAGATTCTGACGCGGCATACACACTACCCACGACCCCGCGTTGCCGCGCCTCTTCCACCAGTTGCTGGCCCTTGCGGTAGGCCAAGACTCCACCGGCTGCACCCAGGACAATCCACACGGTACGAGCCATGACGTTATCCCTTTCTGCTGGATTCTCCACCGCAGCGCGGCAAGTTCAGGCGATGAAGCACGGTCTCATTCCTGCTCAACGAACCCTAATGCCTCACGGAGTCGCGCATACGTGTCGGCCCATCGAGCTTCAGCCCCGTGTCGGGTCGGGTGATAGTAATAGCGGCCCTGGATCGGATCGGGTGCGTACTGTTGGGCCACCACCCCACCCACGAAATCGTGGGGGTATTGGTAACCCCGCCCATGACCAAGTTTTTCCGCCCCCGGGTAGTGCCCATCTCGCAGATGTTCGGGCACTCGACCAATGCGCCCCCCGTCAATATCTGCCATGGCGGCCCCCAGCGCAGCCGTGACAGCAGCAGACTTCGGAGCCAATGCGAGGTACATGGTGGTGTGGGCGAGGGTCAATTGCGCTTCCGGCATTCCCAGCAGCGCAACGGCCTGCGCTGCAGACACGGCCAGGGTCAGGGCGTGGGAATCAGCAAGGCCTACGTCTTCACTGGCCAAGATCATCAGACGTCGCGCGATAAACCTCGGGTCTTCCCCGGCTTGCAGCATCCGGCCGAGGTAATGCAGGCTGGCATCCACATCGCTGCCGCGCACCGACTTGATGAACGCGCTAATCACGTCGTAGTGCTCATCACCATCACGGTCGTAGCGCACAGCAGCTACCGCGACCGCCTGCTCAACATCAGCCAATCGAACCCGTGTTTCGCCCACGGGGAGCGAAGCAACCGAGGCCTCCAATGCGGTAAGAGCTCTGCGAGCATCGCCCTGCGCGATGCGCGTGAGGTGAAGAATGGCATCGTCATCAATAGACACCGCGCCGCTGTATCCACGTTCATCGGCTAGCGCCTGTTGAATCACCTGTCCAATTGAGGAATCGTTCAACGATGCCATAGTGGCCACAATGCTGCGAGAAAGTAGCGGGGCGACTACCGAGAAACTTGGATTCTCCGTTGTCGCGGCGATGAGCGTCACCCATCCGTTTTCAACGGCCGGCAACAGCGCATCCTGCTGGGTTTTGCTAAACCGATGAACCTCGTCAACAAACAGAACGGTCCGCCGGTCGTACATCGCGGCATCATCGCGAGCCCGATCAATCACTTCACGCACCTGCTTGACCCCGGCCGTGACAGCGGAAAGTTCAACGAAGCGCTGACCGATGGCCTGAGACACCACGTGTGCCAGCGTTGTCTTTCCGGTACCCGGAGGCCCCCACACAATGATGGACACGGCCGCGGTGAGGTCTCCGGCCAGTAGCCGGCGCAGCGGAGATCCCGGTTGCAGTAAATGTTCTTGTCCGATCAACTCCGTCACGACACGAGGTCGCATTCGCACCGCTAGAGGGGCATCCGCTCGCGGTGACGAGGAATCGAAAAGCGACGGTGGCGAAGTCATACGTCCTGATCAACAGCAAAGGGATCCACGTCGACGCCCGCTTCGGCTCGCTGCTGGGCAGTGATCGGCGCCGGCGCCGCCGTCAGCGGATCCTGTCCCCCGCCAGTTTTGGGGAAGGCGATGACATCGCGCAGTGAAGTTGATCCGGACAACAGCATGGCAATGCGGTCCCAACCGAACGCGATGCCTCCGTGTGGAGGCGGGCCGAAAGCAAAGGCATCAAGTAGGAAGCCGAACTGCTCGCGGGCCTGCTCCTCCGTTAATCCCAGCAGTGAGAAAACCCGCTGCTGCACATTCGCCTGATGGATTCTGATTGATCCCCCGCCGATTTCGTTTCCGTTGCACACCAGGTCATAGGCCCAAGCCAACGCCTGATCTGGCGCCTGTTCAAATTGATCGATCCACTCAGCATTCGGCGAGGTGAACGGGTGATGAACAGCCGTCCAACCAGCCTCGCCCTGATCGTTCTCGACCCGCTCGAACATGGGCGCATCAACGACCCAGACGAAGGACCACGCGTGCGGGTCGGCGAGCTCCAAGCGGCGGGCGATCTCATCGCGGGCCGCACCAAGTAGTGCCTGGGATACCGATTGACCCCCGGCCGCAAAGAACACGCAATCACCGGGTTCTGCGCCTGTCGCCTCTCGTAAACCATCTCGTTCGGCATCGGACAGGTTCTTTGCCACCGGCCCACCGATGGAGCCATCGGTGCCAAAAGTAACGTAGGCCAAACCTTTTGCTCCTCGCTGCTTGGCCCACTCCTGCCAAGCATCAAAGGTTCGGCGCGGCTGGTCGGCACCCCCTGGCATCACGACAGCACCGACGTACTCGGCTTGAAAAACTCGAAACGGTGTGGCCGTGAAGTACTCCGTGAGGTCAACGAGTTCAATGCCGAATCGAAGGTCAGGCTTGTCTGTGCCGAACCGACGCATGGCCTCGAAGTAGGTGATGTGTGCGATTTCGCCTATCTCGACAGACAAAATATCGCGCCACAGCGCACGCACCACGGCTTCACCGACCTCGATCACATCAGCCTGCTCCACGAACGACATTTCAATGTCCAACTGGGTGAACTCTGGCTGTCGATCTGCCCGAAAATCTTCGTCGCGATAGCAACGAGCTATCTGGAAGTACCGCTCCAATCCACCCACCATGAGCAATTGCTTAAACAGCTGCGGTGACTGGGGCAGCGCGTACCAATGACCAGGCTGCAACCGCACAGGTACCAGAAAGTCACGTGCCCCCTCCGGCGTTGAGCGCGTGAGCGTGGGAGTTTCTACTTCAATAAAGCCACGTTCGTAAAGCACATCTCGGGCAATACGGTTGGCTGCTGAGCGCATCCGGATCGCATTGCCAGCACTTGGACGACGCAGATCGAGGTACCGGTAACGAAGTCGAATTTCATCGCCGACGCTCACACGGTCATCAATGGGAAACGGTAGCGGAGCGCTGGTACTGAGTACCTCTAACTGAGTGGACATGACTTCGATCGCACCAGAGGCAAGTTCGGGATTAACGTTGCCCTCCGGACGCGCCTGCACATCCCCCACAATTTTAAGGCAGTACTCGTCACGCAAGCCATGCGCAATCTCGGGATCATGAACAACCACCTGAACGACGCCGCTAGCATCTCGCAGATCAAGGAACGCCACGCCACCGTGGTCACGCCGACTCAATATCCAGCCCGCAAGCGTCACCTGGTGGCCGACATCGGCAATCCCTAGGTCGCCGGCCTTGTGCGTTCTGATCACTGAGTGCTCCCTGTGTGGTGGTGGAAACTGCATCTTCGGTGCGACGCTGGCCAGCAGCTCATGAGCTCTGGGCACGCCACTGAAGCGACGGAGCCCACCGTTCTATGGCGTCGTTGCTGTGGTGCACCTGTTCACCTGTTCGGAGATCCTTGATGGCGACCAGGCCTTCGGCTAACTCGTCATCACCTAGAATCATCGCCCACCGCGCGCCCAATCGATTTGCAGTCTTTAGACCTGCCTTCAGCGAACGCGAATCGTAGGCGATGTCAGCACGGACACCCAGGTGTCGCAAACGTTGAATGATCAGGATCAGGGCATCCTGGGACAGCACACTCGTGGCGATCCCCACGACGTCGATGGTAGGCGCGATGGGCAGGTTGATGCCCTCGGCTTCAACGGCAAGCAAAGTGCGATCCACACCCAACCCGAAACCAATCCCACTCAGGTCCGACCCGCCCAGCGACGCCATCAGTCCGTCGTAGCGACCTCCACCCCCGATGCCGGACTGGGCGCCAAGTCCGCGATGGGTGAACTCAAAAGCGGTGCGGGTGTAATAGTCAAGGCCTCGCACCAACCGCGGGTTGGCCACCCACGTCACATTGAGTAGATCCAGCGTCGAACACACGCTGGCGAAGTGTTCGGTGCAATCAGCGCAAAGATGATCAACGGGTAGCGGTGCTGTCACTAACTGACGTTGCACCGCTTCTCGTTTGTCGTCAAGCACCCGCAATGGATTGAGCCCAGCCCTGAGCCGAGTTGCTTCATCAAGGTCGCAAGTGAGCAGAAACGCGCGAAGCAGTTCGCGGTAAATCGGCCGGCACTGTGCGCAGCCCAGTGAGGTTAGTTGTAGTTCGTAGCTGCGCAGACCGAGACTCGCGAAACCCTCATTAGCCAGCGCAATCACTTCAGCGTCAAGAGCGGGGGCTGTGCTGCCAATTGCCTCCAGCCCAACCTGCTGCAATTGGCGGTAGCGTCCACGCTGGGGGCGCTCTGCGCGGAAAAAAGCTCCGGCGTACCACAATTTGACGGGGAGAGGACCTCGATGTAAACCGTGTTCCACAACGGCGCGCATCACCCCGGCGGTGCCTTCAGGGCGCAGCGTGATCGATCGATCACCCCGATCGGTGAAGGTATACATCTCCTTGGACACCACATCGCTTGACTCCCCCACCCCACGCTCAAAGAGCGCGGTTTCTTCAAATACCGGGAGTTCAATGTAGCCGTAACCGGACCGCTGAGCCGGCGCCGCCAGTGCGTCGCGCACGTAGAGGAAACCGGCCGAAACGGGTGGGAAATACTCCGGCACCCCCTTAGGCGCACGAAAATCAGACGACACGAAACTCAGTCGCCATCTGCTGCCGCAGTGCTCAGACCCTGCAGGAATGGGTTGTTGCGGCGTTCATCGCCAATGGTGGTGCGTTCCCCGTGACCGGGCATAACGATCGTGTCGTCATCACTGGGTAAGACAACCCGGATCAAACTCTGCACCATCGCTGCTGCATCTCCGCCGGCTAAATCTGTTCGGCCAATCGATCCGGCAAAAAGTAGATCGCCACTGAGCATGACCGGTGGTTGGGTGGCCCCACGCTCGGTCCGAAACGTCAGCGAACCCTCCGTGTGGCCGGGTGCATGGTCGACTCGCAATGACACTCCAGCGATGTCAATGGTCTGTCCGTCGAGCAGTGGTCGAACATCGTCAGGTTCGGTGAGCTCCAATTCGCCCTTGGTCATCGCCAATAACGATTCGCGTGCCTCGGCGAAACTGCTACCCGCGGGGTCAGCAAGCCGGTAGCGATCATCGGGATGGATGTAGGCCGGAATGTCATAGCTGGCGGTTAACGGCGCTACCGACCACACGTGGTCGATGTGTCCGTGGGTGAGTACGACCGCTGCCGGGCGAAGGCGATGCTCGGTGAGGATCTCACGCAGGATGTCCATGGAGTCCTGGCCCGGATCAACGACCACGCAGTCCTCGCCCTCGGCAGCCGCGAGGACATAGCAGTTGGTGGCCCAGACGCCGGCAGGAAAGCCGGTGATGAACATAGTGGACCTCCGTGTCGCGACTTGTGGTTCACATGAGCCTACCTGCCCTGTGGGGTCGCGAGCGTGACCTATACCCGCGCGAGGCGCCATCGAAGCCAAGTCCATCTCCTCACCCCGCACATTGATGTCGCGATCACGACACGGTTTCGGGCAGCGGCCGTGCACCAAGCAAGGTCAGGCTACGGTGGGGCATTCAGGGTGAAGATGTGGCTGCGTCTGACGGTGGCCACCTCTCAAGACTAAATGTCAGCAACGCACGAAAGGGCGAGCGAACATGGACACCAATGTCCCCGCGACGTACACACAACACGATGACCGGCGATCATCTCCTGCCTCATCCGTCGTCGACGGCTCCCCCGCGCCCCTTGTGGCAGCAGCCGATCTCACCTCTGATCTCACGGTGGTCACCGATTCAAGTGAACCCGTAAAGGCCCCCGTGCCCACACCCAGCGAGGTCGCCTCGACAAGCGCGAGCCCAGTTCCCACGCCGTCGGTTCTGATCGCCCCCAGCCCCTCTGCAATGCCGGCTGCGGCTGCTGTCACACCCAACCGCCCTCGCAACGTACCCCGAGATTTTGGTCGGATTGACGAACTCGGCAACGCATTCTTGCGCACACCTGAAGGCGAGGTACCCATTGGCCAATGGGCGGCCGGCACGGTAGAAGAAGGTTTTGATTTTTTCGGGGTTAAGTACGACGACCTTTTCGTAGAAATCGATCTTGCCCGCCAAAGACTTCACGATGGTCGCGGTACCGTAGATCAAGCCGCAACAGTCCTGGCACACGTGCGAGCCAGTCTCATCACCCCGATCTTTATGGGCGACATCACTGTTCTCACTCAGGCTTGCGACAACGTAGATGCACTCCTTGAAGAGGCCCGACAAACTGAGCAAGACCGCCGTAAGGCACTGCGTGAAAGGGCTCGCGAACAGCGAGAACTCATTGCGGCTGAGGCGGAGACTCTCGCCGATTCCACCCAGTGGAAAGCGACCGGTGAAAGATTCGCTGCGCTTTTGGATTTATGGAAGGCAGCCCCGCGGATCGAACGCGGCGCCGAACAAGCCATGTGGCAGCGCTTTTCTGCCGCGAGAACAACTTTTGATAAGGCACGTCGGACATACTTTAGCCAGCGTGATGTACTGCGCAAGGAAGCCATCTCGGCTAAAGAGGCCCTCATTCAGCAGGCTACCGAACTCGGCACCTCAACCGATTGGGCTGGCACAACCCGAGAATTCCGACACCTCATGGATCGCTGGAAGGCCGCACCCAACGCCGGACGGAAAATCGAAGATTCACTGTGGAAGCGATTTCGAGCAGCACAGGACGTGTTCTTTGCCGCTCGGGATGCAGCCAATGCCGAGCGAGATGCGGAATTTCAAGCCAACCTTGAGAAAAAACTCGCCCTGGTCTCCGAAGCCGAAGAGCTGCTACCCGTTACGAATGTGCCTGCCGCTAAAAAAGCGATGCGCGGTATCAGCGAGCGGTGGGAGGGCATCGGTTTCGTCCCTCGTGCTAACCGCGACCAGATCGAAGGTCGCCTACGCAAGGTAGAGGACGCAATCCGCACTCAGGATCAAGAGGCGTGGAGTCGAAGCAATCCAGAGACCGTTGCTCGAGCCTCAGACACTGCCGCTAAGTTTCGGGAGGCGTTTGCAAAGGCCCAAAAGAAGCGTGATGCGGCACGGGTTGCCGGAGATGCCAAGGCCGCAGCGGACGCACAGGACACAATGGACTCCATCGAGACCTTTATCGCTGCCGCCGAGGGCGCTGTTGCTGAGTCCAAACGCTAGACTCGATAAACGTCGTAGACGCCTTCGATTCCGCGGATGGATTTAAGTACCGAACCTAGGTGCTTTGGGTCAGCCATTTCAAACGAGAAACGAGACATTGCTACTCGGTCGCGCCCCGTGTTGACCGAAGCACTTAAAATATTGACGTGCTGATCACTCAGCGCTCGAGTAACATCGGACAGCAACCTTGAGCGATCAAGTGCCTCCACTTGAATATTGACCAGGAATACACTGCTCGAAGTCGAAACCCACTGCACCGGAACGATTCTGTCCGGTTCCGCTTGCAGGGTGGGCGCGTTCGTGCAAGTCGTTCGGTGCACGGAAACCCCAGATCCTCGCGTGACGAATCCAAGGACTTCATCACCAGGAACCGGTGTGCAACATCGGGCTAATTTCACCCAGACGTCGGGTTGACCAGCCACCTCAATGCCAGCGTCACCGGCTGACTGCTCTCTTACCTGACGTCGACCCGGTCGAAATGCCTCCGCCGCGTCGTCTGCTGCTCCGTCTACTCCCCCAGCAGCATCAACGAGTTGACGAACGATTGTGGACGCTTGGATCCGGCCATCGCCAACAGCGGCATACAGTGCAGAAATATCCGGCTGATGCAGTTCTGCCGCGATCGTGGTGAGGGCTTGATTAGTCATAAGTCGCTGCAAAGGCATGTTCTCTTTACGCATCGCCTTGACGATTGCGTCCTTGCCCTTTTCGACCGTCTCTTCGCGACGCTCCTTGGAAAACCACGCCTTGATTTTGCTTCGGGCTCTCGGCGAAGCAACGAAACCCAGCCAGTCTCGGCTCGGCCCTGCACCCTCGGCCTTCGTCGTGAAAACCTCTACGACATCGCCGTTTTCCAGGGTCGAGTCAAGCGCAACGAGCTTGCCATTGACCCGCGCGCCCACACAACTGTGGCCGACTTCGGTATGGACGCTGTAGGCAAAGTCTACGGCCGTGCCTCCGGCCGGAAGCGCAATCACATCGCCCTTGGGCGTGAAAGCGAACACCTCACTTGAACTGAGGTCGTAGCGAAGTGAATCCAAAAACTCATCGGGGTCCTCGGTTTCGCGCTGCCATTCCAAGAGCTGGCGCAGCCAACCGAAATCATCGGGGCTTTGCTTGCCGCCGACCTCCGCCTGCTTGTAGCGCCAGTGAGCCGCAACACCAAACTCGGCGGCACGATGCATATCCCAGGTACGGATCTGCAGTTCAACAGGTTTACCTTCTGGACCAATCACCGTGGTGTGCAATGACTGATACATATTGAATTTCGGCATCGCAATGAAGTCCTTGAAGCGCCCAGGCACGGGACTCCAGCGAGCATGGATGATGCCGAGAACTGCGTAGCATTCCCGCACCGACTCCACTAGAATCCGCACCCCGAGAAGATCATAGATATCGGCAAAGTCCCTGCCGCGCACGATCATTTTTTGATAGACAGAATAGTAATGCTTGGGCCGACCGGTCACTGATGCCTTGATGCGGGAACCCTTTATGTCTGCATCAATTTCATCGAGCACCGAGGTGAGGTACTGATCTCGCGAGGGCGCTCGTTGACCAACAAGGCGTACGATCTCTTCGTACATTTTTGGATAAAGCGTTGCAAATGCGAGATCTTCCAGTTCCCACTTCATGGTATTCATGCCCAGCCGATGAGCAAGTGGGGCGTAGATCTCCAGAGTCTCTCGTGCCTTACTCTCCTGCTTTTCCGGTGGCATATGAGACAGCGTCCGCATGTTATGCAAGCGGTCGGCCAATTTGATGACGAGCACGCGAATGTCGCGTGCCATTGCAACCACCATTTTGCGCACGGTCTCCGCCGCCGAAGACTGTCCGTATGTGACACGATCCAGCTTGGTGACCCCGTCAACGAGGCGAGCGACCTCATCTCCGAAGTCCTCGCGCAGAGCATCGAGGCTGTATCCGGTGTCTTCCACCGTGTCGTGCAGCAGCGCCGCTGCGAGCGTGGGGGCAGTCATGCCCAGCTCGGCAAGAATCGAGGCCACAGCTACTGGATGTGTGATGTAGGCATCACCGGAACGACGTAATTGTTCGCGGTGCAGATAGGCGGCCGTCTCATAAGCGCGAACCACCAGACGTGTGTCGGAACGCGGGTGATATTTACGCAAAATGCGCAACAGCGGATCAATTTCAGTTTCGGGTACACGGCTAGCGCCAGCAAACCGAGCCAGGCGCGAGCGAAGTCCACCGGGAGTGTCAGCGGAACGGGAGAGCGCGGATTGGTCGGCGCTGATCGCAGGTTCGGCTGGCACACTGGTTTCCGAGGTCATGATGCACTCCTCTCAGCCGACGAAGTCCTCAGTCTAGGGCGCCAACGCGCATCAGTCGCGCTTAGTGCGCTTTGCGCGCGGGGTGCGCTTGGGTTGGGTACGTGGACCCTCCACGATTGTGACATCGGCCATATTGACGCCACTGACCGGCTTTTGCGGCTGAACCTGTTCGTCTTCGTCTGTGCCAATCATCTCGGTAACCATCTCGGCAACGGCGACACCCGGGGCAGCCTTGGCCGCACCCGCCCGGGCATTACCCGCCCGGCGAGCCATCACCCGAATTCCCAGTGACTTGATTTGGGGTTGCTTCTCCTTGATTTGAACCAGGAACGGTGGGGCGACGAAGAGGGAGGAATACGTGCCGATGGCGATGCCGATGGCCAGGGCCACGGCAAGGTCAAGCAGCGTTCCTGCGCCGAGGATTCCGGCACCCACCACGATGATGGCCAAAACCGGCAGCATCGAGGTGATCGAGGTATTGATCGACCGAATGAGCGTCTGATTGACCGCGAGATTTGCCGCCTCGCCATAGGTGACCATCGACTGTGCTGTGATGCCTCTGGTGTCTTCCTTTACCTTGTCGAACACCACAACCGTGTCGTACAAGGAATAGCCAAGGATCGTGAGCACACCAATAACCGTGGCCGGCGTCACCTGAAGTCCGGTGAGGGCATAAATGCCGACGGTGATCACCACGTCATGAACGAGCGCGACGAGTGCCGCCGCGGCCATTCGCCACTCAAAGTAGATGGAGAGGAAGATGGTGACCAAAATCAAAAAGACAACCAGAGCCTGAATCGCCTTGGACGTGATTTCGGCACCCCAGGTGGGGCCTACCACTTGCGCACCGATGGATTCTGCTGGCACAGCACAGGCGGTAGCCAGTGTTTGAACAACCGCAAGATTCGTTGCCTGGTCGAGGGGTTCAGTCTGCACTCGAATCAGGCCCGCACCAGTTTCGGTTACGGTGGGGCTGGAACCCAACACGCCTGCGGCGGCTTCGCGTGCGTCAACCACCGAACAAGTTGCATTCGGCACCGTGTATACCGCACCACCTTGAAACTCAACGCCAAGATTCAAGCCGCGAATCAGCAGGATACCGACGGACAAGATCAGTAAAACCGAAGAGATGATGTACCAGCGCTTGCGGTTACCGACGAAATTAAATGCCGCTTCACCGCTGTACAAGCGGTTACTGAGGTTTCCAAACAGGCCCATCAGGAATCCTCTCTCACTGCAGCGGCCACAGGCGTTCGTGCTTTCGTGGGAGCAAGGTCAACTTCCTTATCGCCAAAGCGGCTCGGATCGAGTCCGGTCAACCATCCACCTCGTTGCATCCACGACGAACGAGCGAAAACAGTGACCAGTGGTCGGGTAAACATGAAGGCGATCAGCACATCAACCAAGGTGGTGAGTCCCAGGGCGAAAGCAAAGCCGCGAACGTTGCCTACTGACACCACATACAACACGATGGCGGCGAGCAGCGTGACGAAATCTGCGGCAATAATCGTGCGTCGGGCCCGAACCCAGCCTGATTCTGCCGCCTGACGCAGCGATCGACCGCTGCGGATTTCATCGCGTATTCGTTCGAAATAGACGATAAATGAGTCAGCTGTAATGCCGATGGCCACAATGGCACCAGCGATACCAGCTAGCGTCAGCGTGAAACCGATCGTGTTGCCCAAGGCGACGAACGCCGCATAAGTAATACCACCGGCAAGGAAGAGACTAAGTACCGCAACGATGCCCAGCGCACGGTAATAGCCAAGTAGGTAAATGGTGATGATGACCAAACCAATCAGACCGGCGATGATGCCCCCGCGGAGTTGGTCACTGCCCAAGGTGGGCGAAACACTGGTGATCTCGGCAACCTCAAGGGTGACTGGAAGCGCGCCGTAATTGAGCACATTGGCGAGGTCTTGGGCCCCTTCAGCATTGAAGTTGCCTTCAATCTGCGCCTGCCCACCAAGAATAGGTTCGTTAAACCGCGGTGAAGAAACCACAACTCCGTCGAGCACGATGGCGAAGGCATTACATGGGTTGGGTCCGCCCAGGCTGCAATCGGGCAGTGCAGACAATTCTTGGGAAGCCCTCGACAAGGCATCGGCACCTTCAGAGTCAAAACTCAAACTGACGACCCAGCCACCTACGCCCTGCTGAGGCAACACTGCTGATGCTTCGGTGACGTTTGTTCCGCGAATAAAGGCCGGCTGCAGGGTGTACTTGCTGGAACCGTCATCAGCGCACGTGCCTAACCACTCCGTCGGGTTATCGGGAGTGCCACCGGCAATGTTTTCCGGTAGCAGGCAATTCAACGCAGCAACTTCGGCGGCGAACTCCGGTGTGTTTTCCGGCGCCTGAATGATCTCGTTGCCCAGCGTGATAGCCGAGGTGTCATCCCCTACCGAAATATCAGCGCTAGCAGAGGTATCGTCGCCCACGGGCACGGGCGAAGCGATGGAGTAGACGGGACGAAAATCCAGCAACGCTGTTCGGCCAACTAATTCGACCAAGCGCTCCTGGCTTACCCCCGGTGCAGCCACAATGATGGCCGCTGAATCCCCTGCACCCTGGATTGAAATTTCAGCTTCCGCCACGCCGATGCCATTGACTCGCTGCCGGATGATCTCCACCGTCTGGGTCAATTGCTCGTCGGTGATTTGTTGACCCTCTTCAACTGAGGACGGAGTTAAAATCACCTGGGTCCCGCCTTGCAGGTCAAGGCCGAGACGAGGGGTGTTGGGTGTTCCAGGCCATGCCGCCCAGACGGCCATGCCAATGGTGAAGATGAGCATGACCAGCAGCGTGCGCATGGGACGAGATGGTGCCGGGGGTTGAGCCACGAAGAAGTTTTCCTTTGGAATTAAGCGTCAGTGCGCACAGTGGAATCGGACGGGAACTGCCGGCGTAACAATAGTGCTAACCGCGCTCATCCCGTAACTTATCCTCGTCTGGATTACCTTGGCTTGTGACTTCGTCAGCGGCGTAGTCCATCTCAGCGGCATCGAAGTCGGTGACGTCAGCCACGCTCGGTTCATCGAGCACGCGACCTACCGATGCTCGCACCATCCGAAGTTCAACTCCTGGTGCAACCTCAACCATGATGTTGTCATCGTCAATAGCGGTAATCGTGCCGAAGACCCCAGCCGTGGTCATGATCGACGCTCCGGGATTGAGCGCAGAGAGCAGGCTGGCCTGCTGTTTTTGCCGATTGCGGGCCGGCCGCATAATGAGCAGGTAGAAAACCGCGCCAATCAGCAGGATCGGGAGCAGTGCGCCAAGGGATTCCATGGGGGTTCCTAACGTCTCGTTGGGATCATGAGCCTGGGAACGGCGGTGGATGTCATTTGAGCCTACCCTTCGCCCGCAGAATCCCATGGCAGTGGTGCCTGCGCGGGATAATCAGCCAACCCAGCAGGCGGCTGCAGACCCAGGTGGGTCCACGCGGCAGGGGTCGCCAACCGCCCACGTGGAGTGCGCATCAACAGCCCTTCACGTACCAAGAAAGGTTCGGCCACCGTTTCGACAGTTTCCGGCTCTTCGCCCACAGCTACCGCCAAAGTGGACAACCCAACGGGACCGCCGCCAAAACGACGCACCAGCATGGTGAGAACAGCCCGATCGAGTCGATCCAAGCCGAGAATATCAACTTCATAGAGGTCCAAAGCGGCTCGCGCCGTCTGGATGTCGACGACGCCATCTCCATGAACCTGCGCCCAGTCGCGCACGCGACGTAGCAGGCGATTGGCGATACGAGGGGTTCCGCGTGATCGATGGGCGATCTCGTGGATGCCGTCGTCGCGGACGGTCACCTGCAATAAGCCTGCCGAACGGCGAATGATCAACGCAAGATCTTCGGGAGCATAAAAATCAAGATGGGCGGTAAATCCGAATCGGTCCCGAAGCGGGCCGGGCAGCAAACCCGCTCTGGTTGTGGCAGCC
Organism: Candidatus Nanopelagicales bacterium; assembly: GCA_018609125.1. GTDB lineage: Bacteria > Actinomycetota > Actinomycetes > S36-B12 > S36-B12 > M55B157. The sequence continues at coordinate 53,208 of JABAYF010000028.1, read as the reverse complement.
ACGAGGGTGAATGGGGACAGATCTAGTGGTACCGCCATGGCACCCGGCCCTTTGCCGAGCATGACATCAACACGAAAGTCTTCCATCGCGACATAGAGCATTTCTTCGGCAGCCCGGGCGGTGCGGTGGATCTCGTCAATGAAGAGGACCTCACCAGGCTGCAGGCTGGACAGTACCGCCGCAAGGTCACCGGCATGTTGCAAAGCTGGCCCGCTGGTAAGGCGCAAGGGTGCCTGAAGTTCGTGGGCGATGATTTGAGCAAGGGTGGTCTTACCAAGTCCCGGTGGGCCGGAAAGCAAAACGTGGTCAGCGGTGACGTCACGTCGGCGCGCGGCCTCAAGCACCAGCCCCAACTGCGCCTTGACTCGGTCTTGCCCAACGAAATCGCTGAGTTGATCCGGTCGCAAAGCTCCGTCGTAGGCAATGTCGTCACCACCCATGGCCGCGGCCACCAGCCGTTCACCCGAGGTTTCCGTTGCATCCCACACCTGGTCATCCCACTCGGTCACGGTGAACCCGATCTGTCCAGATGCCGAAGAGCTGCTCTCAGTAGTTCCGCCATCTCCGGCGGCGCAGTCGCATCGGTCGGGCTGAGCTCCTTGTGCACCTGGGTGACCGCCCAATCCGCTTGACGCTGGTTCCAGCCCAACGACATCAAACCAGCCTGAACATCACCCTGCCAGGGTGGCGAACCCACCTCGGAGCTGGTGGGCGAACCTGTGGCGGGGCGGAGTCGATCTTTCAATTCCAACACCATCCGCGCAGCACCCTTGCGACCAATTCCGGGTACGCGCGTCAGTGCGGTGAGGTCGTCGTCGGCGATAGCCCGGCTCAGTTCATCAACATCCATGGTGGCGACGACAGCCAACGCCGTGCGGGGCCCGATACCTGACACTGACTGAACGACGTCAAATACAACTCGCTGATCGGTGGTGGCGAAGCCGTACAGCGTGAGGGAGTCTTCGCGCACGATCAACGTGGTAGCCAAGGTGGCTTCTGCACCCGTGCGAACCGCCAGCGCTGTCTGGGGAGTACAGGAGACAAGTAGGCCAACCCCGCCGACATCAAGTACAAGGGAATCCACATGTACTTCCAAAACACGGCCACGCAGTAAGGAGATCACCGACCACCTCGCGACGCAGAAACCAAACGCCGCTGGGCATCCCCGCGCCATGCCTCGGTGATGGCCAGGGCTAATGCATCGGCTGCATCGGCAGGTCGAATGGTTTCGGTAACGGCCAGAATGCGCATGACCATGGCGGTGACCTGCGCTTTGTTAGCCCGACCGCTTCCGGTGACAGCCGCCTTCGCTTCGGTCGGCGTTCGCAGGGATACCGGAATGCCCTGACGCGCGGCAACCAGCGTGGCCACCCCGGCGGCCTGAGCCGTGTCGATGACCGAGGCAGTGTTGTGCTGACTGAACACGCGTTCTACCGCCACGTGCTGGGGAGGGTATGCCTGCATCAACGCCATTAACTGGCGTTCTAGGTCAACGAGGCGATCCCCGATGGGCGCCGAGACAGGTGTGCCAATAACGGCCACGTGCACGAGCCGTACTCGAGCACCCGGGGACACCGCGATCACACCGATTCCACAGCGGGTGAGGCCGGGATCGATGCCCATGACCAACCGTGGCTCATTCACCGTCGACACCTCCCTTGCACCCTTGCTTAGCTACCGCTGCTCAGCCACCGCGAGTTACCGCAATACCGCAGAGCGAACACCTGTACGAGGAGGTTAGCGTTGCTAGTCCCCTGCCACCCGCACCGCGCGAGCCATGGGCGTGGCGTCTTTGGCTCCCGCCTTAGCAAATGGATCAGCAGCACCCACCGGCCCTGCGCTCACCTCGGCGAAGCCGGCGCGTAAATCCTGCACGAGCTCGGTGAGGTCAGGCACCGCACGATCATCAGCGGAGATCCCGATGAATGCATAACCGTCATAGGTCACCATGGTGACGCTCACTGCGGCGCCGATGGTTGCCACTAGCGGGTACATCCCGACCACCCGTGCCCCGGAGAGGTAAAGCGGGATCGGCGGGCCGGGCACATTGCTCGTTGTTACGTCACTGGCTCGCGCCGCTTGAGCCAACACGGGCACCGGAACCAACCAACTCACCTCGGCAAGGGGGTCAGCCAACCGCAAAGCGGGTTCATCTCGCCAGTGAGTTACGGCGGCGGCCGCATCGTCCATACGCTCACTCACACTCAGACCAGCCACTGGCAAGGCGAAACGAGCGATGGTGACAGCATTTGCCGCCTGGCCAGAGCGATCTCCAGGATCTCCACGAAGACTGATAGGAACATTGAACCGTAGGTCATCGGCCACTTGCTCGTGCCGAGCATGATAACGATCCAGGCCCGCACCCACTGCGGCCATGAAAGCATCGTTCACGCTGCGGTTTCTCGTCTTTGCCGACTGCTTAAGTTGATCGAAAGGTAGGTCGAACGCGGCAAAATGATAAGTGGTTGAACGCTGTGTCATGAGCGGAGACAGCGGCCCGTCCGGCATGGCGGTAAATCGACTCAGGGATCCCGCCGTATTCCATGCACCGGTCCAGGTGCCAACCGGATCACTGACGGTTCCGCGCGCGAAAGCGCCCAGCAGCCCCACAGCCCGTTCCGCCGCGGCAGCACCACGGCGAAGATTATCTCCGATATCGGCCAGGCTCACATCAGTAGCGCTGAATTCCTCAGCCTCCGGTGGCGGGGGCGCGGCCGGCTCGTCAGGATTGGATTCAGCCGCCAACTCAAATAGCGATAGACCGATCATTACCGTGGCCTGACCGTCGGCGATCGCGTGGTGCAGTTTGACCATCACCGCCGCTCGTTTACCGGGAAGTCCCTCCACCACAACGATTTCCCACAGCGGACGATCATGGTCGAAGTCACTCAGGCTAAGCCGACGCGCTTCCGCTAGAAGTCCGGCCCAGGAACCTTTCCCGGGCAATCGATAGCGGCGCAGGTGGAGGTCAAGATCGAAGTCAGGGTCTACGGCCAACCGTGGTGCAACGATACCGAAAGTTCCGCGCACCGGGCGCTGCCGCAACACCGGCACCAGTCGCGTAAGTCGATCAACACGCTTTCGCAGCCGCTTCCATGACGGGGCCTGGTCGAGCACCACCAGGGCCACCACGGTGGATCGCATTGATGGATCCGCCGCTGCAGCGCGCCATGTTGCAGCATCCCAACCGGTCAGTTGTCTTCCAGCCATGAGCCCTCCCAGTTCGCTGCTGCCCTCGACCATGTCACATTGCTGAGGGTGACGGTGGGCCTACGCTTCAAGTTCGGCCAAAACTTCATCGCTGATGTCGACGTTACTGAACACCGCCTGCACGTCGTCGCTGTCTTCCAATGCCTCCACGAGTTGGATTACCTTGCGGGCACCGTCAACATCGACGGGGACCGACATACTCGGAACGAAAGTGGCTTCGGCTGAGTCGTAGTCCACCCCGGCAACTTGCAGTGCCATTCGAACCGCAACAACGTCGGTGGCCTCGCTGAGAATCTCAAATGTTCCGTCGAGATCGATGACCTCCTCGGCACCAGCATCAAGCACCGCCTCCAGCAAGGAATCCTCAGTAACGCCGGGTGCGGAACTCACGATGACAACGCCCTTGCGGGTGAACAGGTAGGACACCGAACCTGGATCAGCCATAGAGCCGCCATTGCGAGTGAGCGCGACTCGCACCTCGGACGCAGCGCGGTTGCGATTGTCGGTCAAGCATTCCACTAGCACCGCGACACCACCGGGCCCATAACCCTCGTACATGATTGTCTGGTAGTCCGCACCGCCAGCTTCCGCGCCAGACCCACGCTTAACGGCCCGTTCAATATTGTCGATCGGAACGGAGTTTTTGCGCGCCTTCTGCATCGAGTCGTACAGGGTCGGGTTGCCATCAGGATCACCCCCACCGAGGCGGGCAGCGACCTCAATGTTCTTGATGAGGCGAGCGAAGAGTTTGCTTCGCCTGGCGTCGACGACAGCCTTCTTGTGCTTTGTCGTCGCCCATTTGGAGTGACCACTCATGTCAACCGCCCTCTTTTGTTCTCAACCCGCCCATTCAGGCATAGGCGGCAATCGTATCGACAAACATCTGGTGAACCCTTAGGTCGGTGGTGAGTTCGGGATGAAACGCGGTGGCCAGTAAGGGGCCCTGGCGCACCGCAACAGGCGTACGGCCCGGACCCCACACTGCGAGAACTTCCACCCCCGAACCCACACGTTCGACCCAGGGGGCGCGGATGAAGATGGCGGGGAAAGGCTGAGGCGACAGCCCGATCACATCAATTTCAGACTCGAAGGAGTCCACCTGACGGCCAAACGCGTTTCGCCGCACGGCAATATCTAGCCCACCGACTGTTCGCTGCCCCGCCCTGCCGTCAAGCACTTCATCGGCCAACATAATCAGGCCCGCGCAGGATCCAAAACAGGGGTGACCGTCGCGACGATACTGCTGCAGGGGTTCGAAAAAGCCATCGCGTTCGGCAAGGATGGACATCGTGGTGGACTCTCCACCGGGGATGACCAACCCGTGCGTCCCGGTCAAGTCCGCTGGGTGGCGCACCTCCACGGCCTCAACGCCGGTATCTCGCAATCGGTAGAGATGTTCGCGCACATCACCTTGCAAAGACAGGACACCGACCCGAAGTAACGAGCTCACCAACCCCGGTCTTCAAGTCGATGGTGTACCGGCAGTTCTGCAACATTGATCCCAACCATGGCCTCGCCGAGACCGGTGGAAACCTTTGCCAACATGGCCGGATCTTGAAAATGCCGGGTCGCTTGGACGATGGCTTCTGCACGCTTTACCGGATCGCCAGACTTGAAAATGCCCGAGCCGACGAACACGCCATCAGCTCCCATCTGCATCATCAAAGCCGCATCCGCAGGTGTGGCTATGCCGCCGGCGGTAAACAAGACAACCGGCAGGGAACCTCGTTCTGCGACCTCAACAACGAGGTCATAGGGAGCATGGAAGTCTTTAGCCGCGGCGTATAACTCCTCCGGTGACATCGACGACAACTGCCGCACCTCACCAAGGATCCGCCTCATGTGCGTGACCGCATTGGAAACATCGCCGGTACCCGCTTCACCTTTGGAGCGAATCATGGTCGCGCCTTCGTTAATGCGTCGTAGTGCTTCGCCAAGATTGGTAGCGCCACACACGAAAGGCACGGTGAACAAGCGCTTATCAATGTGGTGGGCATTATCAGCCGGCGTGAGAACCTCTGACTCATCGATGTAGTCCACACCGAGGGCTTGGAGAATCTGTGCCTCAACGAAATGCCCGATACGCGCTTTGGCCATGACCGGAATCGTGACCGAATCCACGATTTTGGCGATCATCTCCGGGTCAGACATTCGCGAGACGCCACCCTCAGCACGGATGTCAGCGGGCACCCGCTCCAGTGCCATGACCGCTACCGCGCCAGCCTGCTCTGCGATTTTCGCCTGCTCTTGATCAACGACGTCCATAATGACGCCACCCTTGAGCATCTCGGCCATGCCCCGCTTCACGCGAACCGTACCGGTTTGCGTTGTTTCGGACGCGTTCTCGGTGGCCATAGTCGTCCTTTCGATGGGTTCGTTATGTGCTGCACATACCCGGTGTGTTTCCCGATTTCTCCATCGTAGTGCCGTCCTGGAAATTCAGCCGGTTCAGGCCCGCTGCACCGCAGACACCGCAGACACCGCGCCTATGAAACCTGGGCCGTTCGTACATCGTCGAGCAGCACAATCCACGTCTGTCCGATGGCGAAGGGCATCGGGCTACCGTCGGCAAGGGTGAAAGTCGTTCCGTCACTGGCGCTGACACGTTCCCAGGTAACCAACCACGACTTGCCATCGCGCAGAACAACCGCGCTGCCACTGCCAACCACCTCAATTTTGGGGGTGATACCGCCAAATTTATCGCCGTAACCAGAGTCTGACTGGGTAACCGATTGGATCACCACCGTGGCGGCGCGCTGGGATCCGCCCTGGGTGGACCGCGACGGGTTGCCGTTCATGCCGACGACATAGTCACCTGCTGCCTCGTCCCAACTAAAGGAGACCTCTGAGTCAGCCCAGGAGGCGGCGGCGAAGCTGCCAGGGGAGCCGTTAGGTGGCGGCTCATCGTCGAAGGTGAGCCCGATGTCCTTCGATACTGCAGCATCGGGGAAAACTCCCAAAACTTCAAGGGGACGCAGCATGTGATCGACCGGCGAGCGACGCGATGCATCGTCGAACCAGCCGATGTAACTGGCGGTGGCTGATGCATCAATCACATCGGCGGCTGCCAACTGCGGCAGCAACTTTGATTGAGCGCCTGAATAGGCGAAGACAACATCTGCGAAGGGTTGCAAGATATCAATGTCGCTCACCCGAGCGGACCGAACCGGGCCGAGCACATCGGGCATCTGGGTGGAGAAGATGGCAAGAAGTCGATTCAGGCCCCATTCGACCTCCTCAACGTAAACCAGATCAGCCAACTCCAAGCCCGCGTGCGGTTGGGCAGCACCGGTGTTGTCGATTTTTACGGCCAGGACAGGTTTGCCGAGTCCATTGGGCAGCCCGGAGTACGGGGAAGCATTGCTGATCGGACTGGGCGTGGTTTCCGTTGGCGAGGGGACCGCAGGTGTCGGTGCCGAGGCAGAAGTGGTCGACACCGATTCAACGTCTGGCTCACCACCGCAGGAAGTAAGCGTGACAACAACGGCGAGCGCACCCAACCCGGCAACAATTGATCGCGAAGTCAGCCGCGCTGGAAGAACGCCATCAATGGTCATGTCTCTAAGGTACGTCCTTCGCCTGGACCGAAGATAAGTCCGGTAGGCGGCGTGTCGTCCATTTCCACCGTACTCGGCCACGGCGTGCGGCCCGCAAGGCCGAACCAGCGCACGAATCGGTGGGCGCGCACCTGCCGACATGCACGGACTCCATCGTTGTGAAACCGTCGGGTGAGTTGAACGCGCCGGGTGATGCCCGCCAGGGAGACAACAATGTCATGGCCACCGGGGAGGGCCATCACCTCTGCTACTTCGTAGGAGTCGTCGAACACTTCGGCCAAAACCCCGGATAGGTCACTTTCTATCAGCCAGCGTCTCCCGTCGTTGACCAACGGATCGCCCGCGATGCGTGTGTCTTGATCACCTGCCTCACGGGCGGCGTGAGCAGCCGCCGCGATCACGGTGGCCGTCGCTGGATCAAGAAGCCCACTCGCCGCCAGTTCTGATGCAACCGCCTGTCGCCGCGCAAGCTGAACGTCTAGGGATGCGCGCGAGCTATCAATGCGCCGATGTAAGCGATCAAGTCGACCCGCAGTCACGCTTAGGTAAAGCGCACAGATGACCGCGAAAACGAACACGGCGGCAATAAGAATTGCCGTACCCATCGACATCAGCGGACCCCTGACGTTGACCCGCGCTGACCCCAACGGCCCATCAGTTGCCCGCGCAAATCAACCTTAACGACTTCACCCGGTTGTACTACCGAGTCGTACACGGCAACGACATCGGCTGCGATGTGAGACCAGTCAAACTCAGCCGCCCGCGCCGAACCCGCTGCGGCCAGGGATTCGCGCTCCGCCGATGACGACAGCACACGGCTCAACACGCGGGTGAGGTCGCTTGAATCTTCATTGATGAAGACCGCACCAGTCCGGCCATCGTCTAGGACACGTCTGAATGCGGGTAAATCGCTTGCCACAACCGGGGTGCCGGCAGACATGGCCTCTAGTAGCACGATGCCAAAGGATTCACCGCCGGTGTTTGGGGCAACGTAGACATCGGCGGATCGAAGCGCTCGGGCCTTGCCATGATCGCTGAGAGGTCCAAGAAACTCGAGCGATGCAGCATCTTCGGCCGGCAGTTGAGCTAGCACATCAGCCTCATCAGCAGCACCGACTATGACCAGCTTCAGGTCGGGAAAGTTATGTCTCAACCCCGGCCAAGACCGCAACAAAACAGACAACCCTTTTCTTGGTTCACCGGTTCGCCCGAGGAAAAGGACTCGGCGGCCATTGCGTGGCTCCAACGGTGCGACCTCGGCGAAATCTGCGACCTTGACTCCATTAGGAATCAGCACCGCATCTCCACCGATGTGGTCCACCAGAGTGCGACGCGCATACTCGCTAACGGCAATTCGTGCCGACACTTTTTCCATTGCGGTCTGCGCAATGTAATAACCCACACTTAAGGCACGCGAGCGGGCGATTGACGAGTGCCACGTTGCCACGATCGGGCCCTCGGCGGCCCAGCAGGTGAGTAATGACAGGCTAGGAGCAAGCGGCTCATGAACATGAACGACATCAAACTCCCCCTCGCGAATCCAGCGACGCACGTGATTCGTTGCGCGCATACCAAGGGTGAGCCGCGCGACCGAGCCGTTGTAGGGAACCGAACGTGGACGACCCCCATCGTCGGCGTAGTCAGGAAGCAATGAGGGGTCCTGCACCGGAGTAATCACTCGGACGAAATGCCCGAAATCCATGAGCGTCTCTGCCAGGTCGCGCACGTGCGCTTGCACTCCCCCGGGGACATCCCACGCGTAGGGGCAGACAATTCCGATTCGTAGAGTTCGTTGGCCGGACACCCCCGGTATCGGTGCAGCGCCTTCGTCACGACTCATCCGTGGTTCCCGGGTGTGCGAGACAATCGCACGTCTTCGTGCCACAACCGCTGCATCATGTGCCAGTCAGCTGGATGGGCACGGATGGAATCCTCGAACGCTATCGCCAACTGCTGTGTCAGCGCGCGGGTCCGCTCTGCGCGGTTTCCGACTGGATCAACGCGCAACGGCGCGCCCACAACAGCTGAAGTGCCCTCATCGGTGTGCCATGTCGTGACCGGAAGTAGTGGTGCACCGGTCATCAGCGACAACATGGCCGGGCCCGGGGGCATCGTTGCGGCTCCACCGAAAAATTCCACGTCGATGCCAGAGCCTTGCAGATCTCGGTCGGCAAGAAGACAGATCAGTCGGCCCTGGCGCAGTCGCTCGGCTAACTCACGCACCGTATTAGTACCACCGAGCGGCAGGATCTCCATACCGAGCGTCTCGCGATATTCGACGAACCTGTCATACAGACTGGCCGGCTTTAGCTGCTCGGCAACAGTGGTGAGACTCCCGTATCGAGCGGTTGCCCAGGCGCCAGCATGATCCCAATTACCCATGTGCGGCAACGCTATGACCGCGCCTTTCCCTTCATCCATGATCGCGTCAAGGCGGTCTAAGCCGGCGTCCAACGTAAAGCTTTCAACAACTTCGGCGGCAGACATTGAGGGTAGTCGGAACGCTTCGCGCCAATAGCGCAAGTAGCGCTGAATACCGTCGTAGGTGAGATCGTCAAGCTCGTTGAGACGATGAGGCGGCAGGACACGCGCCAGATTGGCCCGCAACTGCCTTACACTTTGTCCTTGACGACGCCACATGATGTTACCCGCCTGCGAAAAGACTTTCGCTGCAACTGGTTCAGGCATTCGGCGGATCATTGTCCAACCGGCGCCAAAACTAGCGTCGGTAATGCGGCCGGAAAAACTTGTTTTCGTCAAGGCTTGTGTTCACCCCGTTCAGGCGCACGGGGTGTCTTTAGTTGGCCACGCACGAACCACATTCGCTGACCGATCGTGATGACGGTCAATAATGCCAGGATGATCAGTGCTCCAGGGAGCACATAGGGCAGACCGAGGCCGGCCAAGAGGGATGCGCCCAACACAATAATGAGGCGTTCGGCACGCTCCGCTATGCCCACATTGGCGGTGGCGCCTACGGCTTCGGCGCGCGCCTTGGCGTAGGAAATCACCTGCCCGCCAATGAGGCAGATAAGCGCTGCTGCGGTTACCCAGAAATTTTGGGTGGCAGCCGACCACAAAACCAGGGCACCAAAAATGCAGCCGTCGGCAACCCGATCCATCGTTGCGTCGAGGAAATTGCCCCACGGGCCCGCGCGCCCGGATAGACGCGCCATGGTGCCATCAAGAAGATCCGAGGCGATGAAGGCAACAATCACGAGCACCCCGATGAGAAAGTCACCGCGTGGGAAAAAGACCAGGGCCCCCGCACACGCACCCACCGTACCCACGACGGTGACAACATCCGGGGAGATTCGCAGCGCCAGGAGAAGACGGGCCACCGGATCGATCACCACCGCTGACACTTTGCGCGCCGCCGGATTATTCAGCACGTGGTCTCCTCATTTGCGTATCGCCTGGTGCGCTGTGCCGGACAGACCCTTGATGTTAGTCGCGTGAGCGGTGTCGTGGCAGGCTAGGTATGTGGATCAGGAACTGAAGTCTAGGCGCGTGGCCATAACCGGCCCCCAAAACTTCGACACCTCCGACCTTCTCACTTCCATGAAGACCCTCGCTGCCATTGAGCCTGAGAGCCTGCGCATCGAGTGGGTGACAACCGAGCCCCAGCATTTGATCACCGATTTCAACACCCCGGTTGATCCACCCGCGTGCGTCATTTTCGTTGTCTCTGCGGTGGAGGGCGACGGAGATATTGACGATGCCACCACTCACGCGTGGGAGGCCTGTGCCGAGAGGAATGTTCCGCGCATCATCGTCATTAGCCACTCGGAAGATCCCGACGCTGATTTCGAAGACGCCGTGACTCACTGCCAGGCAGCCCTGGACGAGGCCGCCTCCATCGTCGCTGTCCAGTTACCACTCTATGCCGATGGAGCGGGGGTGGGCGGGATTTTGGATCTACTGACCGAGTCGATCTATGACTACTCCGTCTCGACAGGATCGGGCGCGTATGGCAGGTACCTGGTAATTCCTGCTGAGCCAGAACACCTCAGTTTGATAACCGATGACCGCGACCGGCTCCTCGAGGGCATCGCCACCGAATCAGCTGATCCACACTTTATCGAGAAACTCATTAGTGGACATCACTTTGACACCGAAGTTGTCCAGCGAGAATTTATTGATTCCGTTCGAGGTGGTCGCCTGTATCCGGTGGTCTTTCACGCCTCGTACCCATCGGGCTTCGGTACCGATCCGCTGCTGCAGCTCCTGCGCGACTGTCTATCCTGAACACACCGGACTCCGACTGCGCCCTAGGCCTCGGCGGGAGGGGCGGGCAGGTTTTCATCCTCAACCCATGCTTGTGCGAGTAACTGTTGAGTTTCGCCGAGCAATTGCGCCATGGTCTTTGTTCTGGCAATGATGGGCATGAAGTTGGTGTCGCCGCCCCAACGCGGGACCACGTGTTGATGCAGGTGCCCCGCAATACCAGCACCTCCCACACTTCCCTGGTTCATGCCGATATTGAACCCATGGGCTCGAGAACACCGGCGCAATACGCGCATCGATACCTGCGTAAGTGCGCCAACCTCGGCCACCTCAGCGGCGCTGAGATCGTCATAGTGCGGCACATGGCGATAGGGGCAGATCAAAAGATGACCTGAGTTGTACGGAAAAAGGTTGAGTACGGCGTAGGCAAGTTCGCCGCGGTGGACGATGAGCCCCGCCGAGTCTGACTGTCCAGGTGCACGACAAAAGGGGCAATCTTCGCCCGGCTCATCATGTGTCGGCCTGCTCTCTCCGGCCAGGTAGGCCATGCGATGTGGCGTCCACAAGCGTTCCCAACGGTCCCCTAGGTCGTCCACGTTCATCGCTACACCTGCACCCGGTTGCTGATTGCGGCAACAATTTCTGCAATCGCATCGGCGATCGGCACGCCATTGTTTTGGGTGCCGTCGCGGTAGCGAAATGACACGGCATCTGCCGCGACGTCGTCGTCCCCGGCAATCAGCATGAAGGGCACCTTCAACTTCTGCGCCGTGCGGATCTTCTTCGGCATTCGATCGTCGGATGCGTCCACCTCAACCCGGACCCCCTTGGCACGTAGTTGACGAGCGACTTCAGACAGGTAGTCGACATGCCCATCGGTCACGGGAATACATACCACCTGAACTGGCGCCAGCCATGGCGGGAACGCACCCGCATAGTGTTCCAGGAGAACGGCAAAGAAACGTTCGATAGAGCCGAATAGGGCACGGTGAATCATGACCGGGCGTTGCCTGGTGCCATCGCTGGCCTGGTACTCCAGGTCGAATCGCTGGGGTAGTTGGAAGTCCACCTGTATCGTGGACATCTGCCAGGTGCGACCGATTGCGTCACGGGCCTGCACCGAGATCTTTGGTCCATAAAAAGCTGCGCCGCCTTCGTCAAGGACCAGTTCGAGGTCTTGCTTCTCTGCTGCTTCACGCAACGCGGCGGTTGCCTCATCCCACTCAGCTTCGGTACCGATTGTTTTCTCCGGGTTGCGCGTAGACAACTCTAGATAAAAGTCAGTGAGGCCATAGTCGCGCAGCAGGTTGAGGACGAAGGTGAGCAAACTGTCCAGTTCAGTTGGCATCTGCTCATGGGTGCAGTAGATATGGGCATCGTCCTGGGTGAATCCGCGCGCTCGAGTCAGCCCCTGTACGACACCGCTCTTCTCATACCGATACACCGTGCCGAATTCGAACAGCCGCAGCGGTAGTTCGCGATAGGAACGGCCGCGGGAACTGAACACCAAATTGTGCATCGGACAGTTCATGGGCTTGAGGTAGTACTGCTGTGCCGGTTTGGTGAGGACGCCCTCGGAGTTATAGGTGGCATCTAGATCCATGGGTGGATACATACCCTCCGCGTACCAATCAAGGTGGCCGGAGGTTTCAAAGAGCGTCGACTTGGTCAGGTGCGGGGTGTAGACCGTCTCGTAGCCACCCTCTTCGTGGCGACGTCGCGAATAGTCCTCCATCTCTCGTCGAACAACTCCACCCTTGGGATGAAACACGGCCAACCCTGAGCCGATTTCATCGGGAAAACTGAAGAGGTCGAGTTCGGCGCCAAGTCGACGGTGATCACGCCGTTGCGCCTCGGCCAGGAAAGTTGTGTACTGCTGAAGCGCTTCCTTATCGGGCCAGGCTGTGCCGTATACCCGCTGCAGTTGCTCGTTGGCTTGATCGCCGAGCCAGTAGGCCGCCGCGGTACGCATGAGCTTGAACGCATTGGGAGCGATGTAGCCGGTGTGGGGCACGTGTGGACCTCGACACAGATCGCCCCAGCACACAGCGTTTGTCTTAGGATCGATATTGTCATAGATGGTCAGTTCTTTTCCGCCGACTTCCATCACCTCGGCGTCGCTGCCACGATCGAGTAGTTGAAGTTTCAGCGGCTCCCCTGCCAACTCATGGACGGCTTCGTTGCGCGTCACGATTCTTCGGTGAAAACGCTGCCGTGCCTTGATGATGACCTGCATCTGCTTCTCCAAGACCTTTAAGTCCTCAGGCGTAAAGGGCGCATCGACAGCGAAGTCATAGAAGAACCCATTGTCGATGGGAGGGCCAATACCAAGTTTCGCATCGGGAAAGGTGTGCTGCACGGCCTGGGCCGCGACGTGGGCGGTGGAATGTCGGAGCACAGCGAGACCATCGGGGGAATCAATGAGGACAGGCTCGATCGTGTCGCGGTCAACCAAAACCGTGGCTAGATCGCACAACTCCCCATTGATTCGTGCCACGACGATGCTGCGGTCGTCGCCGAATAGGTCCAGGCCGGTTGATCCGGCTGCTACCTCAACCTCAGCGGACTCGCCGGCAGTGACGGTGGTGATATGAACGGTGTCAGCCACAGGTGCTCCTTTGCAGTACGGAGCAGTGATGCTATCCCGGTGGGCGATACTGGGTTCGAACCAGTGACCCCTCGCGTGTGAAGCGAGTGCTCTACCACTGAGCTAATCGCCCGAGCGCGCCGAGACTACCGCAGGGACCGTTGCGGCCATAGTGAGGGACCTACCCACTTTCTTCGCCCCACCGACTCGCGTGGCTATGGATTCGGCTCCAGCCCAGCGCGATGAGCAAACTCCGCCTGCACGGTCGTGGTCATCGGACCGGGGGCCGGAAGTTTTCGCCCATCAACAACCGATACCGGCTGTACGTCACGGGTACTGGAGGTGATGAATACTTCGTCGGCCGCGATCAAGTCCGCCTTCGTCAGCGCTACCTCGCTGATAGTGCACCACTCCAGCAACAATTCGCGCGTGATTCCGCCCAGACAGCCTGACCTTAGCTCCGGTGTGAATACCCGACCTGACGTAACGACGAAAATATTGCTGCCCGACCCCTCGCACAATTCACCGCGCGTGTTCAGCCACAGGGCTTCATCCGCGCCGTGGGCATGAGCATCTGCCAGCGCCATGACATTTTCGGCATAGGACGTTGACTTGATGCCCACCAGCGGGCCCCGCTCGTTGAGCGGCCAGGCCACCGTGTGCAAGATCGCGGTCGCCGGCCATGGCCGCGTGGGCGCCACCGCAACAACCCAGGTGGGTACACCGCGAAGCCGATCTGAGCCGAGAGGTCCAAGGCCACCGGTATAGGTGATGCGCAGTCGGGCGTGGTCACCGATATACGTTGTATTCGCCGCAACCGTGGCCTCCACGGCGCTTTCGATTGCGGAAAGATCAGGCTCGGGCAGCCCTATGGCAGCGATCGATCGCCGCAGCCGGGACAGGTGTCGCTGCAACGCAAAGACCATTCCACGCTCTACCTTGAGCGTCTCAAAGACGCCATCAGCCACGGTGAATCCATGGTCAAGCACCGATACCCTGGCAGCACCGTCTGCATGCAAACCTGATCCGTTCTCGTCGTGCACCCACACCATCGTTGCGTCCGTGCGGTGAGTCATGGCGTCGCTCCCTGAGTTGCAATCACCGGCGACCGGCTCTGCTGCGGGTCCGGCCAGTGCATCTGCGCCACCGCCGTGAGTCGACTTGCCTTTAACACGGTTTCATCCCACTCGGTCGCAGCATCTGACGACCAGGTGATGCCTGCGCCGGTGCCAAAGCACAGTCGTTCTCCCTGACGCCAAAACGTGCGGATACTTACCGCCAACCTTGCCTGTTGCGTATCGGCATCAATCCAGCCGAAAGCACCGCAATAGAACTGCCTCGGCACCGTTTCGTACCGATCAATGATCTGCTCAGCGGTGAATCGTGGCGCACCGGTAATGGACCCGGGCGGAAAGGTTGCGGCGAAGACTTCTGCCCAATCATGGTCGGGGTGGAGTACGCCACGAACACGTGATTCCAGATGTACCAAACCGGGGTGTGAGCGCACCGCGGTAAGTTCGGGCACCGAGACACTCCCCGGTAGACACACGTGCGCAAAGTCATTTCGCACCAAATCAACGATCATGACATTTTCGGCGTAGTCCTTGTCGAGCAACGCAGCCGATGTGGCTGCTGTTCCCTTAATGGGCCCACTATCCAGTTGGTTACCGTCGCGGCTTAAGAAAAGTTCTGGCGATGCGCAGGCAATGTGAATGGACTCCCGTGGAAGTCGCAGCATTCCCGCGTAGGGGGCTGAATGGGCAAATTGCAGCAGCGCAAATAGCCCGGCGATATCACTGCGTCCGGGGTCATTGATTGACGCGGTAAGGATCCGGCAAATATTCGTTTGATACACCGTGCCACGCTCAATGTGTCCACGCACCGCCTCGATAGCTGCGCAGTATTGAACCTTGTTCATGGATGATTCCCAAGCCGAAACTCCCGACCACGCACCTGCCAGGCCGACGTCACCGGCGGGAGCCCAGGAGGAAAAGCGTGCAAGCACCGGTGGCCCGGCGTAGGGAATCGCCACGGCCCAGCGGCCGCCCTGAGACAGGCGGGCAAGGTCGTCGGTGACCTCCATTAGGTCGGTGGCAACCTGGTCGCCCATCACCGCGACTGGTTCATTTACCGGCGCCAAACGCGACATGGCACTATCTTGACACTTCACGATGAATCGTGCGGGGGTGCGTTCAGTCGTGGCGGCATAGTCGGCTATCGTCAGGGGCCGAGTGGGAGACCCCGCTCACGCGGACGTGGCGCAGCTGGTAGCGCATCACCTTGCCAAGGTGAGGGTCGCGGGTTCGAATCCCGTCGTCCGCTCGAAGGGACCCTTTTGGGCTCCGGTGGAGTGGCCGAGAGGCGAGGCAACGGCCTGCAAAGCCGTCTACACGGGTTCGAATCCCGTCTCCACCTCGTAACACAACCGCACGGGCGATTGGCGCAGGGGTTAGCGCGCTTCCTTGACATGGAAGAGGTCACAGGTTCGATTCCTGTATCGCCCACCCACGTGTGTACCGGAGGTTTAACTATGGCGGTAGATCTGCGCGGCCGGAACATCCTGCGCGAGGCGGACTTTTCTCGCGAGGAACTTTCTGCACTTCTTCGATTGTCCGCGACCCTTAAGGCTGACCGTCGGAGAGGCAACGGCCAGCCACTTCTTCATGGCAAGTCGATTGCATTAATTTTCGAAAAAGCCTCCACCCGGACCCGCTGTGCATTCGAGGTTGCCGCGGCCCATCTAGGTGCTGCGAGTACCTACATCGATCCAGCCTCCTCCCACATCGGTGTCAAAGAGTCAGCCGCCGATACGGCTCGGGTCCTATCGCGCATGTACGACGGCATCGAATTTCGCGGACACCACCAGCAGACCATCGAAGAGCTCGCGGATTTCGCCACCGTTCCTGTCCTTAACGGATTGACAGATAAGTGGCATCCGAGTCAGATGCTTGCCGACTTCCTCACCATGGGCGAACACGCCAGCGACCCCGAGTCCTTAAGCTACGTCTACCTCGGAGATGCACGTAACAACATGGGCAACTCACTCCTGGTGATGGGCGCAATCATGGGCTCCGATGTGCGCATCCTGGCCCCGGAATCCCTCTGGCCAACGTCAGATGTTCAAGAATTGGCACAGGAACGTGCGAGCGAATCAGGCGCCCGATTGCTACTCACCGCAGATCCCGAGCAGGCCCTACCAGGTGCAGCCTTCGTCATGACCGATGTGTGGGTATCCATGGGCGAACCTGATGAGGTCTGGGCTGAGCGGGTGGCCTTGCTTCGTCCCTACCGAGTCACCGCCGACACCATGTCGCGGACCAACCGGTCTGATTCGCGTTTCATGCACTGCCTACCGGCCTATCACAATGCCGACACGGTGGTGGGCGCCCGCATCGAGGAGGACTTCGGGCTGATCGGTGGCGCCGAAGTGACCGATGAAGTATTCGAATCACCGGCCAGCATCGTGTTTGACCAGGCCGAGAATCGACTACACACCATCAAAGCAATGATGGCGGCAACCATGGGTTCGCAGCCGCTACCGTGAGGGAACACACCACCGCTTAGGGCTGACGAGGTCGACTCAACGCGGCGACGATCGACACCAAAATGGTTGCGATCAGTACCTGGATGGCGAAGGTCGCCCAAAAGCCCCAGCCGGCCGCCACTCCCACCAAAGAGCCGAGCAGTGCGCCAACGACACCAATAATCACGGTCAGGATGCATCCGATGGGCGCCATATTCGGGGTCAGCACCCGCCCAAACACACCGATCACAATGCCGACGCCGAGAGCGCTGAGAAGGCCGCTGATTTCCATCTGCACACTATGACACATCACCAGACCGGCCGATCAAGGTCTACGTGTCCGTGTCGCCGTCACGCGCAAGTACCAAAATGCGCGAAAGCGCACGTCGGTACTTCTTTCGATATCCCCCGGCCAACATTGAATCGCTAAATAAACGGTCCAGTTTCACCCCGCTCGCTACCACCGTGATCCCCCGGTCATACAACCGATCGATGAGTACCACGGTGCGCAGAGCCTGCACCTGATCGGTGAGAGTTCGCACGTCTTGTAAATGCACCGCACTAATTCCGTCAACCAGGGCGCCATAGCGGGATGGATGCAGCGTCGATAGGTGAACCTGTAGCTGACGGAAGTCGTCTAGCGTGACGACTGCTTCATCGCCAGCCTCCTCCGCGCGCACACGCAACACCTCTTCACTGAGCGGCTCTGGCGCCTGCGCTAGGCCACGGTGACGGTAATCCGCACCGTCAATGCGAACCACCTCGAAGGAGGCAGAAAGTCGTTGGATTTCACGCAAGAAATCTTCAGCGGCGAAGCGGCCCTCACCGAGCCGGTCGGGCAATGTATTGGAGGTCGCCGCCAATGCCACACCGGCATCAACGAGTCTTCCGAGCAGGCTTGCCATCAGCACCGTGTCGCCAGGGTCATCCAACTCAAACTCATCAATACAGATCAGTTGATAGCCGCACAGCATGTCAACAGCGGTCGCGAAACCCAGGGCACCCACCAGATGTGTGTACTCAACGAAGGTGCCAAATGCTGCCCGCCCCGGCCATGCGTGCCAGGTTGAAGCCAGCAGGTGCGTCTTGCCCACGCCGAATCCCCCATCAAGGTAAACCCCTGGCCGGTCCTCTGGCGGGGCGCCCCCGCGGAGCCACCGACGCGCTCGGCGTCGCTGGGAACTTTGGTCCTGGGCCGGGCTCGCTCGGGCCACGAATGCTCGCAGTGCCGCTACAGCTGCACCCTGAGTAGGTTCGTCAGCCGCGGGTACATACGTGTCAAAGGTCACCGATGAAAAATGCGGTGGCGGGCGAAGCTGCTCAAGCAACCGTGCAGTGCTGACCTGCGGGTTCCGGTCAATCAATCGGGCAACCACAGTAGGGAGGGTACGCATGCAAAGATAGACCGATGCGCCTGGTGTTCCCGCGGGGTCAAGAAATCTCCGATGCGACTCTCTCCGACTTCCTCAACGAGCTCTATCCGTGGCCCACAGACGCGGTGTGGGTGCGCGCAAATATGGTCTCGACGCTTGATGGAAAGGCGCAGGGTCCAAATGGGCTTAGTGGCGTTATTTCTCCGGTGGCCGACAAGAAGGTCTTCCATCATTTACGCAGCACCGCCGATGTCGTCCTCGTAGGAGCTGGCACCGTTAGGGCAGAAAACTATGGGCCACTCCCCTCGACCGATGCCCAGCAAACCCCACCTCGGCTAGCGATCGTCAGCGGGCAACTCAATCTTGATGCGAATGACCGAATTTTTTCCCAGGCACGCGAATTCCCCCAGGACCCGATGGTCCGTCCTCTCGTTCTCACCACGGCGAAGGCACCGAGCGAAAAGCGCACCGAGCTTGAATCGGTGGCTCAGATCGTGGATTGCGCACCAGCGCAGATCAATGGAGCCGCGATAGTCGATGCTCTGGTCCAACTCGGGCATCGCCGCATTCATTGTGAAGGGGGGCCCAGCGTTTTGAGCGAGTTGATGCACGCTGACCTACTCGACGAACTCGACATCAGCCTCGCCCCGCTTCTTGTTGATGGACAGGCGCTTTCAATCCTGCAGGGCTCGCCGCTGCAGGATGGGCCGCGATCAGCAGAACTCGCCCACGTCCTGCAGGCGGAATCCTTACTCATGCTCAGGTACCTCATCAGGCCCGCGACTCCACAGGCCCGGAACTAGACATGGCCACGACGTGACTACCTCCCCTAGCGTGCCCGTCATGCATCGGTATTTTCGCTCTGTTTTAGGTCTGTTTACGGCGCTTGCAGTCGTGGTGGCGCTCGGGGTCGCGAACCCGGCTCACGGCGATGAAGTCGCACCCGCCGCACCATCGTTTCGCCCGGCCCCGGTGGTGGCGCTGGGCGACTCGTTTATGGCCGGGATCGGTGCCGGCCGGTATTCGGTGAACGACGGGTGCCGCCGTTCCGACCGTTCCTTTGCCAACCGATTCGCCCGCAAACGTGGTTCGACCCTTATAGACCTGTCCTGCCCTGGAGGAACCCTCAGCCAGGTGGCGCAATCGATCAGCCACATTCCGCGCAACAGTGAAGTGGTCTTGATTCAAGTGGGTGGCAACGACATCGGATTCGTTAATCTTGCCGGATCGTGTCTCATTGCCAGTCATGCCACCTGCCAATCGGCTGTTCGTACCGCCCGAGCGCAACTCCCGGGCTTCGTGACACGTCTGCGGGCACAGATTCAGCGCATTAGGAGCGCCGCACCCGATGCCGACATCGTGGTGTTGGGCTACCCACGCTTGATCCACTCCCCACTGCAGTGCGCCCACTTGCTACCTCAAGACCGCACACAACTCATGACCGCAGTACAGCGAGACCTTGATCGGGCGCTGTGGCGTGGAACACCCAGCACCGCAGACTTCATTGATTGGCCGCGCTCGGTTGATCAACGCTCACTATGTGCTCAACACCCGTGGTATGCACTGCCCGGTGAACGAATTGACGACATTCTTCATCCAACAGCGCGAGCAACATCTGCAATGACACGTCACCTCATCAAGAAACTAGGCAACTAGTGCGCACCCCCTGGGCAACGATTCACCTGTCTGAGCGCGCGAGTCATTTCGCCCAAAGCCATCCACGAATGGATTTCGGCTACATCCTTATTCGGCGAGTCATCGCACGCCAGGGATCAGCACAGATAGGTCTATCCGCAGCGGGTGTGGCGTTTTGGTTTATCATTGCGTTGTTTCCTGCTCTTATTGCCACCCTGGCGCTGCTCGGCGTTTTCTTGCAACCCGAACAACTCGACAGCATCGTGGCGCGCGTCAACGAACTCAGCCCGGGATCTTTCGGAGCAGCCGTTTTGCAACAGGTGCAGGTTGGTGCCCAAAATTCGCCCTCAACCGTGTCTTGGGCGCTGATCATTTCACTATCCGTTTCGGCGTGGTCTGCATCTTCTGGAATCTTTAACCTGTCCCGTGGGCTGCGCTTGGCGTATGCGCTTCCACCGCGGGTATATCTGCTGGCCCGACTTCGAGCTTTCGGCGCTAGTTACCTGCTCATCGTGTGCCTGGCCACTATCACCATTGCCACCACCACGACCTCCGCCTATGTCACTTCATTGGAAAGTTTTTGGCGCCCAATAGGTTTCCTGGCTCTAGCCATCCTTGCCTTCACTCTTCTGATTGGGGTCATGATGGGAATCTTCACCTATGCGATCGGCGGCAAGAATTCACATCTACCGCGGCTCGTCGGTGCGGTCATCGCTTCCATAGGTCTGATGGGCGTCTACGTCGGACTAGGTGTCGCGCTGAATTTCACCGTGCGTTTCCAGTCCGTCTACGGCGCACTCGCTGGCACGGTCGTGATCATGTTAGTGCTCTACGTCGCTAGCTACGTCATGCTTATTGGCGGGCTGGTCAACGGTCAGTGGCAACCCACTAGACAAGTGATCGCCGACCGCACCCCCCAGGACGCGGGGGCTACTTCGACTTCGACTTCTCCGACGCCTTGACCACTGTGCTGGCATAGTCGGGAACGTGATGGAACAGCTCACGCGGTGGTCGCTGATACCCATTACCGGGCGGGCGAGCAGGGAGGACTAAGGCTGGTCGCTGTACCGGCTGGTAAGGAACTGACGACAACAGATGGTGAATCGTATTAATGCGTGCTTTTCGCTTATCGTCGGCTTCCACTTCAAACCAATGCGCGTCGGGGGTATCGGTGTGCACCATCATTTCGTCTTTGGCGCGCGAATAAGTTTCCCAACGAAGGATGGACTCTAGGTCCATGGGCGAAAGTTTCCACCGCCGCATGGGATCGTCCAGACGTGACTGAAACCGACGTTCTTGCTCGGAATTACTGACACTGAACCAGTACTTTCGCAGAAAGATGCCGTCCTCCACGAGCAGTCGTTCAAAAATCGGCGCCTGATGCAGGAAACGCTGGTATTCCTCCGGCGTACAAAAATCCATCACTCGTTCCACGCCCGCCCGGTTGTACCAGGATCGATCGAACAGCACTATTTCGCCTGCCGCGGGCAGATGCTCAATGAATCGCTGGAAGTACCATTCGGTCTTTTCCCGTTCTGTTGGTGTGGGGAGGGCGACGATCCGCGCCATCCGCGGATTGAGGTATTCGGTGACCCGCTTAATGGTTGATCCCTTGCCCGCCGCATCGCGACCCTCAAAGATGACCACGACCCGTGACCCGCTGGTCTTGACCCACTCCTGCATCTCAACCAGTTGGGCCTGCAGTGCGTAAAGGGTCGACTCATAAAGCTTTTTGGGCATGCGCGCCGGTCGCTTCGTTGAACTCGCGCTGCCCTGAGTGCTCCCTGGTCCTTTGGCCATGACGTCATTGTGCCATCCAAAGCGCACCGTGAGAGTGTGGATTGCATGAGATCGCTGCCGCTCGCCTGCTGTGGTCCCTTCATGGTTCTTCTCGGCTGCACCTCATCGGCAGACCTTGACAGCGTTGGACTGGCGGCTGCTGCGTGTGGTCTGAGCGCTTCTGACGAGACCACCGCCACCCCTGCTGGTCGAACCGATCAAGGTGACATCAACGATCTGAACACGCAGACTCTGGTGGCGAACGCGGCACGGGCCACTCGTCAGCACGCATCGGCCGTGGCAGCAACAGCACAGGACGCACGTTGGGGGTCACTCGCCGATGCCACCGGGGTTCTGGAATCCGCGGCCGTGCAGTTCGCCGCGGCAGCTGAGCTCGGCCAGATCCCGACGGCTGGTCTCACTTCGACAGATTGGGACAATCTAAAGGCGGCTAGCAACGTGGTGCTGTTGGAGTGTCGAGACGTGGCCAGCCGATGGCAACAAGACCCGGGGCAAAACTAACGCGTGCTGCGCTAAAGGCCCTTCGGCCGCAAGTACCGTTGCGCCAGGCCGCCCAAGAAATCGAAAATCAGAGCCAGCAGCGCCACAAGAACCGCACCGATGAAGATAGCGGTGGGCCGATTGAGTTTCAGGCCGGCGTTGATTGTCTCACCGAGGCCACCGCCACCGATCAAGAAAGCCAGCGATGCCATGCCCACGTTGATCACGGTCGCGGTTCGAATTCCGGCAATGATGATGGGAACGGCTAAGGGCAATTCGATCTTGGTGAGGGATTGAAATCCCGTCATGCCCATGCCGCGACCGGCTTCGATGACCGATTTATCTACCTGTTCTAGGCCAACAATGGTGTTGCGCAGCACCGGTAGCAAAGCGAATGTGGCAAGGGCGAAGATCACCGTGAGCCCACCTTGACCTAGCCACACGAAAAAAAGAACGATCAATCCATAGGCTGGAATTGCCTGCCCTAGACCGAGCACACTGACCATGGAGTTCTTGACTCTCGGCGCACCGCCACGCGTCACAAGAATGCCGACGGGAACAGCAATGAGCACGACGAGGACCGTGGAAAAGAACGCCAAAATAGTTTGTTCCCACATTTGCCGGGCGAGTTGGGCCGGCTCCAAGATGCGTTCGGTGGTGGGATCGAACGTGGAGTATGTCCACACCGTCACCAGCAGAATCAGCAGAACAAGCGCCAACACCGGTGTGACGATGAGGTCAAGTTGATCAGAGGTCCACGACGCAATTGAGCGCCGTTTTCGTTGCGGTGCAGTCTGCACCCTCACGGTTGTCATGACGATGGCACTCCCGGGGCATGCGGTAGCAAGAGCCCGGCCAAACTTTCGATCGTGCAGCATCCGAGATAGCGACCTCGTCCGTCCACAACAACCGACATTCCAGCTGATGATTGCAGCATGGAGGACAACGCATCTTGCAGGGTGTCCTCAGGCTGGAGTTGCACCGTGATAGGACGGCCACTGGTCTCCAGTGAGGACCTGGTGGAGTTCAAAGCCCGTTCATCGATCCACCGAAGGGGGTGATCGCGCTCGTCGAGCAAAACCGCGGTTGTCGTATTCGCATCGTTCATCGCCGTTAATGCCTCGCCCCGATGTACCGGTTGCTTCAGGGTGACCATCGGATCCAGGTCGATGTCCCGCACCCGGCGCAACGTCAGAGTCTTCAGGATCGCACCGGAGCCGAGAAAGTTCTCGACAAATTCATCGGCCGGCTCAGTGAGGATGTTTTCGGGTCGATCCAACTGCGCAATTTCACTTTGATCGCGCAAAATAGCGATACGGTCGCCCATTTTCACGGCCTCATCAATGTCGTGCGTAACGAACACGATCGTCTTTTTCAATTCACCCTGCAGACGAAGGAACTCGTTTTGCAAGCGGTCACGGGTGATCGGGTCAATGGCGCCGAAGGGCTCATCCATGAGCAAGACATCTGGATCGCCGCCGAGCGCTCGGGCCACCCCAACGCGCTGAGCTTGCCCGCCGGACAGTTCATTGGGGTACCGATCGCGGTACAGAGCAGGATCCATCGACACTAGCTCGAGAAGTTCATCGACGCGATCTCGAATCTTGGCCTTGGGCCATCCAAGCAACTTGGGAACCGTAGCAATGTTTTCGGCGATGGTGCGGTGTGGGAACAAGCCCACCTGCTGAATGACGTATCCGATCCTACGCCGCAGTGCATTTGGGTCGCCCTTGGTAACGTCTGCTCCCTCATAAATGATGCGGCCAGAGGTGGGCTCGATCATGCGGTTAATGAGTCGCAAAGTCGTGCTTTTGCCGCAACCGGAGGGTCCAACGAGCACCAGAATCTCACCGGGCTCAACGTCAAGATTGAGCGACTTCACCGCGGGCACATCAACTCCGGGGTAGCTCTTGGTGACGTCTTGCAACTGAATGAGTGGCTGGGTCATGGCATCTCCTTGTCAATCGGGCAAAGCACGGACCGGTGAGGCATTAGCGCAGGCCTGCCGGTGTAGTGGCACGGCCGAGCAAACGCAGCAGCCCGTCAATGGTGAACGCCAGCGCCAGCGACAAGATCACGCCGGTCCAGATGGCTTCGAGTGAATTGGGTAGGGGCAGTCGAGCGAGTCCACTTTTGATGAAATCGCCCAGCCCGCCACCGGCCACCAGGGTGGCAATAGCTGAAATGCCCACGGTGAGCAGCGCGGACACGCGGATACCGGCCAACATGATCGGCCAGGCCAGTGGCAGTTGTACCTGGAGAAGCACTTGAAAACGCGTGAGTCCCATTCCGCGTGCTGACTCCAACACGCTGGGATCGACCGAGTCCAGTCCTGATGCGGTGTTGCGCAGGATCGGCAGAAGCGCGTAGAGGAACAAAGCGATGAACGAGGGCGCAAAGCCAAGGCCTACGACAGGAATGAAAATCGTGAACAGAGCCAGGGACGGGATCGTTAAAAACACCGAAGCGATCGCCAAGGACAGTTCCTTGGCGAAGGGATGATTCCGCGTAGCCACACCCACCACGATGGCCACGAAGCCGGCTGAAACCGTGACGGCAACAACATAGGTCAAGGTTTCCGTCAGGGTAGCCAGGACAATGTCCCATCGGCTAGATACGTACTCCCACCAACTAATGATGCCGTCCACGCATACTCCTGATTCGTCAGTGTCGCTGGGTGGGCACGCAACTCCCGAGGGTTACGCGCCCACCCAGCGATGGATCGCCGCTAGCCAACGGCTAGCCCACATGGTGTGCTCCGCACGGAGCTCCATAGCGGCAATTAGCCGGCGATAATTCCTTCACTAATCAGGTACTCGCGAGCAACATCGGCCGGCTCTTCGCCTTCAGCCGACACCTTCGCGTTGAGTTCCGCCATGCGCACGTTGTTCAGCGGGGCCAAGATCGCATCGACGATGCCCTGGAATGACTCAGGTGCCTCGTTGAACTTCTCTTCACGCATCGATGCCGACACGTTGTAAAGAATGTTGACGCCTGGATCCTCCACGAGCGTCAGGCTCAACGCCGGGATACGACCATCGGTGGTGAAGACCTCGCCAAAGGTACACACGTTGTTGGCGGTCTCGGTGTAGATGACGCCGGTGTCCAAGATGCGTTGCT
The DNA here is from genome assembly GCA_018609125.1 of Candidatus Nanopelagicales bacterium. Classification (GTDB taxonomy): domain Bacteria; phylum Actinomycetota; class Actinomycetes; order S36-B12; family S36-B12; genus M55B157. Next base: position 27,696 of record JABAYF010000028.1, on the reverse strand, counting down.
GATCCTGGGCCAGCTCAATACCGGTCGCTTTCTCAGTCAGGATCAGGCCATCTGGGCGGTCAGGAAACTCAGATTCCATGCATACGATTGCATCGGGGTTATCCCGGACGTACTCCATCATGGTCTGCAACGTGAACGCCCCACCGTTGGCTGTGGTGACCTCAGGGCTCGACGCGAAACCGTAGGTATTGTTAAACGGTGACCGGCCGATCCACACGATGCCGTTCTCGGCAAGATCTAGTTCGCGTACTCCGGTGGTGAGCTCAACTGGATCGAAGCTGGGGTTCTCTTGACCGAGATGCACGGTCCAGCCTGTGCCGTTGTACTCCATGTAGACGTCAATATCGCCAGATTCCAGGGCTTGACGCGCCACGCTCGTGCCACCGAGGTTGACCTTGTCATCAACTTCAGCGCCAGCGGCACCGAACGCTTGAACAACCATCTGACCAAGGATCAACTGCTCATCAAAGTCCTTGGAGCCCACCGCCACTGAAATTCCGGTCAGGGGGAACGCGGACACGACGGCGTTTCCGGTCGCGGTCGGCGAAGCGTCGCCACCGCCATCGTCACTTGAACAGGCGGCGAGGGCCAGCGCTGATGCGCCGGCGAGTGCCGCAAACTTTATGCCAAGACCTCGCATGTATGTATCTCTCCTCCGTTGCTTATGTGCAGAGTCTTTACTCCGATAGCCAAACTACTTGCAGCACATAGTCATTTCGGTGGTTATGAACGGGCATACCTCATACAGCAAGGAGTTATGCGACAAACACATGACAATTGAGAGATTATTGAGATACTTCTGCGACATTTATCGTTACCTTATCGTTACTGGCTAGTAAGTGGATGTTTGCCAGCTCCGCGAGGACCCCAAGAGGTCTCGCCACGCCCCGAACTTTGGTGATCCAAGCCCGCTCGCTCCGTCATAACCGCGCACCGCCTTGCAACAGGATGCCTCAGGCGCCACCAGGTTGCCGCCTTCGGTGATGTCAAAATAAGCACGGTTGTAGGAGTTCGCCGCCAGCGAATACAGCCACGGATTGATAAACCCGAGTCGACCGCTCTGCGCAGCGAGCAGGGCAATATTGGCCGCGATATAGGGCGAGGCAGCGCTCGTACCGCCCACGGACACCATCCCCCAGGTTTGGCCTGGCTTTAAGGGGACTCCCATGAAACCCGCGAACTGTTCCGGGGTTACCGCAACGGGCCACCCCGGCGATTCAGCGGCGTGGGCCACGATGTCCGGGGTCATGCGGCGATCCGCCGAACTCACCGAGCGCTGGTACCAGGGAGCCGGGTACGAGGTGGGTCCACCCGCACCGGCGCCGTCATTGCCAGGATCCCAGGTACTGGAGTTCCACACCACCTCTTTGACCCGCTCGTTATCGGCGCCGAGAACCAGGCGAGATCCACCCACAGCAGTGACCCACGGAGATCCCGAGGGGTAGGAAGCCCGCAAACCCGGAATAGGCAGGCCCTGGTGTAGGCAGCCGCTGGTGCCGCTGTCTCCGGCAGCCACAAGAACGGAGGTACCCACAATGCCCGCCATCGCGAAAACGTCATCCATATAACGGCGAAAAGGCCAGTCGCCGGTCCCACGCAATATCCGGTCGCAGGAACCGTAGGACAGGGTGATCACATCTGGGTTGACCTCGGTCAAGGTGACGGTATAGGCATCAATGAGGTCTCGGATAAACGACATCGAACCCCACCCTTCTACAAAGGAAATTGCCTCCGCTTGGGGAATCACCCCTGAGGAAGATTGCACATCGAGGTTGCTCTCTACCCCGGCGACACCGGGAGCAGGAACGGGCTCCTCCCCGATTCCGGGCACTCCGACGAAGTCCAGTGGTGGCATTCGGTAGCCAAAGCACTCTCCAGCGATCTCAGCCAAACCCGGACTGTAGGACTGGCCGATACCGATGATGGCCAGCTTTGAACCCTGACCGCGAAGACCATCGGCGTGCAGGTCTTTAGTTCCGTAGGGAACATGAATCTGATTGGGAGAGTAGGTAAGAGGAAGCAACGTGTCATCAAGGCAGCCCGCGCCGGGTCCAAAGGGTTCACCCCTGTTGACCGGAGGCGATCCCGCGCGCGTGATGCCCGCCTCGGTGGAACTGAACACCGGAATCATGGCTGGCACGTAGGCGGCTAGAGCTGCGGGGACCTCAGCGTTAAATAAACCCCGTTGCCCAGGTGGCGCCAGCATGAACGCCGATACGCCCTCCGGCTGGGCGGGCGTGGTGAGCACGCTCATGCCATAGAGCCGCTCCCAGGTAGCCGTCGATGCGCTCAGCCACGCGGTCAACCGAGTGTCGGCCACATCGACGCGCACACCCTCGGCGTTAGCGGCACTGCGCAGGGCTCGTACGTCACCTCGACTCGCCCCGAATTCACGTCCGGCGGCGGATAGTTGGGAAAAAGCACGAAACCGAGCGTTCCCCGGCGTCGAGACCTGCCTGGCAAATCGACGTAGCGCGGAACGGTCATAGGGAAGGACAGCAAGAAAAGTCAACTCATCGCTGGCTGTGGGCCAATCGTCCAAGGCCGGCTTGACGCCTGTCCCCGCGGTGATGGACACGGGGTCGGGTTCCGCGGCCGCGGTGGCCACCATGGGGGTCAGACTGGCAAGAACTACACCCGCAGAAACTAAGAGAACGCTTGCCCGGCTGATAGGCATATTGACAACGTACCAAGTCGGACAAAGCATTGATTCTCCCCTGCGTTGAAGCGCTAATCCGGGCTCCCGGGCACCTCAAGTTGCTCGATCAGAGACATAACCGTTACCTTGTTGAGATACTTTTCCCACCTGGGTAAGGTCGATGGGAGACATACGTGCAGCAGTTTCGCAGTAGATCCGTGAAAGCCTTCGTCGTGCTGGGCTCTACCGCCGCCCTCGTGGCCGCCACCCTGCTCGCCGCTCCCACCACCAACGCCTCACCCGAACGCATCGCGCAAATCGAGGCTGAACTTGAGGTTTTGAGCAAGGATCAGGCCTACGCGAACGAAGAGGTACTGACAGCCCAGTACGAGTTCGAGCAGATCAGTGCCCAGATAGAAAAGACGAAGAACAAGGTAGACAAAGCCAAGGACGAGTTGAAAGACACCCAGGCCACCATCAGCCGATACGCCGCAGCTGCCTACCGCACCGGCGGCATCGACTTTTCCCTGCAACTCCTCCTGGCCGAAGATCCCCAGGAGTTCCTTGACTCCGCAGTTGTTCTTGACATCGTGGCCAATGGTCAAAACACTGCGCTGCGCAAGAGCGAGACCGCGCGCATCAAACTTGCCCAGGCCAGCGCTGGGTTGGCCCAGCAGCAAGAACAGGCTGAAGCTGTGCTGGCAACGCTGACCGCGAACAAGGCTGCCCTCGACGAAAAGATTGCTGAAACTGAGCGGTACCTCGCCCAGTTGGAGGAAGAAGAGCGCCAGCGCCTCGCAGAGGAACGCGAACGCCGCGAAGCCGCCCAGCGCGCGGCAGCGGCTGCGGCAGCGGCTGCCATTCCCGCCTCGAGCGGGGGTTCCAGTAGCAGTGGTTCAGGTGGTAGTAACTCAAGTGGTGGATACACCGGCGGTAACGGAGCGGGCTCTGACCGTGCGCAGATCGCAGTGGCCTATGCACTCGCCCAGGTAGGCGAGCCCTATGTCAACACTCCCCCAGGTGCTCAGCCCCCCAACTCCTGGGACTGCAGCAAACTCACTACGGCCGCCTGGGCACAGGCGGGGGTCTCCCTCACTCCGTTCTCGGCCGCCCAGATCAATCAGGTACGCACGATTTCCCAGAGCGAACTGCAGCCGGGCGATCTGCTGTTCTACTACAACCCCAGTTGGGGTCGGGTGGGTCACGTGTCGATGTACATCGGTGGTGGCATGGTCGTCGAAGCTTCATCCCCCGCCACCGGTGTTCGCATTCATCCGGTGTACTGGTCAAACTTCGTTAAGGCCGGTCGTCCCTACAGCTGATCGGCCTGAGGGGATGGTTTTTTGTGCCCTTCATCAGGACCTAGTCAGACCATCACCCAGATTCCGGTGATCATTCCCGGTTAATGCCGGCCTCACCGAGGATCCGGTAACCGGGTCGCTCAACGCAGCGTTGGCCCAGTGGCTCATTCCCAGCGGTCGCATCGACTCTCCCTACACCGCAACCAGGGAACTGTGCTGGGTCGGCGTGGTCGCGTGTATGTGAAACGGTAGGTGAGGACATCTGGATCGGCGGTTGGTGCACAACCGTGATCGGAGGGTCCGTCACGCTGTAGCGGTCCGCATCACTGCACCGGCGTAGGACCTGTCGTCCGCGAACCGAGTTTGACGAAGATGGCGGTCAGTTCCGAGTTCGTCTTCGCGACACCGATTCCTCCGCCCATCACCACGGATGCGCTGCTTTCGAGCCAGCCTCCATCCACGATCGATCCTCCATTTTCGCCTGAATAGATAGTGAACACAAAGGCCATGCGTTGGGCGAAACCACCGAACATGACATTGCGCCCCACACTGCCGCGCGTCGCAGACACCTGCCACGTCGAGGATCGTGTCAACTCGTATCCGCGGTCGACCAAGACAGCGCTCAACGCATTAAGCACTTGATGAGGCGCTGGGGCGAAGGAGTACCTCACTGGGGTTGGCACGCCAATATTTTACAGAACTGGCGCATCATTGGGAGGGAATCGCTCAAACCGCATGCCTCCTTGGTCGGTGCACTGCAGGCACGGTGGGTAGCGTCCCGTGATGTGACCGCGTGAAACATTGTCGGGCTGACAGGAACCGTCGCCTCGCCCCCAGCGAGGCTCCTCCCAAATCCTGACCCCACACCACAAGACACAAAAAATGCCCCAGGGGATCAACCCTGGAACAACTTTTTGTGTCGGGCTGACAGGAACCGTCGCCTCGCCCCCAGCGAGGCTCCTCCCAAATCCTGACCCCACACCACAAGACACAAAAAATGCCCCAGGGGATCAACCCTGGAACAACTTTTTGTGTCGGGCTGACAGGATTTGAACCTGCGACCCCTTGACCCCCAGTCAAGTGCGCTACCAAGCTGCGCCACAGCCCGCCACTACGAAATTTTCCCACCCGGTTACCGGATCTGAATTAATCGAAGCGACGCGACACTACCCCATCATCTCCGGGCGTAGCTCACCGGCTGCGGCGCTTTTCACGGATTCGAACATTCACCTGAATCGGCGTACCAGCAAACCCGTAGTCCTCCCGTAACCGACGTTCGATGAAGCGCCGATAGCCAGCCTCGAGGAACCCGGTGGCAAAGAGTACGAAGGTGGGTGGACGAGTGCTCACCTGGGTACCGAACAAGATGCGCGACTGCCGTCCGCCACGCAATGGGTGGGGATGAGAAGCCACGATGGAGGCAAGAAACGTGTTCAGCTGCGAGGTGGGGATTCTCGTTTCCCATCCTGTCAAGGCTGCGTCCAACGCCGGCACAAGCTTCTCCATGTGCCGGCCAGTGCGAGCAGAGATATTGACTCGAGGCGCCCACGCCACCATGTGAAGATCTCGATCAATCTCGCGTTCCAAGTAGTGGCGTCGATCCTCGTCGAGTAGATCCCACTTGTTGTAGGCGATCACCAGTGCCCGCCCGGATTCGATAACGAGGGACAAAATACGAATATCTTGCTCGCTAATCGGCTCATCAGCATCGATAACCACAACGGCGACCTCGGCTTTTTCTAAGGCTGCACGGGTACGAAGGGACGCGTAATACTCATGCCCGCTCGCCTCTTTCACTCGTCGCCGGATTCCCGCAGTGTCAACGAACCACCACTGCTGTCCACCAAGCACAATGAGTTCATCGACCGGGTCAACCGTGGTGCCCGCCACAGCGTCCACCACGACCCTGCTCTCCTCAGCGAGTTGATTGAGTAGTGATGACTTGCCCACATTGGGTCGACCCAGAAGGGCGATGCGCCGAGGGCCGCCGGCCTTAGATCGCGTGGTCCCTATCTCTGGCAGAGCGTCCACCACCGCATCCAGCAGGTCGCCACTACCACGCCCATGAAGGGCGGAGACCGGGTAAGGCTCACCCAGACCCAACGACCACAGCGCCGTGGCATCGGACTCGGTGCGGTTATCGTCAACCTTGTTGGCTACCAGGATCACCGGGACCCCGGCACGCCGCAAGACCGAGACCACCGCAGCGTCAGCGTCTAGCGCGCCAACGGTTGCGTCAACCACGAACATCACCACATCGGCCATCGTGATGGCGCGTTCGGCCTGGGCGGCAATTTGTCCCGCCATGCCTCGGGCGTCTCGTTGCCAACCACCGGTGTCCACGAGCAAGAAGTCGCGACCATTCCAGATCGCGGGATAACTCACGCGATCTCGTGTCACCCCGGGAACGTCTTCTACTACTGCTTCGCGGCGGCCGATAATGCGATTGACGAGGGTCGACTTACCCACATTGGGTCTACCGACAACCGCGACGGACGGTAAGAGCACGTCGCTTTCAATCTCGTCGAGGAGTAGCTCCTCCAGGTCACCGAATTCTTCCTCCGCTGCCGCGCGTGCAGCCGCGGCCAACTCGTCTAGGTCGGCCAGATCCGCGTTCACACTCGGTTCGATGTCATCGGTCACCCCTGCATTGTTCTTGACACACTCGCACCGGTAATCGCCGCCCTGTCCTACTAGCTCAGGAGTGAGCGATGCCAAGTCGAGCCAGTGCTTCACGGTCGTGGTCAGCCTGAACCTGGCGCAGTTGTTCAACACGACCCAGAATCTGCAATCGAGAGCCCGGGTCCTCCACCACGTCCCACGTCACCGGATTGCCCACTAGGACGGTGACCTCCGAGCGGGGACGCGGCGGGTCGGTGGCACGTCTGCCACGTGCCCCATGGATATACAGGGGAATCACCGGCATGCCGGTGCACGCGCTGACGTAGGCGGGTAGGAGACCCAACACGTGCTGTTGGCTCGGGCGCAGTTCATCTGCGGGAAACCCCGCTATCGCCTCACCGCGGTTCACCTGAACACACGCCCACCTGAACAGCGCCAGCCGATCGTCGTGCGCGCGCCCACTCACCGCATCGTTGGACTGCCCATCAACTCGAGCGAGGACAGTCACGGGTCGGATAAGGCTGGTCCGAATGATTGAGGCGTCCACCAGGCCGGTGCGAGACGAAATCAAAATGAGGCCACCCTGAGTCGGGACTCGATGGGCACCCACCACGCGCACCCGAAGCGCCAACCTCAGCAGCGGGCCGAAGAGGTTGCGCACCTGTGCCGCGCGCGTCATGGCCGGTCCGATCCCAATTGCTGCAGAATCAAATCAACAACCTCGGGCAAAGATAGCCACGTGCCATCAATCGTGATGGCGTCGCTAGCGAGGGTGAGCGGTGATGCCATGCGGGATGAGTCGCGATGATCGCGCTCAGCAAGGTGCGCTCGGGTCGTCGCCTCCGCGTCTGCATCCTGAACATCGGCGAAAACCGTTCCACGCGCTGTGTCCTCCGCCAGGCGCCGTTGCGCTCGAACCTGTTCATCAGCGGTGAGGAAAATCTTCAGATCAGCATTTGGCATGACAAAGGAACCGATATCGCGGCCCTCCATAACCACGCATAACCCTTGCGCAAGAGCAGTTTCGGCAAGACGCCGCTGGGTGTTGATCAACAAATTACGTACCTCAGGCACGGCGCTCACCGTGCTCACCGCACTCGATACCGCCGAGGAGCGAATCTCGTCGGTGACGTCGGTGTTATCCATCCACACGCGTGGATTGCTTGGATCCGTTTCCAACCGTGGCTGCAATCGTGACCCGCGCTCATCTTGAGCTGCCTCAATCGCGGCAATGACGGCCGCGGAGTCCTGCGGATCAACGCCCTGCTGCAACATCCACCAGGTGATGGCCCGGTACATGGCACCGGTATCGATGTACCGGCCCCCGAGACGAAGCGCCACTTCACGACACGTGCTTGATTTACCCGAACCAGAAGTGCCATCCACAGCGATCATGACCGCCGGATTCGACCGCCTAGCGCCAGCCTCGGAGCCATCAACTGCGGAGGTCAAAACCCTGCTCCGTCAAACCGCTCATCAACACCGTCGCCAACTGCGGACGAACATAGAGATCAATGAGACCGCTGGGGCGTCCAAGCACGTGTTCAATGCGCACGTCTTCTAAGTTCACACCGAGGCGGCCAGCAGCAACAAAAAGGTCAGCCAATTGCCCAGGCTCGTCCTTGACCTGCACGGTCACCGTGGCAAATTCCCGCTCTGCCGCACCGTGCTTCCCCGGAATCCGATCACGGCCTGCAACGCCCAACCTCAGCGTGCGGTCTATGTTGACCTTAGCCACTTCATCACCGGTCAGCGACCGCGTTAGGCTCATAATTTCTGCCATCACATACTCCAACACCGGGGCGATCTCTGTGCCGTTCATCTCCAGGATTTCTGTCCACATGGCCGGATTAGAAGACGCGATGCGAGTCATGTCGCGTAACCCCTGACCAACCAGCCGCAGCGATTCAACGTCAGCATTAACCAGCGCACCCGCCAGAATCGAGGACATCACCTGTGGCACATGAGAAGTTAAAGCAACTGCATGATCGTGTGTGTGTGGTTGCATGATGAGAACCACAGCACCGCAGGCACCCACCAGATTCTCCAGTTGGGTTACCCGGCCTGGATCCGATTCTGGAGTTGGGCACAGCACCCACACACGATCGTCAAACAAATGTGCGTGCGCGGCGGCAGGCCCCGACATCTCGCCACCGGCCATCGGGTGTCCGCCAACCAAGCGCCTGGGGTCGGCACCGAGATTGATCGCCTCTTGCAGCGGCCGAACCTTGACCGAAGACACGTCGGTCAAGGTGGCATCGGGCCACCGGGAAGATGCGGAAGCCAAAACTTCAGCAGCCGCCTGCGGCGGGGTTGCCACGAGCACAATTTCCGGTTCGGCGGACGGCGATGTGTCCAAGGTAGAGACGCTGCCCCAACGCTGCGCAGCAAGTTGCTCGTGATTGCTGTCCACATCTTCAACGCTGACCTGCACACCTGCCCGCCGAGCCGCCAAGGCCACGGATGTGCCGATGAGTCCGGCGCCAATGACATGAATGCGCCCCGGCAATGCGGCCTCAGTAAAGACCGTCACTGCGCCAGGTCCTGACGCAGGATCTGCGCACCTCGAAGGTATACATGATTGATCTGATCTCTTCGACGATCAGTGTCGACGTGGGCGAGAATCCGCACCACCCGCGCCGGAGCGCCTGCCACATCTATTTCCTGGGCACAGATGAGGGGCACATCGTCGAGTGGGAGCGTGCGCGTGGCTGCCGCCGGAAACGCACAGTGCAGGTCAGGGGTCGAGGTGAAAAGGATGCTGATGAAGTCATCAAAACTCACGTCATTGCGCACCATCATTTCGGTGAGCAACTCCAAAACAGCCTCTTGCATTTCGTCTGCATCATCTGCCGACAGCATCACTGCCCCGCGAACACCACGCATTGTCATGGTGAGTTTCTCCTCAGCCGAATGGGTCGTAATCAACAACATCGATGTGGATAACCCCATCTGGCCACCGCACCGCCGTTTAGCCTACCGTCGAGTCACAGCCCGGCATCGGTATACAGCGCACGCAGGACCGGACCGGAGAGTACGCGGATAGATCCTGGGCGCTGCTGATCCAGCAGCACCGGGCCGACCCGAGTGCGAACGAGGCGCTCCACAGGGTGTCCAACCGACTCCATCATCCGCTTCACAATGTGGTGGCGCCCTTCATGAAGGGTGATTTCCACCAGAGCGCTACCGGGTAGGGCTTGCACGACCGCGAAGGAATCAACGCTGGTGACACGGTCGTCGATCATGATGCCGGCCTTAAGGCGCCGACCCACATCACGAGCGATGGGTCCGGGCACCGTGGCCAGGTAGGTTTTGGCAACACCGTGGGAAGGGTGCGTGATGTGCTGGGACAGCAGCCCGTCGTTGGTCAGCAGGAGCAGCCCTTCAGTATCGGCATCCAACCTGCCCACATGGAACAGCCGCTCATTGCGTCCGGCGACGTAATCACCCACACAGGGTCGACCAAGATCGTCATGCATCGTGGTGAGTACCCCGCGGGGCTTGTTCAACACCATGACCACCGTGTCGGCTGCCGTGGGAACGCGTTCACCGTCCACATGGATAGCTGCGGTCTCCGGGTCAACGCGCAGGCCTTGCCCACGGACAACATTTCCGTCCACCGATACTCGGCCCTGCTCGATGAGTTCCTCGCACGCCCGGCGACTGCCGATACCTGCTTGGGCCAGCACCTTTTGTAGGCGGATACCACTTTCGCTGCGCGGATCAGTCATTGCTGATGTTCGCCTCATCCAAAAATTCGTCGAGTTGGGCCAAATCGGGAAGATAGGCCGAAACGTCGGGAAGCTCTGTTAGAGCAGATATTCCCATGCGCTCCAGAAAATACTCTGTCGTACTGTACAAAATCGCTTGGCTGGCCGGGTCAGTGCCGACTTCGGTAATCAAACCTCGGCTCACCAGCGTGCGCACGACACCATCAACGTTCACTCCCCGAATCGCACTGATTCGCGCACGGGTGACTGGTTGCTTATAGGCAATGACGGCCAGTGTTTCTAGCGCCGCCTGGGTCAGGCGTGCCTGCTGTCCGTCTAACACCCAGGACCGGAGCAAATCAGCGCACTGCGGACTGGTGTAGAACCGCCATCCTCCCGCCACTTCGCGAATCGCGAAGCCGCGCTGGTCCGCCAGATACTCCGCTGCTAGTTCACTGAGCGCTGCGGTGACGGCATCGACTGGTTCGCTCGTGGCCTGGGCCAATTCGATCGTGGTCACCGGTTCCACGGCAACGAGAACAAGCGCTTCCACCGCGGCCTTCAGCGACGGGGCGCCGCCCCACGGCACCGTTTCAATGTCTGGCTCAGTGTCTAATTCAGTGTCTAATTCAGTGTCAAATTCAGTGTCTAATTCAGTGTCGACCGCGTCGCTTCCTTCGGTCTGATCAATCATCTTCAGCCTCTCCAGCCGGATCAGGTTCTGGCGTGTCATCTAGATCGGAATACTCATCGACCACATCTACTTTGGTGTCATCGTCTCCGGTCCACTGGATGGTGAGATCACCCAGGGGGGTCACCTGAATGAACGTGACAATCTGTTCGCAATACAGCTCCAACAGGGCAAGGAATCGACCAATGACAACCATGGTGTTGTCGCAATCATGAATCAGGGCGCGAAACGTTGTGGTGCCCAACCGCCGCAGTCTTTCGACCACGATCGCCGCTTGCTCCCGAACACTGACCAGCGGTAGGTGCAGGTGGTCAACTCCCACTTCTACCGCATCACGCGGCGTTAGTGCGTCGGCGGCCAGGCGAGCGAATTGGTCGACACTGATGCTGAACAAGACCTCGGGTAAAAGAGCTGCAAAGTGTGGCTCCAGCCCAACGGTGCGCGGAATCTCACGCGCGGCTACGCCCATACGTTCAGCGATAGCGATGGACACCTGCTTGAAGGCCCGATACTGCAGAAGTCGAGCAAAGAGAAGATCGCGTGCCTCAAACAAGGCGAGATCTTCTTCATCTTCCACTTCACCACTGGGCAGTAGACGCGCAGCTTTTAGATCCAGCAAAGTGGCTGCAATAACAAGAAACTCCGTCGCCTCATCCAGATTCCAGCTGGCACCTTGATCGCGAATGTGAGCGATGAAATCATCGGTGACCTGGTGCAGAGCGAGTTCGGTAACTTCAAGGCGGTGCTTTGCAATCAGGGAAAGTAGAAGATCAAAGGGTCCCTGAAATGCGTCGAGATGTACCGAGAATGCATGGGGGTTTGATGTGTCAACACCCACGTCATCTACGACCGGTGTTGTACTCACTGATCGATGAGTTCGCGAGCCAACTGCCGGTAGGCGTTGGCCGCTGGGCTTTGCGCTGCGAAGGTGGTGATGGGTTGACCCGCAACGCTCGCGTCCGGAAATTTGATGGTGCGGCTAATGACCGTGTGGAAAACCTGGTCACCAAACGCGTCTACCACTCGAGCGAGCACCTCACGAGTGTGCAGAGTACGTGCGTCGTACATGGTGCCCACAACGCCGATAACTTCCAAGCGCGGATTCAACCGACTCTGCACCTTGGCGATGGTGTCCATCAGCAGTTTGACTCCGCGTAGCGCAAAGTATTCGCACTCCAGCGGGATAAGCACACCGTCGGCCGCGGTCAAGGCATTGACGGTCAGCAAACCAAGTGACGGCTGGCAGTCGATGATGATGTAGTCGTAGGCGTCCACGACAGTGGCCAACACCCGAGCAAGAGTGTGCTCGCGAGCAACCTCGTTGACCAGGGCCACTTCGGCCGCGGACAGGTCGATATTGCTGGGGATGAGGTCGAGGCCGGGAACCGCCGTGGACACGATCACATCGTCGACCTTGCAGTCGTCTTCCATCAGCAGGTTGTAGACCGAGCGATCAAGTAGGTGCGCCTGAACCCCGAGGGCAACAGAAAGCGCGCCCTGCGGGTCAAAGTCAACGAGGAGAACGCGACGACCATATTCGGCGAGGGCAGCACCGAGGCTCACCGTTGAGGTGGTCTTGCCGACCCCACCTTTTTGGTTGACCATGGCGATGATCTGCGCCGGTCCATGGTTAAGGAGTGGCGCGGGGGTGGGGAAATCGGGCAGCGGTCGACCGGTGGGGCCAACCTTCGCCGAGGTTTGCACGGAAGCTTCACTCGGTGGAATCTGAGGTGATTCAGCCGTCGTCATGGCCCGATCATCCCAGATGCCCCCCGCTTACGTTGCGCTGACGCTCCGGATTGCCCCAGGGCACGTGGATGGGTCGTGGCATACACCTCGCGCAATGCCTCCACGGTCACCCGCGTGTAGATCTGGGTGGTGGTCACCGAGGCGTGGCCAAGCAGTTCTTGCACCACGCGAACATCCGCGCCCCTTTCCACCAGGTGGGTGGCGAAACTGTGACGTAGCGTGTGGGGTGAGACTGGCCGGTCGATCCCAGCGCGGCGTGCGGCCCCCGCAACCACCGTCCAGGCACTCTGGCGACTCATGCGTCTGCCTCGAAGGTTGATGAACATGGCCGGCGTAGCCACCTTGGTCAGCAGGGGACGTCCGTCGTGGAGATATGTCTGCAAACTCGACATAGCAGCACCACCCATGGGCAGTAGCCGTTGCCGATCCCCCTTGCCGCGCACCTTCACGACCCGTTCATCCATGTCCACATCGTCAAGATCAAGTCGCACGGCTTCGTCAATTCGCGTGCCGGTGCCGTAGAGGAACTCAACCAGGGCCACATCGCGAAGCCCCTGGCTTCCCACCGGTTGTGCCACGGCCACAAGCAGTCGTTCAATTTCGTCATACGTCAATGACTTGGGCAGGCGACGCGGGATAGCAGGGGGCCGCCACGCGGCGGCAGCATCGGTAGTGCTGAGCCCCTCAGCCAAAGCGAAACGATGTAATCCCCGTACTGTTACCACATGACGGGCCACTGACGCCGAACTCAACGCGGGATGGTCCTCATCCCCCGTCGCCAGCGCTGCGGAGAAATCTCCCAGATCTGCTGTCGTCAGTGCATCCAGCGAGGTGATGCCGTGCTCGGCACACCATTGGATATACCGCTGTAGATCGCGCCCGTAGGCCGACACCGTGTGCACCGACAGTCCACGTTCTACCGTGAGGTGGGCTAGATAGGCATCGCTGGCACGCGAGAACGCGGTGTTTGGTGTGGGGGCAGAGTCTGGTGACGAGACTGAAGCGCTGACCGCCATCTGCCAGAGCCAGCCTAGAGGAGATCTGCGACGGCGACCGAGGGTAGGCCGAAGGCGTCGGCGACCGCGCCATACGTGATCTGCCCCTCATGGGTGTTCAGGCCTGGACGCAACGACGGGTCGCGTCGTAGGGCTTCAGCCCAACCAAGATCAGCAAGCGCCACAGCGTAGGGCAGTGTGACGTTAGTCAACGCGTAGGTCGACGTATGCGGAACTGCTCCCGGCATATTGGCGACGCAGTAGAACAGGGAGTCATGAACGCCGAAGGTGGGGGCAGCATGGGTCGTGGGCCGCGTATCTTCAAAGCACCCACCCTGGTCTACCGATATGTCGACCAGCACGCTGCCAGGTTTCATGCGCGACACCAGTTCATTGGAAACTAAAATCGGAGCTTTGGCCCCCGCGACCAACACGGCGCCAATGACCAGATCTGCATCCAGAACTGCTCTTTCTACCTCGTAGGCGTTGGAGGCCACGGTTTGCATGTGGCCCTGGTAAATGGCATCCGCTTGACGCAATCTGGCGATGTTTCGGTCCAGCAAGAGCACCTCAGCCTGCATTCCCAGAGCGATCGCAGCGGCATTCATCCCTGAAACACCGGCTCCGAGTACCACCACCTTGGCGGCGTAAACCCCAGAGACACCACCCATCAGCACGCCACGGCCACCATTGGCACGCTGCAGGGAAAAGGCGCCCACCTGCGGAGCCATCCGGCCAGCAACCTCAGACATGGGTGCCAGCAATGGCAGCGAACCGTCAGGGCTTTCCACGGTTTCGTAGGCAATCGCGGTGACACCGGCATTGATCAAGGCATCGGTACAGGTGCGAGACGCCGCCAAGTGCAGGTAGGTGAAGAGCAACTGGCCCCGGCGCATTCGGTGGTACTCCTCAGCGACGGGCTCTTTGACCTTCAAGATGAGGTCACCGATCTCCCATACGGCATCCGCGTCGGGCAGAATCGATGCCCCTGCAGCAACGAACTCTTCATCAGGAATCGACGAACCCACACCCGCCTGGGTTTCGACGAAGACGTCGTGACCATGTCGGGTCAGTTCCATGACCCCCGCAGGCGTGATCGCCACGCGATACTCGTGGTTTTTGACCTCACGAGGAATGCCAACCTTCATGACCTGCTCCGTTTCTAGGTACAACACTTAAATTTCGGCCCTGCGCCAAAAACCTCATCCGAACGCTACTCCTGCGGCCCCATTCCTTTGCCATCACCGGTCAACTCACTCAGACGCGTTCGGCAACTCCCACATTGCTTCGGCGGCCGGACGCAGCGTGGTCCACCCTCGGTCGCGGGCAGCAGAGAGCGCTAACAGACCCGTCACCGCGGTGGGATTGTGCAACCGGCCCTTAAGGACAAGGTCAACCGCTTCATCAATGGGTAGCCACACCGCGGGCAGATGGGCCTCCTCGGCTTCGCCTGAATGCTGCCGTCCCTGTGACAACACCGCCAAATCTCGAGCGATGAAACAGCGGAATGCTTCATCGGATCCTCCTGGCGAATTATAAAAGTCAACCAGCACATCCCAGGTGTCAGCGCCGAGCCCCGCCTCTTCAGCGAGTTCACGCTGGGCCGTGTGTAGGGGAAGTTCCTCAGGATGATCACGCAGGCCGGCGGGTAGTTCGAATAGGTAACCGGCGATCGGATGACGGTATTGGCGAATCAAGAGCACACGGTCCTGATCGTCGAGCGCCGCAATACCGATCGCTCCGGGGTGACGCATCACATCTCGGTCAACTACGACGCCATCGGGGCTTTCGATCGTGTCGGTTTCTATCGACCACACCGCACCTTTAAATTGAGCCCGGCGTTGGTGAACCGGCCACAACTCAGCTTGATCAATGACCGCGCCATCCCAGACTTCGTCGGTGGCCAACGGCTACCGCACATCCGATGTGTTGACCTGGGCCGCGGCGTTGAGGATCCCGCGTTGGCGCGCAAGCGCCGCAGCGACGAGTCCGCTAAAGAGCGGGTGGGCACGGGTTGGTCGAGACCGAAACTCCGGATGTGCCTGGGTGCCCACGTAGTAGGGATGTACCGATTCGGGTAACTCCACGAACTCCACCAGTCGACCATCGGGTGAGATTCCGGAGAAAACCAGGCCCGCGGCTTCCAGGGCCGGGCGGTAATCATTGTTCACCTCAAAACGATGACGGTGCCGTTCATCCACATAAGGCAGGCCGTAGGTGGCTGAAACGATCGTGCCGTCAGCCAACTTCGCCGGATAAAGCCCGAGGCGCATTGTGCCCCCCATATCGCGCTCACCGGCCACCACGTCACGTTGATCGGTCATCGTCGTCACCACGGGGTAGGGCGTGGATTCGTCGAATTCGCTGGAATTAGCATCACTTAGGTCGGCCATGTTGCGGGCATATTCAATAACCATGCATTGCAGGCCAAGGCAGAGCCCGAGCGTGGGAATGTTGTTCTCGCGGGCGTACTTCAACGCACCAAGTTTTCCCTCAATACCTCGCACACCAAAACCCCCCGGAACGCAGATTGCATCAACGTCACCGAGTTGGCGTGCGGCATCTGCCTCGGTCGAACAATCATCGCTGGCCACCCAGCGAATATCAACGCCACACTCATGCGCAAATCCACCGGCACGCAAAGCCTCGGTGACCGAGAGGTAGGCATCGGGTAGGTCAACATACTTCCCCACCAGGGCAATTTTCACATGGTGTTCTGGATGGTGCACCCGACGCAGCAGGTCACCCCAGCGGGTCCAATCAACGTCGCGAAACGGCAGACCGAGGCGACGAACCACATAGGCGTCAAGTCCTTCAGAATGCAACACCTTGGGAATGTCGTAAATGCTGGCCGCATCAGCGGCGGCAACCACCGCTTCTTCGTCGACATCGCACATGAGCGAGACTTTGCGCTTAATGGATTCTGGTACCGGTCGATCTGCCCGCAATACAATCGCGTCTGGTTGCACACCGATATTTCGCAACTGAGCGACTGAATGCTGAGTCGGTTTGGTTTTCAGTTCTCCCGAGGGGCCAATATAGGGCAGGAGAGAAACGTGAAGGAAGAACACGTTGTCGCGTCCCACCTCATGACGAATCTGGCGGATCGATTCCAGGAACGGTAGCGACTCGATGTCGCCAACGGTGCCCCCAACCTCGGTGATCACAACGTCGATATCGGGACCGGCCATGCGCCGGATACGGCTTTGGATTTCATTGGTGATGTGCGGGATCACCTGAACCGTGTCGCCCAGATATTCACCGCGCCGTTCCTTGGCGATGACCGTTGAGTACACCTGCCCGGTCGTGACGTTCGCGGACCCGTGCAGGTCTGCGTCGAGGAACCGTTCGTAGTGCCCAACATCGAGATCGGTTTCAGACCCGTCATCGGTGACGAACACCTCACCGTGCTGGAAGGGGTTCATGGTGCCGGGGTCGACGTTGAGGTAGGGATCTAGTTTTTGCATCGTCACGCGCAGACCGCGAGCGGTGAGGAGGTTGCCGAGGCTTGATGCCGTCAGGCCTTTACCGAGTGAGGATGCCACCCCCCCGGTGACGAACACATGCTTCGTAGCCAAATTCTGCCGCTGTCCACCCTGGCGTTGCTCCACGGATGTTCAGGCTATCAGCGACCCTGTCCCAGGTAGGTCATTGGCCGCAATTGGTCTTGAACTGAGTCGCGGCACGCACCGTTAATCCAGCGCCCATTCGGCTGCGGCAAGGTCCATGAGTTCTGCAGCGTGGGCCGCTGCTGAGGATGATTCGGATAAACCGGCCAGCATGCGGGCCAGCTCTCGGCGCCGATCGTCGCCGGCAACCTGCACCACCGATGCTGTTGTGACCTGACCGTCACCGTCTGGTTGAACGACTAAGTGAGTACTACCAAATACCGCGACCTGGGGTAGGTGAGTGACGACGATGACCTGGGCCTGACGAGATAGGCGCGCAAGCCGGCGGCCCACCTCGATGGCGGCACGACCACCGACGCCGGCATCGACCTCGTCGAAGATCATGGTGGGGATGCGCTGGGTATCGGCGAGAACTACTTCTAGCGCGAGCATGATGCGCGATCTCTCACCGCCAGAGACACCCCGGTGCAATTCCCGAGCAGGTTCATCGGGCCGGGTAGCAAAACGGAACGTGACTGCGTTGACGCCGTGGCGATCAGCGCTGGCAGACTCGGTGCCAATGGTGAGTAGTAGCCCATCACCGGGGGGGCGCACGGAAACCTGAACTTCCAATCGGGCATTGGGCATGGACAGCGCGGCTAACTCCACGCTCACCTCCTGACCCAGCACAATTGCCGCCGCCGAACGGGTGTGTGACAGCACCGTGGCAGCAGCCGATGCCGTTAAGCGAAGTTCATTAATGCGAGTGTCTAGTTCTTCGATGTCAGCTGCCGAACCATCAAGCGCGTCGAGACGTTCCCGCGCTTGAGCCGCCCATACGTTGATCTCATCTTCGGTTGCGGCAGTCGTTGATGTGAAAGCGCAGAACCGACGTGTGAGACCTGAAATCGTCGCCCGGCGTTCTTCCAACGCAGCGAGGGCAGCAGGGTCATCCACCAATTCCCCTGCGATACCAGCCAGTGTCAGCGCAACCTCATCTATCTCGCGTCTTGTGGCCGTCAGGTCACGCGCGACGTCTGCAAGCCGCGAATCATGTACCGCTACCCGCTCTAAAGCCTGGGCTGCACGTGACACCAGATCGTCGGCTCCGCTCTGACTGGACACGTCAAGATCGGAGCGCAGTGAATTCATCGCCGCCCCAATCTGCTCCGCCAATTCTTCAACATGGCGCAACCGGGCCCCTGTTGCAGCGAGGCGCTCCGACTCTCCCGAGGTCGGTTGCACCTGATCGATTTCAGCTAGCAGTCGACGCGTATCCTCCTGCACAGCTTCGCTGGCAGCTGTCTGCTCCTGCAGGAGTTGACGGGCCTTAATCGCATCGCGCAGAAGTTCAAAGGCGTGGCGGTAGGAAGTCAGAGCCGTTGAGACAGGGGTCCCACCAAAGGAATCCAGGGTGTCTCGCTGGTGCCCACCTTGAAGTAGCCGCGCCTGATCGTGTTGTCCGTGAACAGAAACAACAAGATCGCTGATCTTGCCCAGTACCGCAGCCGGAACGGTTCGCCCACCCGCGTACGCACGGCTTCGGCCTTCAGCGGTCACACTTCGAGCGAGGATGAGATCGTCGCCATCCCAATCAGCTCCGGCCTGTTCAACCACACCATCTAGCTGTGCACGTACGTGTGGGTCATCGATGCGAATTATCCCCTCGACCCGCGACTCGCTCGCACCTTGACGCACGCGTTGAGCATCGGCACGTTCGCCCCACAGCAGGCCCAGCCCGGTCAGGACCATCGTCTTACCAGCACCGGTTTCCCCGGTGATCACAGTGAGCCCAGGACCAAAGTTCATCTCCGCAGCCTGGATCACACCAAGATCAGCGATGGTGATGGACTCAATCACCGTGCTCCTCGCCATCCCTGCACGGGGAGGGAAAATTTTGCCACCAGACGGTCGGTAAAGGGAGCCAACCGCAATCGCGCTAATCGCACCGGCTGATTATGACGTTGCACTTCAATGCGCGCCTTGGGCGGCACGGAAATGCTCCGGCGACCGTCAGCCCACAGCACCGCAGCCGGGCTTTGGCCATGCAATTCCAGCGCAACCGTGCTTCGTGGAGATACCACCAGCGGGCGGGCGAAAAGTGCATGGGCGCTGAGCGGCACCACAACAAGTGCTTCCACTTCCGGCCACACCACAGGCCCGCCAGCGCTAAACGCGTACGCCGTTGAACCGGTGGGGGTCGCACACACCACCCCATCGCAGCCCCACCTCGACAGTGGACGAGCATCGACCTCGACCAACACCTCCACCATGCGTTCGCGTACGGATTTTTCCAAGCTGATTTCGTTCAGCGCCCAGGTTTTGGCCACCATCTTCCCGTCTTGAAAAACCGTCACATCAAGAGCTAGTCGAGATTCCACCTCCCAGTCCTGCTCGACGATCGCTCGGACGACATCGGTGAGATCCTCAGGCTCGGCCTCAGCCAAAAAACCCACGTGTCCAAGGTTGATACCCAAAAGCGCAACATCGCCACCGCGCGCGAGTTCAGCACCGCGCAGGATCGTGCCGTCACCACCGAGCACCACGACCAACTGGCAACCATCTCCGGCCTGCTCACCGGAGGGCACGACGTGCACACCATGAGGAATCTCGTGCAATGAAAGGGCATCGTCGTCGGTCATCGTGACCGACATACCAGCCCGATGCAGACCTTCAATGACCTGGTGGGCCATCGCCACCGCCGCTTCATGACGGGCGTTGATGACCAGCAGTACGTGCTGGCTCATATGGGTCCCGCCTTTACCGCTTGATTGATTACCGACAACTGTGCGGGGCCGGCATCTCGCCGCAGCCACAGGAAGTACTCCACGTTTCCCTGCGGACCCGGCAGTGGACTCGCCACCACTCCCGCAGTACCCCAACCCTCAGCGTAGGCGCTATGCGCGACAGATTCGACCACTTGGCTACGAAGTTGGGGATCGCGCACCACGCCGCCACGGCCGAGCCGGTCTTTCCCAACCTCAAACTGTGGCTTCACCATCACCAGCATCTGCCCATCGGATGCGGTGACGCGCGCTAAAGCTGGGAGAACGAGCCGAAGTGAAATAAAGGACAGATCAGCCACGGTGAGGTCTGCACGATGCGGTAGATCAGTCAACTGCAAGTGGCGTGCATTCAGTCGATCAAAAACGACGACACGTTCGTCATTAGCCAGCCGAGACACGAGCTGGCCGTAACCGACATCGACGGCTAAAACCGTCGCCGCTCCACGGGTCAACAGCACATCGGTAAACCCACCCGTAGATGCACCCGCATCAAGACAACTGAGTTCACTCACTTCAACATCAACGAACGCATCAAGTGCACCGAGGAGCTTGTGCGCGCCACGAGACGCATAATGCGGCTCCAACTCTGCGGCCACCACAATCGAATCGGCATCGGAGACCATGGATGCTGCCTTGGTAATAACGAAGCCCCCCACCTGGACGTGCCCGGCAACGATCAGCAGTCGCGCAGCCTCACGTGATCTGCTCAGGTGTCGGCGAACCAATTCTGCATCGAGGCGACGACGAGCCATGATTTTCGTCTCCACCTACATTTAGGAGTCAGATGTTGCACCGAGAGCATCGGTAAGCCGCCGATGAACATCCACGAAGACGTCTGCATGCTCATGAATGGGGAGGTGTTCTAAGTCAGTCAACCGTTCGAGTGCCGCCAATACGCGCTGATCACCGATGGCCTCGATGGACAAGGAGACCGGAAAGCGCTGTTGCATAGCGGCATGCTCACTCGCAGGTTCTGTTGAAGGGTCGCTCATTCTCCGGTCCCGCTGTCCAGGTTTGCCTTCTTCGCAGAAGCCTTCTTGGCTGCCGCCTTGTTAGCACCAGCCTTCTTGGCTGCCGCCTTGTTGGCACCAGCTTTCTTCGCGGGTGCTTTGCTAGGTGCCGTCGTCGTCGCGGAAGCCGTCTTGGTGGCTGCTTTTTTAGGTGCTGCCTTTGGGGGTGCCGCCTCACCAGGTGCTTCCGCACCGGTGGACGGGGCGGTCATCATGTCGGCCGCCGAAGTTGCCAGATCCTTGGCCAGTCGCGCCCAGGGGCTCTGCGCCAGACCCGGCACCGCAGCCAGTGCTCCGGTCATGGAGACCATGCGACGCGCCGAATCAATAACTGAGTCAGCCAGCAGTTGAGCATCGGCTTCGTGTTCGGCCGCGGCCAAAATTGATCCGGCTGCTGCATCTTGCCGCACGAACTCCAACTCTTCGCGCGCTCTCACTAGCTCCGTCTCGAGTCGGTCTACCTGGCGGCGAAGTGATGCGAGTTCGTCCTCGCGAACAAACCCCATGCGCGCCACGGCGCGGTCAACTTCTAGGCGCACCACCTGTAGGAGCATCTCGCGGTTGTCCTTGCCCGTGGTCCACAACTCATCAGCCAGTTCTTGAACGCCACCCACGGCGTCGGATGAACCGCCACCGAAGCCTTCAGATACCAACGCCGCTGCCACTTCGCGAGCTCGAGTGAGGGTCACCTCGGTGACACCCGTGGCAATCGTGAGGTACCCCTTAAGCGAATCGAGCACCAGTGTTCCCTTCCCGTGCGCCGTCAGGTTCGACCCGGTTCACCAGGTCGCAGTTCCCAGGCTATCGCGCCGGGTCTGAGTCCAGATCGGCTGCGGCAGCAATGAGTCGCTGAGCCACGAGGTCGGTTGCCGCCGCTGTCGCCCACGCCACCGCACAGGCAACCCTGCAAGCGGTCGCCCAGTCCGCCGGGGTGTCGATCGGGCCCTGGAGGACCACCTGACCAATGCGGTCGTCGATGCCACCGCTGCACGGCCCCGCCCGCCACTGCTGACCCTGGCGATGAACGGGTGGGTGTACATCAAAAAGGGTGCGTAGGTCTAGCCCCATGAGGTCAGGCCGCTGGCCCGACGGGGCTCGCAGTACATTGCTGATCGTTGATACTCCGGTGAACACCAACAAACTCACAATGCCAACGCCGGCGGCCGCTGCAATGTCGGTGTCGAGCCGATCACCGATGACCAGCGGGCGAAGCGCGCCCGTTCGAGCGATGGATTCCAGCATCAACGGGGCATGGGGTTTGCCGGCGATCTGGTCTGGAGAACGTCCGGTTGCCAAGGACACCGCGTGCACAAATGCTCCATTGCCGGGTGCACGACCTCGAGGGGTGGGAATCGACACATCGGGATTGGTGGCAATCCACAGTGCTCCTGCGCCCACCGCTGCTGATGCTTCGTCTAGGTCAGCCCAACACAGGTCACGACCGAAGCCTTGCAGCACGGCTACCGGATCATCATCGGCAGAGTCCACCGGCTCCATCCCCTGCGCCAGGACAGCCGCCCGGACTCCTGGCCCACCCACGACGAGCACCGGCCACGGGCCACCGCCTAGGCGTTCACGCAGCACCTTGGCACCTGCTTGGGCCGAGGTAACCACCTGCTCAGGTGAGGTAGTCAACCCCAGTTCGCACAGGTGGCTGGCAACCTCGTCGGGTGTGCGTCCCGCGTTATTGGTTACATAGGCCAACGCCATGCCCTGGGTGGCCACCGCGTTCAGTGCTGGCACCGCATGAGAAACGGGGTCGTTACCGAGGTAGACAACTCCGTCTAGGTCAACGAGGGCAACATCGAACTGTGTGTGAAGCACTAGTTGTGTTCCCGTCGTGGCGTGTCGATGGGGCCGGTGAGCGCAAGGCCCGCCTCAACTCTTGCGTTGATCGTTGCCCGTACTTGTTGGAGGGCGGTTGAGTAACTGCGTTGATCCGGACTCATGACCGCAGCCATAGATAATTGTTCCAGCGCTTCGACAAACTGCTGCAAGCGCCACAGCGATACACCTAGGCCATAGCGGGCGTAGTCATCGTCGGGGCTGCGCTCGGTCAAAATGGTGAACACCTCGGCAGCCTCATGAAATTGTTTAGAGTCAAACAGTGCGCGCGCCTTGATTTCTAATGCGGCCGTGGACTGGGGATCCTCAGCTAAGACGCGGTCAATGAGCAGCAGCGCTGCGTTGGCGTCACCGGAGTCGACAAGGGCCCTGGATCGGGTAAACCACTGGTGTACGTCACCGTCCGGCACTCCCTGCGTTGAATCACTCACCAACACATGATTGCACGCCCGCGCTGGGAACTACAGTCGACGAACAGCGCGCACGTCAACCTCAATTCTGGAGGTGGGGACTCCCTGAGCCCGGAAGAACCTTCGACGCAAAACACCGTGCACTTCCACTAAGTCTCCGGCCGCACATCGACCGATAACACCGCGCACCCGTTTGGTCCAGGCACTGCACGGAATGGTGTCGACCCGGACTTTCCCCGACGGGCCACGATCTTTGGGGGGTCGGTCGACCACGACTCGAAACGTGGTGATCTCATCACCACTGGGCATGACCTTTTCTTCCACACCAGAAATCCTCCCCACGAGGGTCAAACTGCTGCCCTGGTCGGGTAGTGCACTACCTGGTCCGGTCGATTGTTCTTGATTGGCTCTTTTGCGCATAGCGTCCACCCATTTCTGTGTCCGTCCTGACAGGCATACGATGGCCGAGCACATCACCTTCTGCACAGATCTGTCGTGACACTGTTGACTGATGATCAAGGGAGCGCCTGTGGATGTCATTACCGAGCTGGGCGACGATGTTTTCGAAATTGACACACGCATGGGCGGCTACGAGGGCATCACGGCCGGCTATCTCATACGAGGTGAGCGTCCCTGCCTGGTCGAAACAGGCACCGCACTGAGCGCCCCCGTCGTAGCGCAGGCACTGGAACACCTCGGGGTGGGGCCGCAAGATTTAGCCACCGTCGTCGTTACTCACATTCACCTTGACCATGCCGGCGGGGTCGGCGATATCGCCGCCATGTTCCCCGCAGCCCAAGTCGTCGTACACGAACGCGGCGCGCGGCATCTCGTGGATCCCACGCGCCTTGTAGCCAGCGCCCACCGCGTTTTCGGCTCCGTCATGGATACCCTCTTCGGCGACCTCAAACCCACTGAGGCAAGCCGAGTTCAGGCCTTGGCAGACACCGGGTGGATCGACCTTGGTGGCGGGCGGCGGCTAGACACCTTCCATGCACCCGGGCACGCGTCTCACCACATCGGCCTCGTCGATTCACACACCGGCGATCTCTACACCGGTGATGCGGCAGGTGTCTACATTCCAGAAACCGCCGATGTTCGACCCGCTACTCCCCCACCAGATTTCGACCTCGATCTGGCCCTTGCTTCCATGGATCACATGCGCCGCATCGATCCGCAGCGACTTCTCTTTAGTCACTACGGTCCTGTCAACGACGTGCGCGATGTGTTGGCACGCTCCCGCGAAGAGTTGATTCGATGGGTAGATCTGGTTCGCTCGGCCCGACAGGAACAGCTTGACCTCGACCATGCGGTGGCGATGGTGGCCGAACGCACACGGCGCCCGAACCACACACCGACCACTGCTGACCCAGACAAATGGGAAGCACTGTCGTCAACCGCAGCCAACGTGGTGGGGATCAGCCGTTGGCTAGACACCCAGGATGGACCCGGTTCAACCAGCGGAGACGCAGCGAATGTCGCGCGCTAAACAACTAGCCGGCATCAAGGCTTTGGAGCAGGCTAACGCCCACCTCACCAGTAATGATCCCGCCTTCTCGGCCATCATCGCCCACGCCGGCCAGTGTCCCATCGGAGTTTCCACCGACCGCGATGACCCTTTCGCTTCGTTAGTGACCTGCGTTGTTTCCCAACAACTTTCCACCACGGCGGCAAGCACCATCAGCGCCCGACTCATCACGCACGCCGGGGGCAAGCTGCGTCCTGATGTGCTGTTGAACTCAAACCCGGAACAACTTCGGGCCGTGGGATTAAGCGGCGCGAAGGTTCGCACCATACAAGGCTTGGCAGGTGCAATTGAGCAGGGCAATCTTGACCTGGACGGCCTGGCTGAACGCGGTGACGACGAAGAATTAATGGCCGCCCTGACCTCACTGTGGGGGATCGGCACCTGGACGGTGCACATGTTCATGATCTTCACCCTCGGCCGTCGCGACGTGTGGCCGGCCGGGGATCTAGGCGTGAGAAAAGGTTGGAACATGCTGCACGGTGCGCAGGGAGACCCCGGCATGGCCGGCTTCGACGTGGTGGCTGACGCCCTCAGCCCGTATCGCAGTGTGGCCGCCTGGTACTGCTGGCGCGAACTCGAGCGGCGTTAACCAGAAAGTTCCGCCCAGCGCACGTCGGCATCGGTGAACTGCTCTGTGTCTTGACGTGCGATGCGCTCAAACCAGGTGGCCGCTTCCTCAACCCGACCCTGGCGAGCCAGATGATCGGCGTATCCGTAGCGCAAGCGCACATACGGTTCATCCCAGTAGGGCGCGGTGAGCGCAGGAATTTGCAGGGTCAACAAGGCTGCCTCATCCTGACCAAGATCAGCCCGAGCGCCGGCGGCAACCAATCGCATCTCAATGCGCGTGGGTTCACTCAATGCCGCTTCGTTGACCGAGGTGAGTAACTCAAGGGCTTTGGCAGGGCGGTTGAGACCCCGTTCAGCATCGGCCATGGCAGCCACCAACTCATCGCTTCCGGTCAAACGCCGAACCGTGCGCAATTCGTTGAGGGCCAGGGCGAACTCCCCGGCCGCGTATGCCGACAAGCCAACCGCCTCGCGCACCACCGCTACCCGAGCGGCATGCTTCTTGGCAGCCTGGGCAAACGCAAGAGCTTGTGCGGGATCCTCATCAATCGCCTGGGCGGAAGCGACGAGGAGTCGCGCTACCCTCTCTCGCAACTCCTCCGGCAGCGTACGAAGCTCTGCGGTAACCGTGACATCGAGTTCTTCGCCGGTGATGCCCTCGGGGATAACTGGGCCAATGTCGCGGGGACGATCACTTGCGGGTCGATCGCCACCCGGCCGCTCACCGCGGGGTCGATCGCTACCACTGGATCCCGATGTCACCTTAGGTCGCGGCCGCGATTGCGCTGGGCGACGATCACTAGACTTACCCGAGGACCCCTTTGACCCTGATGAACCTCCCGCTGAAGGCCTACCATCTGAAGGTCGGTTCGTGGCAGGCCTTCCGGGACGGCCCTGCCCCGATCCGGACCGCGACGAAGACGGGCCTGGTCGATCCTTAGATTCATCCGGCATGTGTTCATCCTCTCGTAGTCGCTCTGACTGCACTGACTTCGGATCCCACACAGGGCGAAACCAGGACAATGAAAAAGGGCCGCTCCCTGAAGGAAACGGCCCTTTTACAAAGTATGTCCGGCGACGTCCTACTCTCCCACGCAGTCACCCACGCAGTACCATCGGCGCTGAGAGGCTTAGCTTCCGGGTTCGGAATGGAACCGGGCGTTTCCCTCTCGCTATGGTCACCGAAACTCTATGGAGATATCAATCGATTCCCGACCGTATCTCGGGAACCGCATAGTGGACGCGAAGCATTAAGCTTTTTGTGTGTGGCAAGTCCTCGGCCTATTAGTACCGGTCAGCTCCATACATTGCTGTACTTCCACCTCCGGCCTATCAACCCAGTGTTCTCGCTGGGGGCCTTACCAGGTTAACCCTGTGGGAGTCCTTATCTTGGAGCAGGCTTCCCGCTTAGATGCTTTCAGCGGTTATCCTTTCCGAACGTAGCCAACCAGCCGTGCCCTTGGCAGGACAACTGGCACACCAGAGGTTCGTCCATCCCGGTCCTCTCGTACTAGGGACAGGTTTCCTCAAGACTCCTGCGCGCGTGGCGGATAGGGACCGAACTGTCTCACGACGTTCTAAACCCAGCTCGCGTACCGCTTTAATGGGCGAACAGCCCAACCCTTGGGACCGACTCCAGCCCCAGGATGCGACGAGCCGACATCGAGGTGCCAAACCATGCCGTCGATATGGACTCTTGGGCAAGATCAGCCTGTTATCCCCGGGGTACCTTTTATCCGTTGAGCGACGCCGCTTCCACTTGCCGACGCCGGATCACTAGTTCCGACTTTCGTCCCTGCTCGACTTGTCAGTCTCACAGTCAAGCTCCCTTGTGCACTTGCACTCGACACCTGATTACCAACCAGGCTGAGGGAACCTTTGAGCGCCTCCGTTACTTTTTGGGAGGCAACCGCCCCAGTTAAACTACCCACCAGGCACTGTCCCTAAACCGGATCACGGTTCGAGGTTAGACAGCCAATACAATCAGAGTGGTATTTCAACGATGACTCCACACGAACTAGCGTCCATGCTTCAAAGTCTCCCACCTATCCTACACAAATTGAATCGACCACCAATACCAAGCTATAGTAAAGGTCCCGGGGTCTTTCCGTCCTGCCGCGCGTAACGAGCATCTTTACTCGTAGTGCAATTTCGCCGAGTCCATGGTTGAGACAGCGCTGAAGTCGTTACGCCATTCGTGCAGGTCGGAACTTACCCGACAAGGAATTTCGCT
>JABAYF010000013.1 GCA_018609125.1 Candidatus Nanopelagicales bacterium | reverse complement strand
TGCATCCTTGGTGGGGGCAAACTTTAGTCCCACCAGATCAAGCAGACCACGCGGTGGCGTGATGCGGGCGGCAGCCGCCTGCGATCCTAACTGTCAAAACGCAGACCTGTCCTACGCGAACCTGGTCAACGCGAACCTGTCCAACGCGAACCTGACCTACGCGAACCTGACCCGCGCAGACTTGTTCTACGTGACCCTGCCCGACGCGAACCTGTCCAACGCGAACCTGACCTACGCGAACCTGACCAACGCGGACCTGAACGGCGCGAACCTGTCCAACGCGAACCTGTCCGGCGCGGGCCTGATCGGCGCGAACCTGACCGACGCGAACCTGACCTACGCGAACCTGACCGACGCGAACCTGACCGGCGCGGTTTTCTGCGGCACGACGATGCCGGACGGCAGCATCAATAGCAGCAGCTGCGGCGGTGGTGGGGTGGCCCCAGGGTGGCAATAACCCCAAACGCTGGTGGACGGCAGTACCCCACGTCTAAGCGCCATACTCAGGCTCCTTCGAAACCCCCTTGCAATGCTTGGGGGCGGGTGAGAAAGTTCAGCGGCTTAAAGATGCCCGACCCGACCGGAGACGAGGATCATTATGCCGGTAAACGCCATGCGGCTGAATACTTTTTCACACGTGAGTTGCCGAAGGTTGACGCAATGATTGATGTGCTCGCGGCTCAAGACAACTTCTATTTGAGCTTGGACGAGTCCGCCTTGTGATCACGAACGTAACCGGGGCGGGCGTAGGCAAATAGTCCGAGACACACCAAGCCGAGCCCGCCGGCGGTGAGGGCGTCAACGCGAAGTCCTGCGATGAGGGCTTCACCGTGCAGTTCTTGCAACGGCTTGTCTCCAGGCAATTCGATGACGTACAAGGTTGACTGTTCGGCAGGACTCGCGCTGGTTTGGATGGAGTAGGTCAACGACGATGCCAGCAGGGGTGAAGCACCCTCCTCAATAATGCGTCCTTCCAGGACGTTGCCGATGGTGATAAAGACCAGGGGTGCAACCAGGAGGGCACTCAGGCTTGCCGACACCGCTGACGCAGCCTTTTGATAGGACGAGGTGTTACCGGATTCAGTCACCGGGCGTGAACTCATGATGGCATTGCTCAACACGACCGCCACTCCGGTAAACGTGCCCGCCCACAAGCTGGTCATAAGCATGGGGATCCACACGGGAGCCGTAGGCGAAATGAGCATCAGCATGAAAGTTGCGATGATATATGCGGAGAACAGTAGGAGACCGGATCGATAGATTCCGTGCTTCTTCACCATGGGGCCGGCGATGAATCGCGCTCCGACGATGCAGGCTAGTTGTAAGGGAACGAGAATTACCGCCGTTTGTAATGGGCTGAGACCGAACAGGTACTGCCAGCCCATGGTGATGTAGAAGAACACATTTGCCAGCGGAAACAGCACCGCGACTATCAGCAACGGCGTGGTGGCCCGCGACCGCAGTGGGGCCAACGTCAGCGACGGCGATGCCACGCGGTTCCTCGCATAGATGAATCCCACGAAGGCGGCACACGCCACCGCGAGTGGAATCCACACGCGCACACTGGATAGTCCTCCTGCGGGCCAGTTATTGAGGACTTGAAGTATTGCGGCGAGAAAGAGTCCGGCAAGGATCGGTGAGACGAACTCCTGACGCTTCGAAGGACGGTCGACGGGCTGTAGAAAAACAATGGTGGCGAGCACGACGAATACCGCAAGTACCGCCCACAGCACGGGAATCCAACGCCATGAGGCGAATTGGGTGAGCGCGCCAGAGAGAACTGGCATGGCGATAAAGACGGCCGGCGCCACCACGCCCAAAGTGGCGAAGGCGGTCGCTCGTTGTGCGGGCTCGGAAATTCTAGAATTCAGTAGGCTCAGCGACACGATGCTCAGCGTGATTCCGCTGCAACTGACGATGAGAAGCCCAAGTGTGACCAGGCTGATGTCCGGTGCGATAGCCACAAGAAGTGCGCCGGCAAAATAGGTCGAAGCGGCAACGCCGAGAGTGCGCCGTTCACCAAAACGCGCCCCGAGCACTCCGGCGACAAAGACAAGCAGTAAGCCCCCGATACCCGGAATAACCAACGCGTTAATGGCCTCATCCTGGGTGAGGTTGAGATCCCCGAGTAGTGGCACGATCAAATAACTCATGCCAGCGGCAACGACCGATGTCGTGCTTGCCGCCAGGCACACCGTGAGAATGAGTCGGCCGTTGGAGACTGCGATCACGCATACTCCTTAGGAATGGGACACGAATACCTCACGTGTGGCGCTAATTCGGCCTCCGCAGTGTAGGCCATCGGACCTAGCACTTCAGTAGAGTCGCGATATACTTTGGGCGCATGGCCGCAAAGACCGAACCGAAAGCTGTAGCCCCGAGAGTTCGACGCGCAGGCTGGTCACTCGGCTCGACATGTCCTTTCGGCTGCAAGCATTGCTACACCGCAGTCAGTCGATCGACCGCCGGTGAGATCACTGTTGAGCAGATCCATCATGTCATCGATACCTTCACTCGACTCGGTGTTGAGTCAGTCGTCCTCGGCGGAAATGAACCAATCTATGCCGGCAGTTCTGAACCCAAGACGTCACTACTTCCGTTGATCATCGACAGCCTTGTCGCCGCCGACATTAAGCCGATCCTCATCACATCGGGGCTGACAACTCGGTTTCTTCAGATGCATTTCGCGGAGAAAATCCCGCTTCTGGCGGCCATGGTGATCAGCCTTGACTCACCAAATGCCGACGACCACAACGCTAATCGCGGCGCGCCGCTGTTCGAAATTGCAAGGCAGGCGAACCACACGGGTGCGGAGCACGGCGTGCCGACGCTCGTCTGCGTCACGCCCACGAGGGCGAATTTCACTCCAGATTCCCTCAGGGGGTTCGTGGAACTCGCCCACGAATGGGATGCCCTGCTGCGCATGAACACATATAAGAGCGCCTCGGGCCTCGATGATCCTCAAGCGGTGACCGTCGAGCAGTACTGGGACGGCTTTGGCTATCTGGTCGACCAATGCACCACGTTGGTGGTTGATGAGCCGCCACTGTTTCCGTGGTTTGACCGCACCGCACCGCCCAACTGCGGTCGATCCTCCATCCGGGTCGGATTTCCCACATTGCAGGGGGAGATACCGATCACCCCTTGCCAATACCGCCCGGAACTGGGCAGCCATGGCTATGGCGGACCCATGGAGCCACCACCTGAGCGAAATCGCCTATGTATCGACTACCTGGCCTATGGCGATCCCCCCTTTACCCCTGCCTCAGCTCGGGTTGATCGATCGCCGACAGCCGATCTGTTCACCGACTATTTGTGCACCTGGATTGGCCAGCCAACTTAAGGCAGACGAGGACGCCGCCGCGATCGCTGCGTAGGTTTCACGCTTGTCCGCCCGGGAGTTCACCGTGAGGGGTGACGTGGGTGGCTGACGACGTGGCTGATTTGGGCATGGTGCACGGGTGACTCCTCGGTGAAGGAATCGCCGCTGTTGGTCCCTGACATGGGAAGTTAAGGTGTGCGCCCGAAGGGATTCGAACCCCTAACCTTCTGATCCGTAGTCAGATGCTCTATCCGTTGAGCTACGGGCGCCGTGCCGCATCATCCTAGAACCCTTCATGAAGCCCCTAGGTTCTGACCCCCTGCGACCCGCGAAGATTTGCCGAAGACCCACCTCGCTTGAGACCCATTACCTGATTCACTGTTTACCTGGTTCACTGTGCAAGATTTACTGTCTTCGCTCACACTGATGCCATGATGGAGGGGACAAACCAACCACAAATATCGCGCAGAGATGCCCTGCGGGTGGCGGCCGGGTTCTGCGGTCTGACGCTGTTGGCCGCCGGTGCCCGCACCGCAAATGCTGCGCCCGCTCCACCGAGTGCGATCACCACGCTGAAGAACGGCCGTGTTCGGGTGAATCTGCGTCGGGTGCGCGCCTTACGAAAGATTGGCGGGGTTGCCACCATCGGTTCGGTCCGTGGCGTACCCGCAGCTGTAGTGCGCACGGGCGCGAATACATATGTCGCACTCAACCTGCGGTGCACCCACCAGGGTGCCGAAGTGCGCGAGACATCATCAGGGTGGAGTTGCCCCTTGCATGGATCCACTTTTGCCAAGACCGGTGCCCGTACCAATGGACCCGCACAGGTCGCCCTCGCTCAGCTGCGGGTGGTGCGGCGAAAAAGTGCCCTGACCATCGGCTAATTCTTCGCGCACCCAAGAACTGCACCCCCCAAAAACCCGGGGGGCTGACATCACAGCGATGGCGGAGGCGGAGGGAGCCGTCGTGCCCCTACCGGGCCCTCCTCCCAAATCCCACGCAACAAAAATCGCTGCGAAGCCACCCCCCAAAGACCGGGGGGCTGACATCACAGCGATGGCGGAGGCGGAGGGATTTGAACCCTCGATGGGCTTTAAAACCCAAACCCGCTTAGCAGGCGGGCGCCATAGACCGGACTAGGCGACGCCTCCGTGCTAGACGAACTAGCCGCATCAGGCTACCGGGTGGGCGTCGAACAGGGCACACTGATGTCGTGTGAGCCCCTCATCATCTGCCAACGCCTCCGCCCACACCCTGGTGATGGACTGCGGAGGGGGCGGAATCAAGGCCTCTGTGCTTGACGCCAGTGGCACGATGCGTGTTCAACCCACCCGAATTCCCACCCCATACCCGCTGCCGCCAAAAAAGTTCGTGGCCACCTTGACCACACTTGCCGCACAATTTCCGCCCGTTCAGCGGGTCAGTGTCGGCCTACCGGGCATGATCCGACATGGGGTCGTCATCTCCACGCCCCACTATGTGACCACCCGCGGACCGCGTAGCCGGGTGGACCCCAAACTCCAACAGCAGTGGCACGGCTTCGATGCGCGCACTGCTCTCGCCGAAGCCTTCCAGGTGCCCACCCTGGTGGTAAACGATGCCGAACTACACGCCGCGGGCGTCGTAGCCGGACAGGGTCTTGAGTTGGTGCTCACCCTGGGTACCGGTCTGGGCTGCGCCCTATTCGATGGGGGCCGGCTGGCACCACACCTGGAACTCTCCCAGGCCCCGGTGCGGTGGGGTTTAAGTTATGACACCTACATCGGTGAGCATGAGCGCCGTCGCCTCGGCGATTCCTTCTGGTCACGCCGCGTGGTGCGTGTTGTTGATGGCTTACGCCCCATCTTCGTTTGGGATCGCCTCTACCTTGGCGGCGGTAATGCTCGCCACATCACCGCATCCCAGGTGGTTCGACTAGGAGATGACACCGTGATCGTGCCCAACACGGTGGCGCTCGTGGGTGGTGCACGCATGTGGCAGCTCGGTCAGAATTAGTTCTCTGTGGGGTAGCGCGCGATCAGCCGGTCAAGGCGATTCCTGTTGTGGCGTAAGACAATAACGAATGGCAGATTTAAGCCAATGGCAATGACGCCGAACAGCAATGTCAGCCACCACGGATTAATCAACGCCATGGGTACAAATGTGAACATTGAAATGAGGTGCACCCATTCTGCGCGCCGCACCTCAATCGCATAGGTGGTCAAACTCGGTAGGTCTTTGCCCGGAAGTGCACTCTTGCTGGCGCCGCCGAACATTGCGCCAAACTCTGGCAGACGCTTGCCCCACCGCCCTGTTGACGCCCACCGGCCCAACTGTTTTTCACCGGGGAGCGGTATGCGCAGTGGTCCGCGGGTGCTGATGAGCCAACGAGATGGCCACCGAGGTGCGGAGGCACCCACGAGAACTGAGATCCCACCGACGCACACAATATTGGCACCGATGAGCAGCGCCACCCTCGTCGTGTCCACACCCCTAGTTGTATCGGACTTCTTGCCCCCGGCACAGTCCGGCGCTTTGGCGGTCTGCTTTACTTTGGCGCATGCTTCTCCGGGTCAGTGCGCGCCGTCGAATTTTGACGCGCCGGTTGCACTTAGACCTGTGCGTGAGTAGCACCGCCACCTGTTGTTGACGTCCGGCGAAAAGACCCGTTTCCCCCCGCGCTTAGGCGCGGTTCCTTGACACGATCCCCCACAAGCCAAAGGAACAACTATGTCTGTTACTGATGA
Source organism: Candidatus Nanopelagicales bacterium (assembly GCA_018609125.1). Classification (GTDB taxonomy): domain Bacteria; phylum Actinomycetota; class Actinomycetes; order S36-B12; family S36-B12; genus M55B157. Next base: position 21,674 of record JABAYF010000013.1, on the reverse strand, counting down.
ATACCTTGCGAATAACACCGAATATGCCAGCACATTTTCCGGCCCACTACCCCTGCCTCCGTCGCGTCAGGTTGCAGTTGTGGCATGCATGGATGCGCGCATCAATGTCTACGGCGCCCTTGGTCTAAAAGATGGTGAAGCCCACGTCATTCGCAATGCCGGCGGTGTTGTTACCAACAACGAAATCAGGTCTCTTGCCATCAGTCAGCGACTCCTCGGTACTAAAGAGATCATTCTCATTCACCACACGGACTGCGGCATGCTCACCTTCAACGATGATGAATTTAAGGCCGGTATTTTGGCCGAGGTTGGCATCAAGCCAGAGTGGGCATCGGAGTCTTTCGCTGATCTAGATGCTGATGTCGTTCAGTCGATCAATCGTATTAAGGCAAGCCCGTTCATTCCGCACACCGACCAGGTGCGTGGTTTTGTCTTTGATGTTGCTACCGGAAAACTGCGAGAGGTGGCTTAGCGGTTACGACCAAGTTGTTCGTGGCCGGTCACCCAGTCTCCTGCCAAAACAGCGGAGGCAAGAGAAATCTCTCCTGCCAACACTGTCGCGGCAGCTATCTCTGCGAGCTTCTTGGCTGCACCATTTCCCGTGCAGCCAAGAAGCTCTAGACATTCGCGCTGGGTGGCCAGGCTCGTTCCTCCACCGTGGGTTGCCAAGATCAGTGACGGGAGCGTAATCGACCAGTAGTAGTCACCGGTGTCCAGCACCTGCGTGTAGAGAATTCCGCTGTGTGACTCAGCCACGTTTGCCACATCTTGCCCGGTGGCGATAAACAAAGCGGTGAGTCCGTTAGCCGCATGCGCACCGTTATTGGCAGAGCCAGCCATAAAGGCGCCCGCCTGAGAAATTTGGCGGGCCCGAAACAGCGCGGTGGGGCTGACTCCCACGATGCTTTGCAGCGTCTGTGCTGACGTAGTGACTTCTGCAATCACTCGCTTGCCGCGGGTAAGCAAAGTGTTGATGTGGGAGTGTTTTTTATCAGTGTCAATGTTTCCGGACAGGATGAATTCCGCACCGGCTGGGTACTGCTCGGCTATCCACTGACATGCAGCCAAAGTGGCCTTGCTGGTGAGGTTCTGGCCGGCGGCATCAGCGGTGGCGTAGTCAAAGCGTAGGTAGAGGTTGGGGCCAACAGCAAAGTGCATGATGCGTTCAAGAAGACCAACACTGGTGGTGCTTTGCGCCACGGTACGAATGGGTTCGGTGTGCTCATCAATCCAAATGCCGAAATCCCTTGCCTCTCGTGCGCTGGCAAATAGGAAGGCGGGCGAGCGCTGCATGTGATCTTCGGTCACGGTGACGGTGGCGCCACCGGACTCATGAATCACCCGCATGCCACGGTTATAGCTTGCGACCAGGGCCCCTTCGGTGGTAGCTAACGGCACATAAAATTCACCCGTTGCGTGCTCGCCATTGACCAAAAGTGGTCCCGCGATACCGATGGGTACCTGGGCTGCCCCAATGAGGTTCTCGATGTTGCCGCGCGTTGTTTGTGGATCGAAGGTGAAATTTCCCACGTGGCCCAACGACGCATCGGTGCGTTCGGTGACGAAAGCACGCCGACGCTCAGCCGCAGCGCGGCTATGGTCATCGGCAGCGTCGCGAGGAATGGATGTGCGAGGAGCCACTCGTTGAGCATAGAACCTCGCCGGAACAATTACCGAGGACTTAGCGCGCCCGTTGCGGAGGGAGTGGGATTTGAACCCACGGAGACGGGGGTACCGCCTCAACGGTTTTCAAGACCGTCGCCTTCGGCCGCTCGGCCATCCCTCCAGATTTGGATGGGCTGTGTACCCAACCGAACCGGGAGACAGCCTACGCAGGGCATTGATCCAGTGAGCGTGTGGGCCAGCCCGCGATAGCATCGCGAGCGCATCAACTGGCGAAGGGCGAAAAGCATGCGGATCGTGATCGTGGGTGCCGGGCTCCTCGGGCTCACCCTTGGCTATGAATTGGCAAGCCGGGGTGTCGAGGTCGAGGTATTAGATGCGCGCGAGTCGGGCCTGGGCGCGTCTGCGGTCAATGCCGGTTGGATTGTGCCCGCGGAAGCAGCACCCGTCCCTGCACCCGGTCTGATTGTGAAGTCGCTGAAGTGGATGGTTCACAAAGACTCCCCGCTGTACATCAAGCCATCCCTAGACCCCGCCCACGTTCGTTTCATGCTGCGCATGTGGCGCCACTGCAACCTCACCGACTTCCGGGCCGGCTACACCGCACATCTTGCGCTGGCCGAGTCCACCAATGACATCCTCGATGCCTATTCCGCCGACGGCGTGAGTTTTGAAACCCACAGCGCCGGGCTGTTGATGGCTTTCGCTGATGCCCACAACCTGGAGCATCACCTGCCCAACTTGGACGTACCCGCCTCCTTTGGCCTAGACCCGCAGGTTCTGCGAGGCGATGACGTGCGCGAGATTGAACCTGTTTTACGTCGGGGCCTAGGCGGTGGCATTTTCTTCCCGCATGAACGCCATTTGGATCCGGTGGCCATGATGGTGTCACTGCGTCGACGCATCACCGAGATGGGTGGCACCATCACTGAGAACATCGCGATTGATCAGGTGGAGCGCAGCGGCGAACACATTGCTGCTGTCCACAGCGGTCCACATCGATTTACCGCAGACAAGTTTGTGCTCGCCGCAGGTGCGTGGACGGGCCAGGTCACGAAACTTTTTGGTTCCCCCCTGCCGATCCGACCGGGTAAGGGCTACTCCATTGATCTTCAGCCGCCCCCGGTCACGCTGCGCGGCGCTATCAATCTTTCTGATGCCAAAGTTGCCGTCACGCCCTACGACGGTCGGTTGCGCCTGTCCGGCACGATGGAGTTCGCAAATCTAGATGAGGTGGTCAACGAAGCACGGGTGGCGGCCATTGTGCAAGCCCCCACACGCTATTTCGATGGCTATGTTGCACCCTCCACGCTGCCGAAAGCGACCGCGGGCATGCGGCCCATGACCCCCGATGGCATGCCGGTCATCGGTGAACTAACCGGCACGACGAACGCTTTCGTCTCCAGTGGCCACGGCATGCTGGGGCTCACCTTGGCTCCGGGAACATCGCGGGCTCTGGCTGGTTACCTGCTCGGTGGCCCGCTGCCCGAACGTCTCCTACCCTTCACCCCCGCACGCTTCACTCGCCGTAACCGAAATGCCCCCGCTAAGTCGATCTCAGGAGCTAGTAAATGAAAATTTCCGGTGTACTCGTAGCGCTCGTCACTCCGTTTCGCCCGGATGGCTCCATTGATGAGGAAGGCATTGCCCAGCATGTGAACCGCATGGCTTCTGCTGGCATTCACGGGATCGTTCCACTGGGCACGACGGGTGAGTTCACCACCATGACCTACTCGGAACGCTGCCGTGTCACCGAGTTGGTACTGACAGCTGCTGCCGGACGCATGGTGGTGCTTCCGCACACCGGTGCACAGTCAACTCAAGAAACCATTGCCCTGAGCCAGCATGCTGAAAGTGCCGGTGCTGCGGGTGTGATGATCGTGCCGCCCTATTACGACCCGCTACGCCTCAACGAATTACACGCACATCTTCGTGCGGTAGGCGAAGTGATCAATATTCCGATCGTGTACTACAACGTGCCCGGCGCCACGGGTCTGCAATTGAGCCCCGCGCAACTTGCCGCCCTAGGCGACCTGCCCAATGTGGAATACATCAAAGACACCAGCGGCGATTTTTCTTCGGTATCCACCATGCTGTTGCAGTACCCCAACCAGATCACCACCTTCAATGGCTGGGACACCCTCACCTTTGGGGCATTGGCCACCGGTGCAACCGGAGCGGTGTGGGGGATGGCCAATCTGCTGCCCGAACAGGCCGTCAAGCTGTATGAAGCCCTCGCAATCAATGGCGATCTGGCTGAAGGGCGCCGACTGTGGGCGGCGCTGTGGCCGGTGTGCAACATCTTGGAATCACATAACTATGTGGCCGCCATCAAAGCCGGCCTGGATGAAATCGGATTATCCGCCGGGCCTGTGCGTGCACCGCTGCAACCGATCAGTGCAGCCGATAGCGCTGAACTTGCCGTGACCCTGCGGCGCGCTCAGGCGTTATGACCCAACACTTCACCACCGTTGAGGCCCACGCTGAAGGTGAGCCAGGCCGGGTGATCTTTGATATCGATCACCTCGTGCCGGGCAACACCATTGCCGAACGGTTCGCCTATGCCGAGAAAGAACTACACGCCTTGCGCAGGCTGATACTGCACGAACCGCGCGGCTACCCCGGACTCTGCGCCGTGCTCGTGCTCACCCCTAGTGATCCACGTGCTGATGCCGCGATCATCGTGATGGAACAGGGTGCGTTCACCCCGATGTCGGGCAGTAACACAATGTGTACCGTCACCGCCCTGCTGGAATCAGGCCGCATTCCCATGATCGAGCCGGTCACGACTGTCACCTTGGAAACTGCGGTCGGCTTGATATCTGTGGCGGCCACCTGCCAGGCCGGTCGCGTCATGGCCATCACCATCAGTAACGTTCCTTCGTTCACCGCGCACCTCGGGGTGGAGTTGGAACTGCCCGCAGACCCTCGCGTTGATTCACCCGATCGACCGCTGCGGGTTCCGGTCGATGTTGTGTTCGGTGGCCAGTTCTTCGTACTGGCCCGTAGTGAAGACCTCGCTGTCGGCCTCACCTCCGCCGATGTGCCTGCGCTGCAAAGCCTTGGTGCGCGCCTGAAACTCGCGGTCAATCGCGCCTATCCGGTGACGCATCCACTGAACAGGGGTATTGACTCGATCAACCTGGTCATGATTACTGGCCCATCTCCAGCACCGGGTATCGACGGCCGCAACGCCATGGTGATGGCCACCGACCGGCTCAGTGACGACCCCGCCACCTGGACCGGTGCACTCGACCGGTCGCCGTGTGGCACGGGGACCTGCGCGAGAATGGCGGCAATGCACGCGCGCGGGCAGCTGGCTCTGAACAAACCCTTCGTACACCAGGGCATGCTCGACACCACGTTCACCGGCATGCTCGTAGGTGAAACAACCGTGGGTGACTATGCCGCGGTGTTACCAACAATTACCGGGCGCGCCTGGGTCACCGGCCGCAGCGAATGGGTGCTTGATGACACCGACCCATTCCCGGAGGGATACACGATTGGCGATATCTGGCCCGCTTAGGGCCCCGACGTGAAACTGACGGCTGATTCACCCACGGCAATGATGGTCCACACGCCGCGGTCGTTGTCAGTCTGGAACTCATACGCCGGCAACAGGAAGAAGGTGCCATCCGGTGCCCAATATTGCGCGAGGGTGAGTTCGGCCGATACGGCCACCGCCGGGTCCCATCGAACGGTGACGGCGCGGTTCTCGAGGGGCGCTATCGGGAGCGGCTCGGTGGTGTCTTCATCGCCAGCTCGCGCCGACGAAGCTGGTTGCAGCATGGAGTCGGTGGGATTGGGGCCAAAAGCTGCCCAGCGTGGAATTTGACTACGCGTCACCGTACTTCGGGCACCAATGATGGGGTAGTCAGGAATCATTTCCAGGCCCGCGGCAAAACCATTAACCCACAGTGGGCCCTGTGCATCGAAGTTAAACGTCCAGGAAAGCTGGGTGCGCGCTCCATCGATTGTTTGCCACGCGGTGGTGGTGGTGAGTACGCCGTCGTTTGAGGTCTCCCACTCAATACCCACGGAGCTATCCGGTGCGGTAGCAACTCCCAGGGCCGTCAAAATTTCCTCCGCCTGAGTCTGTGCATTCTGCGTGCTCATCATTTCAGTTTGGGCGCAACCATTTGACCCGGGTACGACGTTGTCACTGTTCATCGGTTCAACCGGCTCTACCAGTGCACAGGCCCAGGGGTCTCGCGTGGGATCACTGAACGACCAACTCACCTGGCCGTCGTTGTTCACCCAGACCTGCGGCGCAGTGCCGTTGGGGTCGCCCACGACAATCCCGTAATCTTGCAATTGCGGTGTGCCGTTCACGGCGAACACATCGGCGAGGCGTTGGGCGAGTGCGGTCTGATCAATATTTTCCCCGGCCAGGCGGTAGCCGGTGGCGGTGCCAGACTCATTGGGTAGGTCAGGACCGGGCTCAAGGGTGGTGTTGATTCCGGGCCAGTAACTGATGCGCGCATCTGCGGCCCCCAGTTGCTCACCTACCGGTGCTCGGCCACCCATGGACACCATCGGCCCGCTAGGACCACCGATATTCGGTGCTGCGTTGACGCTGGCCAGGCCCGCATCGGCAGTGGCGGCAACGATGGGGGTTTCACCCCCGCTGAAGATCACACCCGCCAACGTTCCGGCGGCCAGTAGTGACACGGCGGCCGCGGCGCTACCGGTGATCCACCAGGCGCGTCGCCCGCGCAGCATGACCACGTTGACGGCAGCTTCATCTGCCCTGCGATCGGCAGAGGGATCGACTGCGATGTGAGCATCAACCTTCGCACGCAGGGCCGTTAAGTCTGGGTCGGCACTCCCTTGTGCCGGATCATGGGGGCCAAGGGTGGCCGCGATATCAAATTCATCACTACTCATGTCCTGCTTATGTGGTGAAACCCGCCATCCCTGCACCTACCGGGCGCAGAATTTACAGCGACCAGTCTTCGGCGAGCACGGCCTGCTGCACCGACATGCGCAGCGGATCCATGCGCAAGACACCCGGTGGTGAGGCGAGGTATTCGGGTAGTTCCTCCATCAGCATGGCGAAACCACTGGTGGAGCGATGATCTGCCAAGGCCTGGTCATCGCGAAAAACTTCATACAACCACACGATGTCTTCATCGTCGGGGTCTAAATGCACGATGAATACTTCGGTACCGGGTTCATCGCCCAAACCATCGGTGTAGCGGTGCACCACATCGAGCAGACCAGCCCGATGGCCTTCTTCAGCCTGCAATCGAACGAGCATCCCCTGCCGCCCGGGCAGCAACGCCTGGGACGGTTCAGTGAAATCCCTGCCCTCGCTCACTCGTTCACCCTACGGGCAGCAGTTGCTGATCGCGGAGCCACGCTGCGGTCAATTCCCGGCCCTGGTTGAGATCGACGCGCGGTGCCCAACCCAGTGCGCGGATGCGGCTCACATCGAAAACCCCGCGGCGGCGCAGGTAGCGGATGGACTGGCGATCAAGGTCTAGGGACTGCGCCCACTTCTTGGGCAGCGCCGCAGCCAGACCACCTACGATGCTTTCGGCCAGCCAACCCGGTAGCGCAATGTGGCGCTGGGAACCCACCTGCTCGGCGAACCAGCCGAAATAGTCCCGAGCCAGGGTGCGCTGTCCGTCGGTAATGATGAAAGCCTGACCACTGACGGCATCGCCCGCAGCGACGACAGCATCAATGGCCTCGAGCAGGTTGTCGATGTAGACGTGATTGATCACTGAAGATCGTGGGTCGACATAGAGGAACGTTCGCTTGTGCATGTGCTGAATTGGGCGCACCACCCATGGCACACTTCCGGGGCCGTACACATCGCCGGGGCGAATGATGTGCACGTTGAAGATGCCGGGGTCGTCGAGTCCGCGCAGTGCATGTTCGGCCATGACCTTTGACCAGCAGTAAGGGTTGTCTGCCGCGTCGAAAGCCGCATCCTCAGTACTGCCATCGGGGTAATCGAAGCCATGCACCATCACGCTAGACAGGTGCACGAAACTGTGCACACCAGCAGTTTTCGCCGCTATCGCAACTAACGCGGGGGCCGCCGCATTGATCTGATGGAAAGCTGACCAGTCGCCAGACTCGGCAACGATTGCGGCGGTGTGTAGCACCAGATCTGCACCGTTCACTAACTGTGCAAGCGCATCGGGATCAGTAATGTTTCCGGTTAGGGTTTCGTGCACATGGGGCTGGGAAATTCCGGGCAAATCAAGCCCGCGAACCTGCCAACCCATTGCGGCATAGCGCTGGGCGGCTTGGGCACCAATAAAGCCACCGGCTCCGGTAATGGCAACGGTGTGGGTCACGAGAAGGGCGGGCGAGCGTCGAGTTGAATAGAGGCCTTGCCGGCGATCCGCCAGAGTCGGGCGACGGTGTCCGCGTCTGCCTCGGTCACCAGATTGCCCATCACGCGCAAGGCGATCGTCATCAGGAACTGCGAGCTCATGCCGACGGGACCGAAGGTGGGCAAAAAACCCGGTAGCGTGATCAGGCTGGCCAGGCGGCGGGCGATAGAAAACGCTGTGCCATAACGCTTAAGCAGAAGTTCGGGCCATAGTTCGCTGAGGTCGTAACTGCTTGCACGCGAGGCGAAAACCTGAGCGGCCAGGTGACCTGTTTCCAGCCCGTAGTCAATGCCTTCGCCGTTGAGAGGGTTCACACAACCAGCGGCGTCACCCACCATTAACCAGTTGCTGCCGGCCACATTGCTCACCGCTCCACCCATGGGCAGTAGAGCCGACCAGGGTGCACGTAGGTCGCCGGCGAGTTGCCAGTCGTTGCGCTGCAAATCGGTGTAGTGGGCAAGAAGTTGACGCAAATTAATGTCGGCGGGGCGCTTATTGGTAGCCAAGGTGCCCACACCGATGTTCACCTGGCCATCGGCGAGGGGGAAGATCCAGCCATAGCCGGAAAGCAGCCGATCATCGGCACCGCGAAGTTCCAGGTGCGAAGAGATCCACTCGTCGTCGCTGCGGCCCGAATCGATATAGGCGCGCGCCGCTACCCCGTAGGCGGTGCCCTGATGCCATTGGCGTCCCATGTGTCGCCCGAGTTGCGAGCGGGCGCCATCGGCGATGACGAGGCGCTTACACGTGATGGTCTCGGTGCCGGCTGGGGTTTTCACCACCACCCCGCTCACCTTGTCGCCGTTCATGGTGACGTCGATGGCGCGCAGGCCATCGCGAGCCTTCGCGCCGCTGTCCAGGGCCACACCGCGAATGCGGTCGTCTAGTTCTAGTCGCGGCACGGCACTGCCGTGACCGGGAAGGGAACCACCCGGCCAGGGGAGTTGGAGGGTGTGACCAAAGCCGGCTGCACGTAGGCCCAGATTGCGTGGCTTGGTGTTGAGCCAGTCGGTGAGGCCGAGCCGGTTGAGTTCTTCCACCGCGCGCGGGGTGAGGCCGTCGCCACAGGGCTTATCGCGAGGAAATTCCGCAGCGTCAATGAGGAGCGTGTCCAGGCCGCGCCGTGCACTCCAGGCTGCCGTGGCGGAGCCGGCCGGACCGGCACCGACGATGAGGACATCGGTATCGGTCACGCCTCTATGGTGCCCTCGATTCATGAGTCGCGCGAGCGCGGGTGGGCATCAACGGTGATCCACGTTGCCTCGGCGTGGGCGATGAGGTTCTGCTCGGTGTCGTACAGGGCGGTGGTGGTGAATACCTTGCGTCCCTGCGCACCTTCTGCGTGGCCGATCACGATGTAGTCGTCGGTGGCACCGGGGGTGAGGTCAGGGATGTCCAGGATGCTCACCATCATTCGCCCCAGCAGCATTGGCTGGATCAGGAGTTCCTGGGTCCAGGCGCCGGGGCAGTCCAGCGCCGCCCAGACTGCGGCGATGGCAGCGTCTACGGGTAGCGGTGGCTGGGTGCGGCCGGGCTGCCATATGCAGGCCACGGTGTGTGGGCGCCCGGCCACCGGACCCGGCCGCAACTGAAATCCATCGGTGCGTTCCACCCCGCACACCAGACAGGTGCCGTAGTTTTCGCTGGCCTGTACCGGTGATTGTGCCTGTGCTGCTTCAGCTTCGGCGCGGGTGATGGGTTCGGGAATGGGATAGGTGAAGTCCGCTGTCGTCACCTCAGCCAAAACCGTGTCGGCCAGCGTTAAGTTCGCGCCATCAAAGTGCAGGTCTGTTTCTAGCGGCACAGGTTTGCGCAGGGTGACCATGGCCGGATCCAGATCGCTCTCGGCCGCGAGCAGACCACCAATCCAGCCGCCATTGGCGTAACCGATGGGTCCAGAAAATCGTGCGGGCACGCGAATCATGTGCCCAGCCTATGAGTTACCTACCGCGCAACCACGTGGCCAACCGCTGCACCTGCGCATCAATCGCTTCGGTGGCGATATCGCTGTCGGGAAGTAGACCGTCGAAGCCATGCACCGTGCCCGGTGCGTCATTGACGGTGATGGGTACCCCGGCGGCGTCGAGTCGCTGCGCATAGGTCAGCCCCTGGGATCGGAGGGTGTCGTGTTGGGCGACAACAAGGTGCGCTGGAGCCACGTTGCTGAGGTTGTCGATTCGCGCGGGAATGACATAACCCCACAGCGGGTGGGTGATGGCGGGGTCTGGTGAAAGGTAGTGGTGCCACATAGCTTCGGCGGCATGGGGAGTCCAGGTGGGCGACCACACATCATCAATCACGGTGTTGTCTAGGGCAGGACAACTGAGTACTTGACCGGCGATGCTGATGTGGTGGTCGCGGGCCCAGAGCGCGGCGCCCGCGGCCAGACACGCACCGGCACTGCTTCCGTACAGGGCGATCGAGGAGTACGGGCTGTTTGGCCCGGTAAGTTCGGTGATCACGGCAATGACGTCTGCTAGCGCTGCGGGTGCTGGATGCTCAGGTGCTAGCCGGTATTCAACACTGATGGTGTCGATATTGTGTTGTGTGGCAAGAGGAACCGCTATGCGCTCAGGACCTAGAGCACTGCCCACGATGAAACCCCCACCGTGTACGGCAACCACAGCGGTTCGAGATACTGGCGATGGCGTGTGCGACCAGCGCAGCACTGGAACTTCGGCGATCAATGTCTCGCTGATCGCAACAGTTGCCGGGGTGTAGCGCGGGGCAGGGCCACCGGTTTCCCGCATATAGTCAGCTGACATTTGTCGGACCGCGCAGATGTCGAAGACATCAACGTCAACCGGTGGTGCCGCCTGCAACCACTGCGCGATCGCTGGATTCAGCGAGGCATGATTGTGCGGCACACCGGTGAGCGTAGGTGAAACTAGGCGGCGGCAGCCACGTCAGTGCGGTAGGTCACCCGCGACATGGCGCAGGAGACGCGCTCATAGGCGCGCAGGCGAACAACCTCAGGAGCGGTGTCATCGGTGAGGATTGACACGAGCACGGGTGATACTCCAGCGTTGCCCGCGGCCATGGCCAGCGTGGCGATATCGGTGGAGTTTGGCTTGATGCCGGTCTCAGCTACCCGCCGACCGAGAGTGAGCAGTGAGATGCGGGTGAGGTTCAACATGGTGTGCTCCTTTATGTCACGGTTTATCTTGTGGTTCTACGATAACTGAGACATATAGATTACACATAATGATGAAATTTGATATTAGTAATCATATTTACTTATGCTTTGGTCATGGTCGAGGGAAAGCTTAAGCACATCGAGATCCGCCACCTGGAGGCCCTGCGGGCCGTGGTGGAGGAGGGCACGTTCACCGATGCCGGAATCCGCCTAGGCTATTCCCAGGCTGCGGTGAGTCAGCAGGTGGCCGCTCTTGAGGCAGCGCTGGGCGAATCGGTCTTTGATCGCCCGGGGGGGCCGCGGCCGGTGGTGCTCACCCCGGCCGGTCGTCTTGCGCTGCGCCATGCCCAGGTGGTCACTGATCGGATCGACCAGTTACGTGCTGATATTGACGCGCTGAAAGCGGGCATGGGTGGTCGCCTTGCGTGTGGCACCTTTCAAAGTGTCTCGGTGGAATTGCTGCCCACCATCGTGGGCCGGATCCTGACCGAGACACCAGATCTGCAGGTGCGCGTCGATGAAGCCGATGAAAATGAGCCCCTCATCGCTTCTCTGATCGCTGGTGACCTTGATGTGGCGTTTTTGGCCGGGCCCGTGCAGGAGCCAGATATTGAGGTAATCCCCCTCGGCGCCGACCCCTTTGTGGCGGTGTTGGCCAATGATGAATACTCCGCCGAACTCACCAGCTATGACCCCATGCTGCTCAACGGAATTGGTGTGATCGGCGAAAACGGTGGTGGTGCTCAGCTACTGATTGAAAATGGGCTGCGTGCGCTGGGCGTTTCGGTGCAGTATGTCTTTCGCACTAACGACAACGGTGCAATGCAGGCCATGGCTCGCAATGGTCTCGCTCCGGCCATCATGCCGCTGCTGGCGGTGGACGCTCACGACCCCAACGTTCGGGTGCTCCCGCTGAATCCACCGATTCCACCGCGACAGATTTTGATCGCGCTGCCGCGACCGGCGTTGCGCACTGCCGCCGCCACCCGTTTCGCTCAGATTGCGGTGGAGGTGGGACAGAGCCGGTTAAACGCTGGCGGGGCTATCCCCGTATGAGTGCTCGCGGCCATAACGCGCACCCGCGGCAACGCCGGGGGGCATCAGATCGCTCAGCTCCGCCACCTGTTCGGTGGTGAGCACCACATTGTCGGCACCGACGTTTTCGCGCAGGTAGGCCACCCGTTTCGTGCCCGGAATCGGCACCACGTCGCGGCCCTGGGCCATCAACCAGGCAAGGGCCAACTGGCCCGGAGTGCAATTGAGTTCCGCGGCCATCTGGCCCACCTGAGCCACCAAATCAAGATTGGCCTGCAATGCCTCGCCGTGGAATCGGGGCATTGACTGTCGCATGTCTGTTTCGGCTAAAGCTTTGGCATCGGTGACAGCGCCGGTGAGAAACCCACGACCTAGCGGGCTGTAGGGCACCACGGTGATGTGCAGTTCTCGCGCGGTGGCCAAAACCTCAGCCTCTATGTCTCGGGTCCACAGTGACCATTCACTTTGCAGCGCTGAAATGGGATGTATGGCTTGGGCGCGACGCAATGATTGTGAACTTGCCTCAGAAAGCCCGATCGCACGCACCTTGCCCTCGGCCACGAGTTCGGCCATGGCGCCCACGGTTTCCTCAATCGGGATCGTGGGATCAATGCGATGGCTGTAGTACAGGTCGATGTAGTCGGTGCCCAGGCGTCGAAGGCTTGCTTCGCAGGCTGCGCGAACGTGATCAGGATTGCCACCGCTCACTCCGTCAGCGGCAAAACCAAATTTCGTAGCCAGCACGATGTCTTCGCGCACATCGGCTAGCGCCGCGCCCACCAACTGCTCGTTGTGCCCATCGCCGTAAATGTCGGCGGTATCAAAAAAAGTGATGCCCAGGGCGACGGCTTCGTGCAGTACCTGGCGGCTTTGGTCGTCATCGGCTGGGCCGTACGCGGTTGACATGCCAAAGCAGCCCAGACCTTGGTTACTGACGAGAATTCCTGATGTTCCCAGTGCACGCATGTGCGCGACGTTAGTGCACCCATACCGGTGGAGTGTGGGATCGGTACTAACCGACGGTGTCTAGGCCGCTTTCACGAAGTGCTGTTGTCGGTCTCGTCCCATTTTTTGAAAGCGAAAACATAGACATAGACCACGGTGAGCACGGGTGCAACGAGGATCATCAGGAAGGGCACGATGCCTCCCACGTCGTTGCTGATGTAGTAGACGGCCGTCGCCATCACGGCAATGCCGATGATGATCGCGATCGCGGTAAGAACATATCGTTGCGGCGACCGAGACGACCAGGGCTGCAGGGATGGTGAATCAGAAGTGCTCATGGGACCCGATCATGTCAGCACAGGTCAAGTTGGGGACAGGGGATCGGCTAGAACGGAATGTCATCGTCGTTTGCACTCGCGGTCTCGAAGATGGCCAGTGACCCACTCGGTGTCTCGTGGCCGGGGGCGGCGGCATGTGTTTGAAACGCATCGCACCACGCGGACACCGGGCAGATAGAGCAGCCATCACCCACCTGCGGGGTGGGTGCGGTGTAGAGCAGCGGATCAATTGCCTCGGCCAGACAAGTGCGAGCCAGCAGCACCACGTCGGGATCGGTTGCATCAAAGCTCAACACCTGTGAACCTTCCAGGGTCAAAATCTCAAGCTCAACACGTGCCTGCAGTGGTGTGCGCGGAAGGCGCTGGGGCTGGAGTGGATGCAAGCCATCAGCCAACATGCACAGGCTGAGTGCTACCTGTGGGTATTGACGCAGCATCTGCAGCTGGGAACCGGTGTCGAAAAGTCGCGCGGTGGTCTTCGTTTCCCGCACCACCACCCAGCCATCAGTCTCGTACACGAGATCGGCTCGGGTAGACATGGTGATGTCTACGTCGGTATCCCAACCGGTCATGGTGATTTCAGGCTCGGTGGTGTTGTCGCCATCTTCGAGGATGGGACAGACCATGGCGTGGGCCAGGAGATAGGGCCGTAGGGCTCGGTATTCATCAAGGGTCCAGCCAAGTTGTTCACCCACCGGGTCGACCTGGTCTTCGGGTAGTTCTGCTGCGATGCAACGCCTACGCTGACCGTGCGCGAACTCCAGCCACCGATGCACATTGGTGCCGCGCGCCATAGCCGGCGTTGTGAGACTGGGGGCGGCGGGCAACCCCAGCGTGCGCTGGAGATAAATGCGATAGGTGCATGCGCGGGCATGGGTGAGGTCGGAGCAACTGAACGTGCGCGGCCAGGTGGTGGCGCCAATCACACCGAGAAGACCTGGGATACGGGTGACTCCGGTGCATGCAGAGCGAACTGTGCAGCCAGCGCAACCACCGGTGGGGCGATAGAAGTCGCCGGTCAGAACCGACAGCGCCGGGGGAACTTCGGTGGCGAAAAGTTCGCGCGCCTGCTCAGTTGTGCCGGTGAACAGCACCGAGTCAGTGCTGTCCAAGACACCGATTTCACGAATGATCACTGTTTCACCCGGGCGCGGTTGGGCAGGTGCCGCAGTGAAGGGGGAGCGCCAAGAACCTCCCGGGACTACGGCAACGGGATCAGCCGCGATGCGCGCATACACGCCCAGGCTGGCCAGACTGCGCTCGCGCTGGCCCGCACCGTAATAGGTGAGGAGGTGATATTCGCGAATGAGCGAGTCGGTAGACACATGCAAGATGCCCCACCCGTACCACTCCACGGCTGCACCATCGGTGTCTACTCCCTGGCCGATGAAGTCACGAACGGCCGTGGAGGCAGGGAATTGGTCGGCGTCGCGCAACTGATCAATGACCTGCAGGTAACCGGCAACGCCTGCATTGACCACCGCCAGATATGGCTCGGTAATGGTCGCCTTTGATTCATCGCAGGCCAGGCTGATGGCACTGTCGATGGGCTGGTTGCGAGCTAACGAAGCATGCAGCGCGTGATGAATGGTGCCCAGTGGGAAGGAAGCGTCGGGGGCGTATTCGCGACGAACAGCAGGGTCGCGCACGGGCTGAATTTGTGGGCGGGCCTTGGCGGCTATCTGCTGCGGGCACACCCAGGGTGAATCGTCGTGTAGATGGGCAGCGCTGACGCGAACGAAACTGGCCACGTCGTCGGTGGGCCAGGGTGGAATCCACTGCGGAATCGTGACGGGTACCGGAGTCATCCGATCGCCGCCGCAGGCTTTTCTCGCTGCCACAGACCCTGTTGGCGGAGCAACTCGTCACTTTCGGCGGTGCCCGGTCGTGGTGCTCGCGAGCGTTTAGCCGGGCAGGCGGGAGCGAAATCGCAGTAGTTGCATAGTGGACCGGTGCGGGCCTGCCACACCTGGGTGAGTTGCATGTGTTCACGCTCGGTGTGTGCGACATCAAGATCGTCGAGGGCTCGTTGAACAGCCGCGCCATAAACAGGCCGGGTGACAGCACGCGGTGAGGTGAGAAAGAGCAACTCAACCTCGGCAATGGGTTCATCACCCAGCCCCAGCGCATGAGCGTAGAGAAGTTGTTGGCGCCAATAGCCCCACCAGTATTTTGGCTTGGCCGCACCGGTCTTGTAGTCGGTGACTCGCAGGCCCGCATCGGTAACGGCGATGCGGTCGATAAACCCACGAAAGGCCAATCCACCAATGTCGGCCTTGACCTCGCGTTCGATGCCGTTGCTGGCAACTTCAACATCGCCTGGGTCTTCGGTGTCCCAGTAGGCACCCATGGCGCGCTGGGCGCGCTCGGTGACGGCTGCGGGATCAATGGCTTGACCGGACACGCTGCGCAGGGTTTTATCGACCGCGGCGGCCAGGAACTCCTCGCCCGCACGTGGTGTGCGCTTGCCCGGCGGGAGAGCCAGCAGGTTTTCTAGCGCCTCGTGAACCGAGGTGCCCACCACGAGGGGCACGGTGGAGGGGGTGTTCCAGCGCTGCACCTTCGACCACCAGTACTTCAGCGGGCAGCCGAGGAAACTTTCGATGCTGGTGGCCGACCAGGCCGAGGCCGGGAGGTGGGCGGGTACCACCTCAACCTCAACATTGCGTTGCATGAACTTGGCCATGGGCTGAGCATGCCACCGGGCACTGACAGCCCGCGATCGAACACGCCAGCTCACCTGTCAGGCTGATCTCCATGACCCTTGTCAGCCTGACCCCGGACCACCTCGTGGTGGAATTGGGTCGCTGGGAGCGGCTTTACGCCTGGCATGGCGACCTGCAGATTCGGTGGCACCACATTGATCGCGCAGTGTTCACCACCGACCCCTGGTTCTATGCCCGTGGCTGGCGGGTGCCCGCCGGGGTTCCAGGCTGGTTCCTGCTGGGCCGCATGCGTCATCGTGAAGGACACGACTTTGTCGCCATCGCAAAACGGCAGCCCGGTGTCATTTTGGAACTGCACGACGAGCCATTTCGCCAGGTTGTTCTCAGCACTGATCGCACCACCGCTGAACTCATCGTTCAACGCGTCACCAATCCCAACAGGAGCAGTCCATGAATGCAACCCCGGCAACGGCCACTTTCACCCTTGGTGCGTCGGGTGAAGATCCCATGACGGTGCGCCGGTTGGGTTTTGGTGCCATGCGCATCACCGGCCCGGGCATTTGGGGTGACCCGGCGGATCTTGACGTTGCGCGTTCGGTGCTGCGTCAATCCATCGACCTCGGTGTTAACTTCATCGACACCGCCGACTCATACGGCCCGGAAGTGAGTGAGCGTCTCATCCGTGAGGCATTACACCCGTACACCGATGTGCTCATCGCCACCAAGGGCGGGCTCACCCGGCAGGGGCCAGACCAGTGGGCACCCGTGGGACGCCCGGAATACCTGCGCCAGTGCGTGCACATGTCGCTACGGCGTCTAGGCCTGGACCGAATCGATCTGTGGCAGCTACATCGCATTGATCCTGCAGTGCCGGCAGAAGACCAATTCGGTGTGATCAACGACATGGTCAACGAAGGCCTGATTCGCCACGTGGGACTGTCAGAGGTCAGTGTTGATGACGTTATTGCAGCCAGTGAATTCCTCGATGTGGTCAGTGTTCAGAATCTGTACAACGTAAGCAATCGGCAGAGCGAAAAGTTGGTGAATTACGCCACCGAACACGGCATCGGTTTCATTCCCTGGTTCCCGCTGGGTAACCGAGCGCTTGTGGCCGAGGATGGCCCACTGGGTGCTACTGCGCAGCGGTTGGGTTGCACGCCGGGTCAGGTGGCACTGGCCTGGTTGCTGCAACATTCGCCCGTCATGCTGCCTATCCCAGGCACCGGCTCGCTGGCACACCTAACAGAAAACTGTGATGCCGCCAACGTCGAGTTAGATGATGAAGCCCGCGCCACATTGGCACACATCTCCGATTAACCTGAACCGAGGCGTGCTTCTCGATGGCGATGGCACGCTCGAAGACTAGGTGCGCATGAAAAAGGTGGGCTAGCGACGACGGCGCGCCGGTGGTGGTCGACGTGAACCGTGCTTTTCCAGTACGGCCGCTGTTGAACCATCACCGCGTACCCGTTCGCGCACCAAGCTAATTCGCCGTTTCGCCTGTGCTGCAGCCGCAGTGTGGTCAACGATCGGGTCCGGATAACCGTGGCGCTGCTCGGGTGCGGTGAGCCATGGTGTGGCGAGCAGTTCCAGGGGAACATCGCGCAGTTCCGGTACCCATCGGCGAACAAAAGTGCCTTGCGCATCGTGATCTAGCTGCTGTTTCACCGGGTCATAGATGCGCAGCGCGTTCATGCCGGTCACCCCCGATTGCATTTGAATCTGCGGCCAATGAATTCCCGGTTCGTAATCGGTGAACCAACGCGCCAGGACGCGCCCCGTCTCCTGCCAGGGGAGCCATAGATCGTAGGAGGCGAAGGAGGTGATCATGGAGCGCATCCGAAAGGTGGTCCACCCTGTTGCGGCCAGACTGCGCAGCACGGCGTCCACCATCGGGTAACCCGTGGCGCCACGAATGAAGGCATCCAGGGCAGCCTGGTTGGGTTGGCGGGGGCGTAGGTCGTCGAACGCTGGATGCAGGGAGCGTTCTTCGATGAAGGGTGCGTCCTCTAATTTTTGGGCAAAGTGGTCACGCCAGGCGAGCCGTTCGCCAAAGGCCTGCAGGGATTTTCTCGCCACACCAGGTTCGCCATGGCGCCGCTGGGCGCGGGCGTGAATCTCGCGCGCACTTACCGTGCCAAGCGCGAGATGCACCGAGAGTCGTGAACAACCCGACCAGCCGGTATTGGGGCTGGACAGATTGCGTTCATACCCGGGCACACGTTCAGTGAGGAACGAAAACATCGTCTCTCTCCCAGCCGTTTCTCCGCCGCGCTGCCGGTACTGCATGGTTTCTGGCTCCAGGCCCAGATCGTTCAGCGTCGGCATCGGGCCGGGGGCAACGCTTGTGCCGCGCAACGCCGCCGGAATCGGGTGGAGGGGCTGGGAAAACAAAGCGAGACGTTGCTTATTCCAGGTGTTTCTCGATTTCAGGCCGCGCATGGTGCCCGTTTGGCGGTGCTCGCGGTAAGCGATGCCGAGCTTGCGACACCACGCGGCCACGTCGCGATCACGATTCCAGGTGGCCAGCACGCCGAACTCTTCGTGGGAATGCACCGCAGCCACACCCACCTGCGCATGCAAAGCGTGTAGAACATCGACCACCTCACCGGTTCGAATGACAAGTGGGGCGCCAAGGTGGGCGAGGTTTTCGCGCAAATCGGTGAGTGCATCGAGCACCAGTTCGCTATGTCGGGTTGACACGTGCGGGTGAGCCAGCAGGCTCGGTTCGAAGACGTAGAGCGGCAGGAGCGGAGCACCGGTATTTACCGCTGCCGCGAGTGCCGCGTGGTCGCGCACTCGAAGGTCCCGTTTGAACCACACCACCTGAACATCGGGACGGCCCACAGCCGCAAGGTTAGGTGGCTTTTAAGATGGCCGCGATGTCAAACACTGCGGTTAACCTCATCAACGTTGAAAGCGCGGCCCTGACCTATGGGGACCGCACCATTTTGAACAAGGTCTCCCTTGGCGTGGGGGTGGGCGATCGCATTGGGGTGGTTGGACGCAACGGGGGCGGGAAATCCACGCTGCTGAAGGTACTCGCCGGTGTGGGTGATCTGGATTCTGGCCGCGTCACCATCGCCGGGGGAACCGATCTTTCCCTCGTCGCACAAGCACCGGTGATGACGCCGGGATCGACTGTGCGCCAACAGATTTTCAGTGACATCCCCACCCACGAATGGGCATCGCAGTCGGGGGTTCGAGAGATCCTGGCGGGGCTGCTCGGTGGCCATTCAGAAGAGTTACTTGATGTGGACACCGCCAACCTGTCCGGCGGTGAGCGCCAGCGGGTGGCGCTGGCGGCCGCCCTGGTGGCGAACCCGGAGGTGCTGATTCTGGACGAACCCACCAACCACCTCGATGTGGAAGGTGTCACCTGGCTGGCCGGCTGGTTGAAGGCACGCCGCAAAGGTGCCTACGTGGTGGTGACCCATGATCGCTGGTTCCTCGACGAGGTCAGTGAGAACACGTGGGAAGTCGTCAACGGGGCTATCGAAACCTATGAGGGTGGGTACTCAGCCTTCGTGCTAGCCAAAGCCGAACGCACGCGACGCTCCGACACTGAGCAGGCCCGCCGAGCCAACCTACTGCGCAAGGAACTGGCCTGGCTTCGCCGTGGACCGCCAGCCCGCACCACCAAACCGCAGTTTCGAGTGGATGCGGCCAATGCACTGATCGCCCAGCAACCCCCCGCTCGCGATGACGTTGAGCTGGTCAAGTTTGCCGGCGCTCGGCTGGGCAAGACGGTGTTCGAAATCACTGAAGCGCGCATCATGGTGGGCGATCGCGAACTGATTGGTGATCTCACCTGGAACATTGGCCCGGGTGATCGCATCGGTTTACTGGGTGCGAATGGCGTGGGTAAGTCCACGTTGCTGAAGGCTATTCTCGGCCAGCATCCACTGGCACACGGTCGAATTCGAACGGGTAAAACGGTGAAGCCGGTCATGCTCACGCAGCGGCTTGAAGACCTCCCCGGCGATGATCGCGTACTCGAATCGGTGCAGCGCATTGCCGAATATGTTGATTTGGGTAAGGAGGGCCAAATCAGTGCATCTCAGCTGTGTGAACGGTTGGGCTTCAACGGAAATGCGCAGTGGACCCGGGTCAGTGATTTATCCGGGGGTGAACGCCGCCGCTTGCAGCTGACGCGCATTCTTATGGGCAGTCCCAATGTGGTGATCCTGGATGAGCCAACGAATGATTTTGACGTTGAGACCCTGGCCGCACTCGAAGATATTCTCGATGGCTTCGCTGGAACCATCATTGCCGTGTCCCATGATCGGTATTTCTTAGAACGCGTGTGCACAACTTTTGCTGCGGTGCTGGGCAATGGAAGCGTTCGTGATCTGCCATCAGGGGTTGATGAATACCTGCGACTGCGAGCGGCGGAACAGGGTGCGGAGGTCGCCTCGGTCGTGGCTGAAGTGAATGAAAAAGTTTCCGCAGGCAAGGTAAAACTTGGTGGTGGGCAACGACGCGAGATAGCTAAGAAGGTTGCCTCCATTGAACGTCGATTAACTAAACGGCGCAGCGAGGCAGAACAATTACACGTGACGATGGCGGAGAACTCCAGCGATCCGGAGACACTCCTCACCACCACCGCACAACTGCGCGAACTCGACACCACGATTGCATCCCTAGAAGAAGAATGGCTCGTGTTGGCAGAGCAATTGGCGCAGTAGTGGCGCCCCTCACCCGCTTCGCACCAACGCCTAGCGGATATCTGCATCTGGGCAACGCTGTGCATTTATCGGTTGTGTCTGCGCTGGCTGAGCAATCCGGGTGGCAGGTAGCCCTGCGCGTAGATGACCTTGATGTCGATCGGGTTCGCCCCGAGTACGTGGACGATATCTTCCAGTTGCTCACCTGGCTGGGATTGAGTTTCGATGTGGGCCCTACCAGTGTTGGTGAGTTGACCCGGGTGTGGTCTCAGCAGCAGCGAATTGAACTGTATGAGCAGGCGCGAGATGAGGTGATGGCCTCAGCGGCACCGGTTTATGTATGTGCGTGCTCGCGCCAGCAGTGGCAGCACCATGTTGGTGTTGGTTGCCCGGGTAAGTGCGACGGCCTAGATCTTGGCCTGGTGGCCGGGAGTACATCGCTGCGTTTTCGCTGGGCTGACGGTGTGGACCCGGTGGTATGGCGGCGTGACGGTAGACCGGCTTACCACCTCGCCAGTGTCGTAGACGACACCTGGTTGGGTGTTACCCATGTAGTTCGCGGTGATGATTTGCTGCAAGCCACGCAGTTTCAGCGCGTACTGGCCACCTGGATTCCCGGCTGCACCTTTGCCGGTGCGCAGGTAACGCATCACCGACTCGTTCTCGATGAGCATGCGCAAAAACTGTCAAAAAGTGCTGGGTCGCAGGCGGTTCCGCTCGACCGTAGTGACGCGATGCGTGAGCGGATTCGCGAACTTACCCGGGAACTACTGGCTGGCTAACGGCGGTGGTCATGATGGTGGGGGCTTGTGTGGCTTGTGGATAAAGTTGTTGGGGGGCAATGGAAATAGTTGTTGTCGGGGGTTGTGCGTGTCAGTGTGATCGCGTATACTCGTACACATGTTCGATACATC
>JABAYF010000002.1 GCA_018609125.1 Candidatus Nanopelagicales bacterium | reverse complement strand
CAAGGACATTCCCTCACAAAATTCGACCCGCCTCGGGGATTTGAACCCCGGACCTACGCATTACGAGTGCGTTTGGACCGTGAGCAGAATCAAGGATTGGTTCCGATTCGAGTAGCACCCAGACGCCTCTGGCGTCACCCGGATGTACCTGTATGTGTGACCCTGTTAGGCATATGGGTGGTATTTGCGTCGTATTTTGGGGAAACATTTCCGACCCACCGCCAGGCATGGGTTTTTCACTTCGTTATCGGGTGCCCGTGTAGTCCTTAACTAGGGAAGTGCTATCTTCTCCTTTAACTTGCATATTGCAAGTAAATTGGCTGGCGATAATTCGACACACACAATGGTCCGCATCCGATTTTCACAGTTTGGAGACAGAAAACATGACCGCACGCGTACTAGTCACGGGCATCAGCGGCTACATCGGTCAGCACATCGGTGCCGAGTTACTCCGGCACGGCTACGAGGTCGTCGGGACAGTCCGTTCGGCTTCCAAGACTACCCAAACGACCAGCGCAATCGCGACTGTCGCTCCGGTGGACAACCTCAGCTTCGCCGAGGCTGACCTACTCTCCGACACTGGTTGGGATGAAGCCATGGCCGGGTGCACCTACGTCATCCATGTCGCGTCGCCGTTCGTCATGGCCGAGCCCAAGGACGAGAAAGAACTGATCACCCCCGCAGTAGACGGGACCAAGCGCGTAGTCCAAGCCGCACAACGGGCCGGGGTGAGTCGATTGGTCCTCACGTCCTCCATCTTTGCCATGATCGCCGGCAAGGACAGCGGACGCTATGGGCCCGACTCGTGGTCGGACACCGACGCCAACATCGGTGCCTATTCGAAGAGCAAGACGTTAGCCGAGCGAGCCGCATGGGACATCAACGGAAACGACACAATGGAACTCACGGTAATCAACCCCGGTGGGGTCTCCGGCCCGCCGTTGAACGCGCAGGCCGACAGTTCGAGTGTGGCAATGATGTCGGACATGATCAACGGCAAGATGCCAATGCTCCCTGACCTTGCCCTGAACATGGTGGACGTCCGTGACGTGGCCCGACTTCACGTGACGGCGTTGACCGCGCCGCACGCCGCAGGCCAACGGTTCATCGCAGCCACGTCAGAGCCCGTTGAATTCGCCACCACCGCCGCAATACTCAAGCAGGCCGGCTACTCCAAGGTCTCAACACGCAAAGCACCCACTGTCGTATTGAGACTGATGAGCCTGTTCAGCCGTGAAGCCAAGGGACTGCTGCCCATGCTCGGCAAGAAAATAACCCTCGACACCACCTCGACATCCGAAATCCTTGAATGGCAACCCACGTCAATGGAAGCCTCAGTCATGGATATGGCCGCCTCGCTCTCAAAGTAGGGGGAGAAAATGAGCACTGACCCCGAGATGCTCGACTGGCGTTCGGTATGCCCGATAAGTTCCGGGCTCGACATCCTCGGCGACAAGTGGTCCCTGCTCATCGTTAGAGACCTGCACTCCCACGGCAGTTTGACCTACTCCGAATTTCTCGAGGCACCTGAGCACATCGCGACCAACATCCTCGCGGCAAGACTCCGGCTCCTCACCTTTGTCGGGGTCATTGAGCGTACCGACCCCCGCGCAGCGGCGCGCAACAACGCCTACCGGCTAACCACGAGCGGCAAGGCGTTACGACCGGTGCTCGAAGAACTCGGGAAGTGGTCGGAGGTTCACCTCAAGACTTTGCATACCGACATGGTGGAAATCTTCAATCAAGCGAGTGCCACGCAAACTCACCATCAAGCTTAAGTAAGAAAAACAACGACACGAACCTGAACGGTGTCACGTGTTAGAACACGACCTGCCCCGTCGCATGGAGAATGTTGGCAAAATTTTCACACTTTTCTAAACTTAATTCCCTCACTTGACCCGGGGGTTGTTCACAACCGACCCCTTAGGTGATTAAGTCGGAGTAACCCCAAATCGCAACCCACATCGAGAGAGCACCCAGGACGGCGGTGATCGCCATCACGGGAAATTCCTTGAGTCGGGCGTGAGTGATGAGCGCGCCGATCATGAGTAACACCAAGCCGGTTGCCGCTACCGGCACCAGGTTCAAGCCAGTGTCGAAAATCAGGGGTGGTGCCAGACCTAGAGCTGCCAAAACTTCCAGGGCGCCGATGGCCTTCACTTGCCATGATGAGAAGCCCTTAAGCGTAGCCATTTTGGCATCAAGCTTGGACTTGGGTTGGATCAGCTTCATGAGTCCAGACATCAGAAATATTGCTGCCAGGACATATGTAAGGATGTACATAAGTTCCTTTCATATGTTGAGCACCGCAAGTGGTACTCATGATGGGATTGGGGCGAAGTTGCGTGACTATTGAGCGCGCAGCGGGGCCAGGGCATTGCTCCAGGACACGACGTCGTCGAAGGTCGCGTTTAGCGATGCTAGGTGTAGTTCGGCTGGCTTGAAGGTTCGCATTTGCTCAAAGTCGGTGAACAACGACAGGGCTACCTGCGAGCGGACGTCAGCCATGCGTAGTTCTCCTGCGATCAGGCGCAACTGTTCAACGGCTCGGACTCCTCCGGCCGAGCCATACCCCACAAATCCGACGGCTTTGTTGATCCACTCGACATTTAGGTAGTCGATAGCGTTCTTGAGTGCGCCTGGGACGCCGTGGTTGTACTCGGCAGTGACAACAACGAATCCGTCGAGCGAGTCGATCTTTTCGGCCCACCGCTTTGTGTGGGGATGGGAATACTGCGTCATCATCGCTGGCATTGGCTCGTCCAGTAGCGGCAGGTGATAGTCCGCTACATCAACCAGCTCATACTCCGCATCTTCACGATTTTTGGTGTTTTCTAAGACCCATGTGGCGACGGCCTCGCCATTGCGCCCAGGCCGGGTGCTTCCCAGAATGATCCCGATCTTCGTCATTTTCGCTCATCTCGTTAGTTGTTGTTTCGTCAAGCAAGTAACCTATCTCTTGATTAATGCTTCGTCAAGCAAGTATTCTTAAGTCATGTCGAACGCACCCTCCGTGAAACCACTGGACCCCGAAGAAGAAGCAGCCTTCCTCGCCCTGATACACGTAATGAAGGCGCTACCGCGACTACTGGACGCTGACCTGATCAAGGAACAACGCCTTTCAATGGGTGAATACATAGCCTTGATGCACCTGTCAGGAGCGCCAGATCGACGCCTTCGCATGAGTGAGCTGGCAGACGAATGCAATCTGTCGTTGAGCGGCATGACCCGCCTCGTGACACGCCTGGAAGATGAAGGATGCATCGAACGCGTCGCTTGCACCCAGGATGGCCGCGGATCCAACGCCCTCCTAACTGAACTGGGTTTCGCCCGACTTGAACAGGCCTACCCCACACATCTAGCCAGCGTCCGCCGTCACGTCGTTGACCACTGGAACAAATCCGACCTAGCCCAAATCGCCCGGGTGCTAGGCGCAATCGGCCAATAAAAATCCGATCACCGGACCCGCAGAGACGCGTGAGGTCATAAACGAGGAGGTGCGCAATGTCGAACTAGTGACGTTGATGCGCGCGGTCGTGGATCGACTCACGGCGGAATTGGCCGGCCGTAATGCACACGTACGCCAACTTCGAGGCGAGTAATCAACCTTCGTGGGTGAAGGTGAGAAAGGCATGAGCGCGGTAAACTAAGGCAGTGGGTACGTGATGCGGTTTCCGCTTTAAGGTGGTGGCCGGCTCGTTGTTTAACTTCATGTCAACGCAGTGACCGAGTTGGGCGAAAACTCACCGCTGCTGTGGCGTAACCCAGCTTTTTCCTGAGGAGAACCCAGTGGTCAAGTTGGGGGCACGTTCTACGTCGGTCGGCTACCTTGTCGTCGGGGGCATCGCGGTAGCCGGCACTATTGCGGGCACCCTAGGTGCCACCGCGGCAACAACCTTGGGTGCGAGTGGGAATGGTGGTCTGATCACCGCCGTGTTCCTTGCCCTGCTCCTGGTGTGCGCGGGTATCGCCGCACCCTGGACCGAACGGCTTGCGGCTAGGCGGGGCCCGCTTAAGATGTTCGCCTGGGCCCAGGCCGGTGTTGCAGTGTCGTGGATCATCACGGGAATCATCGTGGCCACCACCGACGAGCAGATCGCGGTCCTATTGATTGCTGCTCCGGTCTTTGGTCTGTTGTCAGGCGTCACTGCCGTGCTGACCCCCATCGTGACCCGCACCTACTTCGACAAGACTTCGATTGCCGCATCGATGTCCTAGCGATCGGCTGTGTCGGGGTTGGCCGCTGTTGCGGGAGCCATCATCGGCGGTCGCATCATCAGTGCCACGGATCCAGCCGCCGGGGTCATTGCTAATGGTCTGCTCACCATTCCGCTCGCGGTGTTTGTGATGCGAGTGGCCCCGTTACGTGAGCCGCATCCGCCGCGGGAGGATCGCGGTCAGCCGATGCGCAGAATCCTCGGCTCCCTGCGCACGAATGCGCGTCTGCGTCAGGTGGTGATCCTGGCGGTTGCCACGACGCTACTCGTGGTGCCGATGATCAGCATGATCGTGCCAATCCTCAATAGCGTCGACCATGCCCCGCTGCCCTCCGGCGCCGGACTCGTGCTGGCAGGCATCGGTGCCGGCCGAGTGGTGACCCCCTGAGTTGTCGGTCGCGTTGAACGGCGCTGGGGTGATCTCCAGGCATCGCTGTGGGCATTGGTGGGCGCGGCCGTATTCATGTTTGCCTTTAGTCTGAGTGCCCTGCTTCCTCTGAGTGAATTTGATCTGGTGGCGTGGACGATGATCGGCTTTGGCTTGGGTGCCTGTCGCTTCACCTATCGGTCCTTGATGATCGGGGCCGCGGCAGCAGCTGGTTCGAGTGAGCCGGGTAGCGATGAAATGGAGGGTTTGGCAGCCGTCACGACCATCGGTGTTTTCGCTGCCCCGATCGGTGTCTTGGCCTGGGGCGTAATGATCGACGTCACCTCTTCACCGGTCACCGTCGCGGTCGGTGCTAGCGGGATCGTGCTGGTGGCGGCTTTCATGGGCCTAGCCTTGCGCAAGGAATCCGCCCTCTCTGATGACCCGACGTGACGACGCGCTGGTGGCTTTCCACCGGCAATACCCGCCCCCGCGAAACTTTCAACAGCCGAGCCATCCGGTTGATCGTGAAGTTGGCGCACTCTGACGCAATCAACGCGAATCGCTCCGCGCCACTCAACGGCGCCAATTCGGTTCCCTTCGCAGCCTCGACCTTGAACTCGGTCGTGAACTCCACCCTCACGCTGCGCACATTTCCCACATAAAGCGAGTCACGCTCATAATCAGGATGCGAACCACATTCTGGCAGAGCGGGTTCTTGTCAATAACAGCAACACAACCGTGAAAAGTACGAGGGCAATCGCTTGCCAATTAACAAAAATGGCAAGTACGGAGTCCCCGATAAATACACCCCACATCGCGAAGACGGCGCGGTTGCTTCGCAATGATGTGAATCGTGAAATCGCCACGTGTGCGCCGCCAAGCACCAGACCCACCACAGCCACGAGCCACTTATTTGACGAACCTTCGACAAATGCGCCAACGATCGTCGAAAGCCAAAACAGGACACCAATCATTGCCAGCACGTGGATGGCGATGATCGGCCCAGGCCCGAATCGTTCGGAGCGAATTAGCACCGTATCTCCTTCAATTGAGCTGACAGCATGTCGCATAGTAACTTTCGGTCGATTTTCTAATCGAGTGACGCAGCAGAGCAATGGCCCCATCCGGCACCGTTCAGGGCGCGCGCGGTGTCGGGCCGCGACTAATGCGGGACCGTGACCTCGTGGATCTCCAGGCCGGGGATATCGGAGAAGTCCGCGGGGTTGCCGGTGAACACGGGGAGTTCGTGCGCGAGTGCGGTGGCGGCGATCAGCGCGTCGAATGCTCGTGCCCGGGTGGTGCGCCCGGATGCTCGCAGGCCGGCAGCTACTACGCCGAACCGGCGCGCGCATGCGTCGTCGAAGGGCAACGGATCAAAGGACGACTCGGTCATCTGCACCACGAGCTGACGCCGTTGGCGTTCTTTCGCATCGGTGGTGACCAGCGGTCCGGCACTGAGTTCGGCCAGGGTGATGGCGCTGATGACGGGGTAGGCCGGCAGGTCAGCCTCGTTGAGTTGACCTAGTGAGATGACGACGCTGGTGTCGAGCAGTCCGACAGGGGTGGGCGTAGTGGCAGGTCGAGGTGCCGTCACAGGTCGAGGTCCAACACTGCGGCGAGATCCTCGCGCAGGGCTTGCGCATCGAGGGCCGGGACGGTGCGCCAGTGCTCGATAAGGGCTCGTGCGTTCAGGCGCGGCTGGGGTAGCGGGGTGAGTCGGGCGACCGGGGTGCCGTCTCGGGTAACCGTCATGGCTTCTCCTGCTTCGACGCGGGTGAGGATCTGGCCACCGTAGTTGCGCAGTTCCCGGACGGTTACCTCGTTCATTCGATCATTGTATCACCGGTGAGACGGCTGGAATGGACACGCTGGGGTGGACACGCTGGGATGGTGGCCACGGTGTCGTCAACAGCGACGGGGGTAGGAAAAAGCAGAGCCCCCGCACTCACCCGGACTTGATTGCATCGCAATCAATGATTACGATGCTGAACAGATGTAAGGAGGAGTCATGGCGAGTATTACCATCCGCAACCTCGACGACAACCTGAAGCGGCGACTGCGAATCCGGGCGGCTGAGCATGGCCGGTCGATGGAGGAGGAGGCGCGAGAAATCATTCGTCAGGGCGTCGGTTCGGCGGTAGGCCCGGAGAATCTTGGCGAGGTCATTCAGCGCAGGTTCGCGGCCCTCGGTGGGGTGGACCTGCCCCTGCCACCGCGCGAACCCATGCCCGAACCACCCCGATTCGACTGAGGCGCATGCCGTGATCGTGATCGATACCAACGTCATTTCCGAAGTGATGCGCGCCCAACCGGCACCGGCAGTCTTGGCGTGGTTCGGCGCCCAGGAGGCGCGGATGCTGTATCTCAGCGCGGTGGGTGAAGCAGAGTTGCGCCGTGGAGCTGCGATCCTGCCCCCGGGCCAACGCCGCGATCTTCTGGCAACGCAGATCGACGCGATGATCAACGAGGACTTCTCCGGTCGAGTCCTGCCCTTCGACAGTGCCGCTGCCCGTGCGTTCGCTGCGATTGATGGTGATCGCCGTGGCGCTGGGCGGCCGATCACTTTCGCTGACTGTCAGATCGCTGCGACTGCTCGCGCTCATGGGGCCACTTTGGCCACGCGCAACGTTACTGACTTTGAGGGCTGCGGAGTCGAGGTCATCAACCCGTGGAATGTCGGCATGGCATCGTGACCTGGCCTGTCGATCCATGAGTGGGGTACCAAATTAAAGGTGACGCGACCTATTGACTCTGAATTCGAACATGTGTACGATTACAGCATGTCCTTGAGCCGGCCAGCCTCATCTGAAGATTGGATGACGCGTGCTGTTCTGGAGTCGCAATTCCAATCCATCGTTGCCGAGGGCATCTGGCCGGAAGTTCCAGAAGTTGAGGTGTGGCCAGAAGTTGATACGTGGCTTGAAGTTGATGTGTGGCCAGAAGTTGAGATACCGGCCCCGGTGCCACCCGGTCAGCGCCTTGGTCAATTACTCGCTCACGAGGTGGGCCCAGATTTGGTGCGTTCCTTAGACGACATCGACGCTGCAGAGCTCGATGCCGATGAGCGGCTGATGTACCTGCACCTGTGGGAACGCTGCAGTGCCTGGATACAAGATCAGGCCGCGGCGGCTGCGGCAGGGTTCAACCAGGTTGTTTACAGGGAAGGAGTAGTTCAGCCGTATAAGCGTGCCGGTGTCGAAGTCACAGATCATGTCACTCTCCAAGAAGTCGCCGTTGCCAGTGGCGTATCCACAGACAGGGCCGCGATGCGCATCATCACCGGCACTGCGTTCGCTGCGGATGGGCCCTTAGCTGCCACCGGCGAAGCGGTGCGAGCCGGGCGCATGTCCTGGGAAGTAGCCATGGCCTTCGTCGACTCCACCCTCGGGCTCACCGATGAACACACCACCGCGGTACAGAACCGGGTGCTTCCCCGAGCCATCTGCGTAATCGACCCCGACACCGGTGAAGGTTGCTGGCGCACCCGGGCCTGGGCGGTGCGGCAGCTGCGGCGCGCGGTCATCGCCGTTGATCCCGAAACCGTCATCAGGCGCCGGGAAGAAAACAGTGCCCGCCGCTACGTCAACCTCAGCTTCGACCATTCCTCCGGTTCGGCCTATCTCACCGCCCTCCTGCCTGCGCACCTGGCCATGGAACTGCACGACACCCTCAATGCCCTCGCCGCACGCCTGCGCGACGAAGATGCAAGCGCCAACCCTGAAGCCGCCCCCCGAGGCTGGCAGGCGGCCCGCGCAGATGCGCTTGTTGCTGTGATCCGCGAAGCCGGAGCCGTCCTGGCCACGACCGGTGTGCTACCCAGCGTGCAGGGCAAGACACGGATCGAGGTGGGAGTCATCATCGACCTACCCACCCTGCTGCACATGGCTGATCACCCCGGAGAAATCCTGGGATACGGCCCCATCGACCCCGACTACTCCCGGCTCCTCGCCGCGGAAGCTGACGTATGGAGACGCTGGGTGGTCGACCCAATAAGTGGTCACCTTCTCGACCTCGGCCGCACCCGATATAGACCCAACCAAGAACTACGGGACTACATATTGGCCGCCTACCCCGAATGCTCGGTACCCGAATGCAATCGGCACACACCCGGACTCGAAATTGACCACGTCATGGAATGGGGCGACGACGGACCCACCTCAGCGGCCAACCTGCACGCCCTATGTTGGCGCGACCATCAACACAAAACCGGTGGACACATCAACATGCGCATGAACGCCGACGGCACCGTCACCCACACGACCCGTCACGGACTCACCCGTTTGCATGAGCCCTACTGGCGCAGCCAGGCCGATGACCTTGCCCACGGACGCACCGAACCCAACAACGGGGAACCACCCTTCTAAGGGGAACACTTCGCGCAAGATGCCGAGGCTAGTGACGAAGATGCAATGCAGTGAGGTGCTAGGCAATCTGGCGGGTCACCAGGGAGGTGAATACACCCTGCTTGGCCATTAACTCATCGAAGGTTCCCGACTCGACCGCAATACCGCCATCCAAAACGATAATTCGGTCGGCGGCGCGGATAGTTGAAAGCCGATGCGCAACGATCACCCGGGTTGCATTCAGGGCAGTCATGGCTTGCGTCACCTGCATCTGGCTGGCATTGTCCAGGGCGCTCGTCGCCTCATCAAGAATCAGAATTGACGGTTTACGGACCAGGGCGCGGGCAAGCAAGATTCGCTGAGCCTGTCCGCCCGAAAGATTACCTGGGTCGACAATTGTTTGCATTCCCATTGGCATTGCACGAATATCATCGGCAAGTGCCGCATCTTCAGCTGCCTCCCATGCCTTGGGTTCATCCGTTGAAGTGGCGCCAAGAATATTGCGCAGGATGCTGCCGCGGGTGATGGTGCCGTCTTGCACCACGACACCCATTTGTGCGCGCACCAGGGTGGGGTCCAGGCTAAGCAAATCGCGTCCATCGTATAAGACCTGTCCCTCCTCGGGTTTATCAAAGCCGAGGAGCAGCCGCGTAATCGTAGATTTTCCCGCACCTGAAGCGCCAACCAACGCCACCATCGAACCCGGTGGAATCGAGATATTGAGACCTTTCAGAACCCGGGGACCATCAGCGGTGTACCGGAAAGACACATCACGCAATTCGATATGCCCAGTGAGTGTTCCGGGATCTTGACGGCCGCCGGCAAGTTCTGGCAACTCCTCCATGATGGGGGCCAGCAGGCTGAAAGTTGGTCCAGCATTAGCCAGCGGCGACATCAACGAAGAAAGCCCCGCCACCGCAGCGAAGACAAGACCGTAGGCACTGACGAAGGACAGATAGTTGGCCGTGGTGATCGGTGCGGTGTCGCCAGACCAACTCAGGAAAATCACCAGGTAGAACAATGCTGAAGCACCCGAGGCACCAAAGATGAACCACGAGCTCATGCGACCAACGACCAGCGTTTCTCGAGACATTGCTACGGCCTGTTGGCGGGCAATTTCGAAGTAGCGCGCTTCCATTTGAGGTTCAGCAGCTGCAAGTCGTATTTTCATCACGCCCCGCAGCATCTGCACCATCCAGCCATTGGCCTCTCGCTGCGCGGTCAAAGTTTTTGTAGCGTAACGAGATACTGAGCGAGTAGCGGTGATGAGCACCAACACGCAGACGGCAAGAAACGCCACCCCAACCAGGCCGAGCATCGTGTCGTAGTAGAACATCAAAACTAGGTTTATCAGGGCAAAAACTGCCGCCAGAATCGCACTGATCACCTGGGTGCTCAACAGCGATTGCAGGCTATCCACGGCCATCACTCGAACGGTCAGATCACCGGAACTGTACTTACGAAAGAAGCTGGCCGGCAGCGACAAAGTGCGATCCCACATTGCTGCCTGCGCCGTTCGAGTTGATCGCTGTGAGATCGCTGACACGGTGAAGTTTTGAATCAACGAAAAGACAAAAGACACCAGAGCAGCAATGACCAGTGCGCCACCTATGGGCAGAAGTCGAGAACCCTCTCCTGACGAAATAATGCTAGCGATAGTCACGTTCGTGAGGACAGGTGTGAGCAAGCCCAGCATTGCCACACCGAATGCCATCAGCGCGGCAAACCCCCACAGCCCATTCATACCCCTGGTCGCCAGGCCGATGAGGTCGCGCACGTTGATTGATCGGTTTTGGGGTAGCGGTGGGTAAAACTCAAAAACCGTCCCGAGGAGTTGACCGCGTAACTCCTCGGTTAATGGAATGGGCGTGAGATCGGTGGGCCGTTGAATCACATACCCACGACCTGCCTTGATGAGTGCGACCGGAATCGGGGCTGCACCCGGAACCAACAAGGTCCCCAGGTAGGTGCTGTTTGAGAAACTCATCCAATCCGGGGACAAGGAAACGGACCGATAGCGGACGCCGGAGGCATGGGCGATGAGCCGGATGGGGTCGGTCGTAGCATGAAATTCATCGACCGTAGGAGCGACCACCGCGAAGCCGAGGTGGTCACCCAGCATCGTCATCACGGCAACGAGTGGACCAGTGGTGGTATTTACAACAGGGTCTTTGAGGGTCTGGCTTGAGTATCGGAAATCAATCAACGCTTGGTCATATGCAAATGCACCGGCGGCCACAGCGGCGTGAGCTGTCGTCGTTCGGTGAGTGTTCTCAACCTCCCGGGCCGCCTGCACGCAACTGAGTAATTTTGCAGGGAAATCGGCTATGTTTCCCGATGCAAGATCACTTGCCGATTCACCAATTTCATCTTGAATGCGGCGAGCAAACGAAACGATCGCGTCGCTGGTCAACACCGGCGCAGGATCAAGAAGAACTGATGCTCCGCCTTGTCGCGGCACCGCAATCAAGTCAAGACCATCGGCACCAAAGGCCTGATCGCCAATCGTTAGAGTTGCCAAGGGAAAACGAACGCCTGTCTCGTCACGAGCAAAGACATCAATCGTGCCAGCAGTTACCTGCAGGACGCTGCCTGTGCCAGGCAATGCAGTGAATCGGGCATTCGCGGTTACGTCTACGCCATCAGGATCCGACATCGCCACCATCTCCGGCGTCGGCAACCATCTGTGCATACGCGCCACCGCTGGCCATGAGGTCATCATGGGTACCGCGTTCAAGGATTGTTCCGGAATGACCGAGGACGATGATCTCGTCGGAATCTCGAATAGTGCTGAGGCGATGAGCGACGATTAAACACGATATTCCGCGGCGGCGTAACGCTTCGTCGACTGCTACCTCGGTAATGTCGTCTAGGGCGCTTGTCGCCTCATCGAGAATAATGACGCGCGGGTTGCGTGCCAAGGCTCGGGCGATCTCAATGCGCTGGCATTGCCCACCGCTAAAATTGCGACCCGACTCTGCGACCTGACAATCAATGCCCCCACTGCGCGCCAAAACATCGTCAAGGACCTGCGCGTCAGACAGCGCCTGTTCAATATCTCGGGTTGGGATGGTGTGATCCCACAGGGACACGTTTTCACGAACCGTTCCCTCAAACAACACGATGTCCTGGTCAACCTTGGACACATATCTTTCCAACACATTCATCGGCCACTGCGACATGGGTTCGTCGTCATATAGAACGCGCCCTGAACGCGGCTGATACAACCCCGCGGCAAGATTGGCGACCGTTGTCTTCCCCGATCCAGACCCGCCGACCAACGCGATGCGATGTCCGGGTTTGAGTTCCAACGTGAGTCCGTCAATCACCAATGGAGCCAAATCTCCGTACCCGAAAGAAATATTTTCTAGCTTGATTCGACCCGAGAAAGGCGGCAGTGGGGCATCAATGGCCAGTGCCGGACGGTCAAAGCGCACCTCTTGCTCATTCGCCAACACATCATCTAGCGCCTGCAAACTTGAGGTGACGATCTGCAACTGACCGCCGGTACTCATCAACGTTTGAATGGGTCCATTGAGGTTCGCAGCCAATGCGGTAACGGCCAGCAGACCACCAAGGGTGAAGGATCCTTGAATAATCAGCCACCCCCCAATCACCAGAATGCTTGCACTCGTCAGCGAAAAAAGCAGGCCCGGAACGGCGACAAGCAATGCTGAACTTGGTACCAGCGCTGCCGTGGCACTGACATAGTCCGACTGTTGGCCGGTGAGGCTGGTGAAGACATCGTCTTCCATACCCGTTGATTTGACCGTTTCAATGCTCTGGATCGAAGCCGTAGTGGTTCCCCGCAGTTCGTTTTGGCGCCGAATCACTCGACTCTGCGTGTTTGTTCGCTTGTTCATTACGATTCGGAGGAGCACTACGTTGGCAAAGGACAAAAACAAGACGACGAGGCCAAGGATCCAACTGTAGTAAAGGAGTAGTGCTGCGTAGCCGATCGCACCGATGAGGGCGATACCTGCTGTGGCCATTTGAGTCGCCAAAAGGGACGCGACAGTTCCGTTGTATCCAGCTCGTTGGCTCAGGTCTCCTGTTGAGCGTTCGGTATAGAAGCTCAGCGGCAGTCGAATGAGTCGACTGACGAACGTTGCGGTTCCCACCAGTGTCAGCTTGGCCTCAAGTCGACTGATTACCCCATATTGCAACAGGGTCATGCCACCGCGTAACAGCCCAATGATCGCTAATACCGACATCAACGTGCCCAATAGTCGACGCTCGGAATTTTCCAACACGCCATTGATGAATAGTTGACTTACCGGGGCTAGCACTAGGCCCAGAAGCATCGCGATAAGACCCGTTGCGATGGCAAAGTTGACTCCACTTTTGGAATTGCGCAAGCGTTTCCAAAGCGCTGGCATGGCGCGGTATCGATGACCAGCGGTCGTAAATTCTTCGGTCTTAGTAAACGTGATTGCCGCACCGGAGTACATGGCGGTGAAAGTTTCCGTGTCAACGCTGTAACGCCCACGAGCCGGATCATTTAAATAGAAGGTGCCATCACGCGCACCTTCCAAGACGACAAAGTGTGAACGGCGCACCCAAATGACCGCCGGGGTCGCTATTCCATCGAGGTCTGCCATGGTTCCGCGATGCCCTTCAGTGGCCAGACCATAGTTTTCAGCAGCCGTCATAATTTGCACCGCGTTTGCACCATCACGCGATACCCCGCAGGCAGCGCGCAGAGTGTCTAGAGATTCCCAACGGCCAAAATGGGCTAGCACCATGCCTAGGCTGGCGGCACCACATTCGACCTGCGCCTGCTGCAAAATGGTGGGCACTTTGACGCGCTTCGGTTCCGTCGTGACCGACAGGTGTGCAACAACCGGCGCTGCATCAAGTGTGGTCATTCATTGCCCCCGAAAAGCAATTCGATGGGGTGAACGTAGGCGTAGGTATTCGTCATCTCGATAACTTCACCCGGTATCGGAATGGGCGATCCTTTCGCGGGCCACTTTGATGCCGTCAGCTCCACCCGGTAGGGCAGCCCGCCAGAATCGGTGAACCACTGTTCCGATAATTCCTCGGACCCGCTTTCGGCGACCATGCTGGCCAAGGAGCTGGCACTTTCACTTACTTGAGTAACGATTGCGTCCAGGTTGGTTGTAACACCCGTGGCAACATTCGACACGGTCAACTGCACCGTCGCACCCTGGTTCATTACTGATGCGATTGACGCTGGTAAGAACGTGACGACAGTGATCGGACTGGAGCGATCCACGAGGGTTACCAAGGTTGCGATGCTCTCACCCACCTCAACCCCCACACCTTCTTCAACAAAGAACTCGGTAACTTGGCCGATTTCGCCGGCGAGAAGATTCACCGGAGATGAGCCATCAAATGGCGTGACGGTAGCGATGATGGAATCGTCACCTTTTCTTCCTTCTACCGGCACGGGAAGTGTCACGGTGCCCGAGATCGGCGTGGTGATGATTCTGCTGTGTGCAAGTGCGGACACCGTGCCTATGCCACTTACCTGTTGCGGGATGTTGCCCAAGATTGACCACAGCAGCACCATCGCGATGGCACCGAGAGTGATCCATAACGCCCACCAGCCACGCGGTTTCGTGGTTTCGGTGATTTGATCTAGGGTCTCCGGACTCGCCGAGGGCAATTGGGGTGCCGGTGATGTAGGAACTGCACTTGGCGTTGTCGGTGCGTCAGACATCCCGCAAATTCCTTCCTCGAACATCTCTTGCTACGCATCGGATGCGACGTAAGAGTACGGTACTGGCGTCTGATCTACCTAGCTCGAGTATTTACCGAATCCCGCTGCCTGACTTGGCTTGTACGACCTGGCGCGGTGGGGCTATGGTTCACACGGCGACCCTTGATCGAGCGTAGCCTCAACTTACACTTTGGGAGAATCCTATGACCGCAAGCACATTCCATGAAGCCGCCAAAGCTCTCGCGGCCAACGACGACCTTCGCAATAAGGTCATGACTGCCGGATCAGCTGAAGAACGTGCCAACGTCCTTCGTGAGGCTGGCGTTGCCGTACCCAGCCACGCTGATATCAATGCCGCCCACGCCGAGATGGCCGGGGTAGCCGGTGGATCAACCACAACGTCAATCATTAAGTCAGCCGCTCCCGCCGCGGCTGAGGCCGCAGCCGGGGCCTGACTTGGCTTGTACGACCTGGCGCGGTGGGGCTATGGTTCACACGGCGACCCTTGATCGAGCGTAGCCTCAACTTACACTTTGGGAGAATCCTATGACCGCAAGCACATTCCATGAAGCCGCCAAAGCTCTCGCGGCCAACGACGACCTTCGCAATAAGGTCATGACTGCCGGATCAGCTGAAGAACGTGCCAACGTCCTTCGTGAGGCTGGCGTTGCCGTACCCAGCCACGCTGATATCAATGCCGCCCACGCCGAGATGGCCGGGGTAGCCGGTGGATCAACCACAACGTCAATCATTAAGTCAGCCGCTCCCGCCGCGGCTGAGGCCGCAGCCGGGGCCTGAACCACCTCTGAAAATTAGTTGGGTAGTGGTTGGTTGAACGAAGGCCAACCACTACTCAACTGTCCTCTTACCCGGGAGCATAGAACTTGCTTGATTTTGGTTCGATGGTTGCTCCGGGCGATCTTCCGCTCCCCGTGGGTATCGCCACGGAGTCGGGCCGCCGCACTCGTCCGGTGGGTGAGTTGCGCGCCCACCTCAACGCCTACCTTCAGGACTACGGCATTACCCGAGTCGCACATCTGACCGGTTTCGACTACGTCGGTCTCAATGTTCACATGGCAGTGAAACCACAGGGACGAAGTCTGTCCAGCGGCAGCGGTAAAGGCCCCACTCCAGACGCGAGTTGGGTGAGCGCGGTAATGGAGTGCTGCGAACAAGCGGTGTGGGAGTCCCTGGACGTTGATTCCGTTCATGCCAGCCGCTCCGTGATGCAAAAGCTTGGCGTGACCGTGGCAGATGGCTTTCAACTGCCAAAGGCCAAGGGCGCTATCTGGCATGATGACCTGCCCATTGACTGGACACCGGGCTGGGACATCGTAGCCGGCGAAGAGGTTTGGGTCCCCTCCTCGATCGTCACCGTCCATGATCCACAAGACAGAGGACACCTGCGACCATTCGTCAGTGGCTCCAACGGTTTAGCAAGTGGCGCACATGTCTTAGAAGCTGTGCTCTCCGGCCTTCAAGAAGCGATCGAACGCGACGGACTCGTCCTACGAACTGCAGTTGATCCAGCGCCCTACATCAATGGTCTCGAACTACTTCAAGCAACGGCTCCCAGTGTGGCCGAGCGCATTGTTCGGTCTGGATTGATACTTGAAGCGGTGGACTGCACCACTGACGTGGGCGTACCCATCGCAGCGGCCTACCTGATGGAACCAGAAGGCGGCACCACCGGAAGTTTCAAGGGGATGGGAGCCGGGCCCTGCATGGCAACGGCCTTCACGCGTGCCGTGACCGAAGCAGCCCAGTCGCGTTGCCTTATCGTTGCCGGTGCTCGCGACGACATGTTTGAAACCGCACGTTCGGCTGCCGTTAGCCTTACTGCGAAATCTCGGAAGCCGGTATTTGGCGAGTTGGCGGCCGGCATCGATCACAGCACAGACAGTGTCCTCGGTGACATTGAGTGGATGGTGTCCATGTTGGCGGCCGCAGGTTTTAAGCAGGTGATCGTTATCCGACACACATTGCCTGGTGATCCGGTTCAGGTTGTCCGAGTCATCGTTCCTGGCCTTGAAGGCTACCCTTTTGCCTTTGCCGGTCGTGGTCAGCGGGCCAGCACCTGGACGGCTGCTTCGCACCTAGACCGGGTGACGTCGTCGTGACCGGCCCTGATCTGGTATTTCTCGGCCCGTCACTCACTCGAGATCAAGCCCATGAAATCGTGCCTGACGTTGTGGTTTTACCCCCGGCAGCAATGGGAGATGTGCTGGCTGCCGTGCTGAAGTATCGTCCCCACGCGATTGGCCTCGTTGATGGCACGTTTTTGTCGACAATGTCGGTATTTCACAAGGAATTGCTCTTTGCCATGGAACAAGGCACTTGGCTCCTTGGCGCAAGCAGCATGGGTGCGTTACGCGCCGCTGAGTGTTCAACGTACGGAATGATCGGGGTTGGCCAGATCTACCAGGACCTTGCTTCAGGAAGGCTGGAGGACGACGACGAGGTTGCCCTCACACACGCGGGTGCAGAGGATGATTTCCGGCCATTATCAGACGCCCTGGTATCCATTCGAGCAACGTTGGCTGCTGCGAACGACGCCGGACTACTTACGGATTCTGAAACCCAGCGCCTGGTCACCTGCCAAAAGGACCGTTGGTTCCCAGATCGTCGACTGAGCACCGTAATTGCCGACACCATCGAGATGGGATTTGCTCCTGACCGCGTACTCAGACTGCGTGAATTTGTTCGCACAAAAGCGGTCGATCCTAAGCGTTCCGATGCAATCGCACTACTTCAGCAGATGCAGCAACTACCCGAAGGTCCGATGCCCATCGAAGCGCGACCGAAGACGGTCATCTCCGGGGTATTTACCGCAACGCTAGCTCGAGATATTGCCGTCACTTCCACGGATGGAGTTTCCGTCACATTTGATCGCATTCGGCGGTACGGCGCACTACATGATCCCAACTTTGCTGCCGATATGCGCGTAGCCAAGACCAGACTCGTCCTAACTAAGTTTTCGGTTTGGCTCGGAGGGCTCCCCACGGTTGAGGAGTGCTCGTTAGCACGTGACAATTTGGCTCGACAGGTTCAGGTCAGCGCGGATGGCTTGGATGAATGGGCGAATAGCGTTGACCTTGACCCCGACCAATTGCGCGATCTGATCATGGGCCAAGCGTTGATTGAGAGATTAGAAAATAGTTGGTTGGCTCGATCTCGACTCGGTGAGATCACCACCCCGTATCTCAATCATCTTCGTTTGAGTGGTCGTTACCAGTCTCAAAGGGATGCAACCGCTTTTCAGAAGTCAGCCGCTGAAGGAATCACCTTTTCGCCCTCGCCCACGATTGAACAATCGTTTAGGTCGATGGCGGCGCTGGGTACTTGGGAAATGCCCGATGATCTCAGCGCTTACGTCGAAGCAGTCGAACTCGGATCCATCGCCGAACTCTTGGATGGAATCAATCTGTCGCTGAGAGCACATCAAGCTCTATTTGGTATCGGACTGGTCGACAGCGATCAAGAGTTTTCCATAGTTGGAGATGGCGAGCCGCTCATGTCGCGAGGGAACTAATGCCTCGCCTTCAGCCGCAGATCAAGCACGTCGATGGACCGATGGTGGCTGATGGCCCACTTCCACTTTGGCACGTCACGGACAACCAAATAACGATGGGGCTGCCAGGGCTTGGTTGTGTCGAAATCACAGCGAGTGAGATTAGCGTCCGCGCTCCAGATGAGGCCAGCATCGGCCGCACGTGGGCCAGGTTGGGCAACTGGGCAACAGGTCAGTGGTACGTCTTTCAAGGATGCATTGTGCTGCCGGGAGCAACCGTGGCTCGAGATGGTCGAGCTGTTGCCATTGTTGGCGCGTCCCGGATGGGCTGCTCAACCACCGCGTTACAACTCACTCGATCAGGATTCAAGCTGCTCAGTGATGGATTCACGATCATCGATGATCAAGGAGTCGCTCTTGGGCAACAACCCCGGGCGGCCATCGACACACGTGTGGCCGAACGGCTCTTTACGGACTTGCCCAGATCTCTTCGAGATACCGCAACTGATCGGGTAGACGTCACGGTTCCTGGCGCTGGCGATTGCACTTTGACCGCCGGTGTCCTGCTGAAGGTGTCTGGCGGTCTAACCAAAATCATGGTGTACCCAATGAGTAGTTGGCAGCACTCACTTTTTTCCTCTCGTCTGCGATCTCACGCATTGAGCGCAGTACCGGTGCCGGCATCACTTTTGGATCACGTTTCGGCTCTCCCGTCATGGATGTTTGTTCGCAGCCACCCCCAATCAATGGATGAGATACCACTGTTTGGGCCGCCCGCGCTCGCCCGAGCGATCAATGAACAGTTGGTCGAGGTTCTATGACAATTACCAGTGCAACCACCTGGTTAGCTTCCTATCCGAAGTCAGGAAACACCTGGGTCCGCGCACAGTTAGACGCTTTGGAGTCTGGACAGCAGCCGGACTTCAATTCGCTGAATAAATCTGGCACGCACGACCGCATGGACTCCTCCCTGGGCGTACCTCTTGGAGACCTTTCTGATGCTGAGACCGCAAGCATGTTGCGTCTATCCTGGGCGGTTTATCGACCCAGTCACGGTGCGGTGATCCGGCGAAAGACTCATCGGTCGTGGTCGGTGGCAGCTGATGGTTTTCCCATTCCATGGCAACCACCACATGCGAAGGTAATTTATATCGTGCGGGATCCCCGAGCTGTCGTTGCCAGTTGGGCACACCATCTTGGCGTGGGTATGGAGGAAGCGGTGGAGGTCATGGGCATGACAAAAGTCGAAAATGGACTCCCGGATGCTCATGGTGAGCAGGATTTGGTCTCGTGGTCTGAACATGTGACGTCCTGGCTTGACGATTGCACCCTGCCACTGCTGATGGTGCGATACGAAGACATGCTCTTAGAGCCTGAACGCGAACTAGCTCGGATGGCTGATTTCATGGACATGTCCACCACCGCCGAGGACATTGCAAACGCAACACAGGCGTGTGAGTTCTCGTCGTTGGCCGCCCGAGAAATATTTGAGGGTTTCAGCGAGGCTGCCCGCCCCGGTGCGTCTTTCTTCCGTCGAGGAGAAGCTGAAGCATGGAAATGGGAAGTCGATGCCGAGACTATCGACCGAGTCTGCCTCGATCACGGGCCGGTAATGAAACGATTGGGTTACCTCACCTAGTTGTTTCAGCCGCAAACATGGCGAGCAGGTCCTGCCACAGTGTGCGCATCATCGCCAAAGAGGAAAGATCAATTCGCTCATTCACCCCGTGCAACATGGTGGATATCTCCGCCGCTGGGAAATGTTCGCTCATGAGCCCAAAGCCAAAAGCTTCAGCCCCCCGCTGCCTCATAAAACGAGCATCCGTAGCGCCTGGAGATACCGCCGGAGTGAGTCGGGCGTTTGGATACTGAAGTCGTGCAGCTGTTTGCAATAAATTCCACCACGGGCCAACCGGGGGAGTTCTGGTTGCGGCGCCACTTACAACAACTTCTACTTGAACTTCCTCGAACAGGTCACCTAGGGCTGCATTGATTTCGTTCAGGACATCGACGCGATCTTGTCCCGGCAGTGTCCGGACGTCGAGGTTGATTCTGGCTGTATCAGCAACCACATTCAAAGAACCTGATGTCTCGACGGTGGTAGGTACGATCGTCATTCGGGTCAGTGCACTTACCGTCCGTGCCGCGGACTCCGGCAACAAGTCCACTACTAAATCAACGGTGCTCGGATTCGTTAGCGCTTCGTGAACGGATTGATCCCAGGCCGCATGCACGTATGTGTGCCACTCTTCGGTCACCACGATTTGTGGTTGGTGCTTTCGCAGTCTGACAATCACCTCGGCAGCCTTCTCCAGAGCACTTGCTGAGATCGGTGGCATTGAGCCATGTCCTCCAGCGCTGCGCACGGTAATTGCCATCCGCCATGCGCCCTTCTCAGCAGTCAAGACACCCAATCTCCGATCGGCTGGCGTACCGCTTGGGATACCACCGGATTCAGTGACCACCCACTGTGCCGTCACAGCGTCAGGTTCATGCTCTTGAAGCCAACCCATGCCCTGGGATCCCAGTGCTTCCTCATCGGCCACCAGGGCAAGAACAACATCACC
Organism: Candidatus Nanopelagicales bacterium; assembly: GCA_018609125.1. Lineage (GTDB taxonomy): Bacteria > Actinomycetota > Actinomycetes > S36-B12 > S36-B12 > M55B157. The sequence goes on along the minus strand of JABAYF010000002.1, from coordinate 86,072 downwards.
GCCACGATGAATTCCTTGGGCTGCATAGTCTCGAAAGGCCAGCGACATGGTCGCCACGTAACTGAGCATGTCCAGGGAACCACGCCCCCAAAGGAAACCATCAACAACCTCACCGCCGAAGGGATCCCGCTGCCACGCATCAGGATTCGCCGGTACAACATCGGTATGGCCAAGCAACATCAGTGTCGGTGCCGTCGAGTCGGTGCCGGGAAGTCGAGCGATGACTGAGCGTCGCCCTGGGGCCGCATCGAAATATTCAATATCGGCAGTTGTTCCATCAAGAATGGCCAACATCAAGTCCGCATTGGGTAATTCACTGACGTTGGTGCCACCATCATTCACGCAAGCATTACGAATCAATGCCTGCGTGAGTTCCACTTCTTCAGTCAAGGCGGGCAATGCCCCGGCGTCGTAGACGCTCGCTCTGGGGCTCAACATACTCACAGGCTTAACCTAGCCAGTCTGCGATTGGGCAACGATACGGCGGTGCCGCATATGTGGTGTGACGTACAAGGCAAGGGGAGACCGCGGTACCTTTTGTCGGACTTTTGGTTTGCCCAATTCCCCCGCGAAAACGCAATCCTCGGTCACAGATTCCAAGTGAAGTTGCGAGACATCTCTTTGACAACTTTTGAGAAAATCATGAAGACATCCGCTAACTTCAGTGTTCAGTAAAGTTGAACAACCTCTACACAAGCACCATGATTTCCCGGAAATTCGGGGGGGACGCAATGAATGAACACAACGAAATGCCCGGTGCGGGAGCAAGTTTCCAGCCGGAAAATAGCGCGGTAAATCCAGGCGCTGTACTGCCGCGAGTCATTCAGTTTCTCGCCCAAAAGCCATTGCCAGCAGACATTGTGCGCTATCTCACGCTATCGATTGGTTGGCCGGAGATGGCGATTGCCACCACCTTGATCTCAGCTGATAGCAGTGGTGAGATTGCCCGACTCGCCTCATTTGGTCCATATCAGCCAATAGACGAAACAGATGAACCAGTCAACCTATTCTCTGATCATGGTGTGGCTCATGCGCTTTTACGTGCCGAACCACGCCTGCGTTCCACCCATGAAATCAGCACACCCGACCCAAGCGCCCTGCCACTGTTCGACGCCCGCATCGGCATTGAGTGGATGGTTGCTCGAATGCAATCGCAGGCGGGCCTACTCGGCGCGCTGTGCATGACATTCAAGGAAAGTGTTTCGGTGCCCTCGCGGTCAGTGCGCTTGCTCAATCAACTCGCCGATCTATGCGGCATGTATCTATCAGTCAGTCAACAACTATTTGGCTCATCCCCATCGGTGTCCAAGCGGAGTGAAAATGCGGACCAGCCAGCGGTGGATTTGATTGCCTGGGGTCGAGAAAAAGGGTTGACCACCAGGCAGTTGCAGGTATTTCGCCTGCAAGCGTCGGGTATGACCTATGCCCAGATCGCTCGGGCTCTTGATTACAGCCAATCCACCGTGCGCAGTGATCTCATCGGCTTCTATCGACAGACCGGCACCGTAAATCGTCATGGTGCACGTGACCTAGCGCGCGAACTCGGTATTGCAACCGGCACGAATAACTGACTAAAAAGCACGCAGCACTGACTCTTTTGCCTCCCGGAGCATCGCGATAGCGCCAGCACCACCGGTGATTTCATCAAATGTCACCTGGGTAAGGAGTCAAACCACCGACTGAAACAATGCGGGGGTGACCCAGGGAGTGCGACATTGGAGCTCACCCACACCCATCAATGCCGCGCACACGTTGTCAGTTCTCAATCGAGGCCGCTACGACCCGGTGTATCGGGTAGTGGACGCGCATATGTGGCGCACCGCCCACACACCTGATGGTCCGGTCACCTTGCACCTGCATCAGGTGGATGAACACACCGTGGATGCTCGCGCGTGGGGAGCGGGCGCCACCTGGCAGCTACACAATGTTCCCCAACTGCTCGGACATAGCACCGATGAGGTTCGCGAAGATCCGTTGGCTGAACTGACCAGGAATAGCGACAGCCTCCGCGATGCCTATCGGCGGTACGCACACCTTCGCGTGCCGAGCACCCAGTGTGTGTTCGAAGCACTGGTGTTCGCCGTGCTGGAACAAAAGGTGGTGGGATTAGACGCGATTGCCGCACGCAATCGGCTGCTGAAGAAGTTCGGCACCCCAGCACCTGGGCCGGCACCCGATGGCATGTACGTGCCACCGAGCGCCGATGAATGGCGCCAGATTCCCTCATGGGAATGGCATCGGGCCGGAGTCGACCCCCAACGTTCACGAACGATCGTGAATGCGGCGCGATACGCATCGCGGATCGAAGAAGCTATCACGATGAATCGCACTGACGCTTACATAAGACTGCAGGCTATTCGTGGCATCGGGGCGTGGACATCTGCAGAAATCGCTAAGACGGCCCTGGGTGACACCGATGCAGTCTCGGTGGGTGACTACCACCTGGGGAGAGTAATTACCTGGGCATTCACCGGACGACTCGACGGCACCGACGCCGACATGCTGGAACTCCTCGAGCCCTTTCGCCCTCACCGCCAACGCGTCGTTCGCTTACTGGAACTCACTCGCTTCAAGGACATGCCCCGACGCGGCCCGCGCATGACGCGTGTTGACCACCGCAACATCTAGGCGCGCTGCCTAGGATCAAGGAAAATTACTTCAACGTCGAGGCAGGCCCAGATGAGTTCTGATGCGTACGAGGTGGACGGTTGGAAAGGTCGCTTCTTCGAGGACTTTCAGGAGGGTGCGATCTATCGTCATCCGCTCGGTCGCACGGTCACCCAGGACGACAACACCTGGTTCACCCTGCTCACCATGAACACCAGCGAACTGCACTTCAATGTGGAGTACGGCAAGCTCACCGAGTTTGGTAGACCACTCATCGTCTCTCCACTCACCCTGGCGATCGCATCCGGGCAAAGTGTCACCGACCTCACTCAAAATGGTGTCGCGAATCTTGGCTGGGATGAAGTGCGCATGACCCATCCTGTGTTTGCCGGTGACACGTTGTGGTCGGAGTCGCTAGTGCTGGGGGTGCGTCCGTCGAGTTCACGCCCACATGCCGGCATCGTCACGGTGAAAACCCGAACCTTGAACCAAAACGGAGAGGAAGTGTGTTCGTTTAAGCGCACCTTCCTGGTGCATCGGCGCGATTCACCCCACCTGATTGACCCGCGACCCCAACCGCTCAACCCCGATTGGTCCTAGCCGATGGCCATGAAATCTGTTGCGGTGTACCGTCGATTTTCCGATCTTGACCCGCTCGGGCATGTGAATAATGTGATCTACCTGGACTATCTCCAAGAAGCACGGGTGGGTTTGATCGAAGACGTGAGTCTGGTCTTTGGCCGGGGTTACAGCCAGATTGTGGTTGATCACAACCTGCGCTACGTGAAACCGTTGGGGTATGCGCGCGAGCCGCTGCGCATTGATCTGTGGGTGTCTCGGCTGGGTCGGTCTTCCTACGACATCAACTACGTCATCCACGACGAAAACGGTGTGGTCGCAGCCACCGCAGTAACAAAACTAGCCGTCATTGATGCTGAGTCTGGCCGGCCCATTCGCATTCCGCAGGAGGTCCTTGACCAGTTGGGAGATTACGTGGTCGAGCGCGGCGCCGATAACGCGTAGGTACTCATAGCCGTGGTGGCTGCCGCGCTCAGCACCGATGGCCAGGCCCCCATTTTCTTGGCCAGTGGGTGCGAGCCACCGAAGGCCCCGAGATAGACCGCGAGGGAGAGCGCGGCAGGCACGGGACCAGCCACGCGCCACCACATCACCCCGCAGGTAGCCCCGCCAGCAGCGAGCACGACGCCACCTAGTTCACGACGTTTCGTGTAGCGGGCCACGGCGTAGCCGCCGATCAACGATCCGGCGGCAACACCGGCAGCAAGAGCGCGCATCTAATTATTTTCCCATGAAAATAGCGTGAGTGAGTTGTTCACTGTTTGCGGCACAGAAGTGCCCAGTGCGAACGAGATTTCAACCCCGGGGTCAGAGCGGTTTGACAGGTAGAACGATTGGGTATCTGATTCGGCGGAGAGGGACAGCATCACCTGTGCCTCGATCGCTTCGGCGGATTCAGAAGCTGAAGATTGCAAGATCAAAGAGGCCTCGGTCATCCGGAATTCGGTGAGCGGTATCGGTCCATCTTCACCAATGATCGAGATACCAGACACCGTTGGGAATTCTCCGGAAGAAAAAGCAACTGCACCTAGTGCCTGGGTGAGATCAATTGAAACTTGCTGTCCTGGTTGCCAATTGGAGATCTGAAAAGTAGCGGTTGCATACTCCAGGCCCGCGTCATCAATGAATACAGACACATTGGCAAGCTTCTTCGGCAAGCGCGGTGTTTGTTGATCAATGACCACGGCGGTGTAGCGCAAAACCTGCTTGGTCGCGTTATAACGGGGCCTCTTTAGCTCCACCGCGACCCCTTCGTTTTCACCGAATTGAATGACCGCATTGGGCGGGTCACTGGCGAAACCGAGACTGGCCCAGGTATTGATGAAGGAGCGGGTGCTCTGCGACCCCGCGCTTCGATCGGGTCGATCAGCGAACCACAGGGTAGTGGGGTCAACGCCGCGCAACTTCACTTCGTAGCGCGCACCACGAATACGTTCGGCCGTTGCCGTGCGCGATTGTTGAACGTAGAGCTTGCTCACCCCGGGTGCAACGTCGCCGGTGACCGCTACATCCGGTTGGGTAGTGCCAGAACTTTGCACCGCAGCCGCGGGCAATGCAGCAATCAAGGTAAGACCAAGACCCATAGCGACAGTCGTCGTCCAGGCTCTATTTTGCATATACCACGCTCCAATTCGGGGAACGTCAGTTTGGCATAGCGCCGTGCGGGTGTCTCCTTGATTGCCTAGGATCAAAAGATGGGGACTCCCGTACTGCACGTTCCGCATCATCCGGTGCGTTTCGTGACGGCCGCGAGCCTATTTGACGGCCACGATGCCGCGATCAACATCATGCGCCGCCTCCTGCAGAGCCAGGGCGCAGAAGTGATCCACCTCGGTCACGACCGCAGTGTTGCTGACGTAGTGGCAGCGGCGATTAGTGAAGACGTACAGGGTGTGGCCATCTCTTCCTACCAGGGTGGGCACCTGGAGTATTTCGCATACCTGCGAGAACAACTCAACGTTCACGGTGGTTCTCACATTCGCATCTATGGCGGTGGCGGGGGCGTCATCATCCCCGCAGAGATCAGCGAGTTAGCCAGCATCGGTGTGCGCATCTTTTCACCGGAAGAGGGCCAATCCCTGGGGCTGGCGGCAATGATAAACGAGCTTATCCGTGAGTGCGATGTTGATCTCACCGAAGACAAGCCATCCTGGGAAGGGCTGCGTGCGGGTTGTGTCGCTGACCTGGCTCGTATGATCACGCTGATCGAGAACTCACCCGACGACGACCTCGTCGCACGGTTGCGCACCGACGACCCCCCTCGGGTGCCCGTACTGGGTATCACGGGCACCGGAGGATCGGGGAAGTCCTCGCTCACCGATGAATTGATCCGCCGGTTCCGGCGACACGGGGAAGACAAGGTGCGGATTGCAGTTTTGGCGTTCGATCCGACCCGCCGTCGGGGTGGTGGTGCGCTGCTTGGTGATCGCATTCGAATGAACTCCATCGACCCGGATGTTGTTTTTTTCCGGTCACTGGCCATGCGCGATGCGGGTTCGGGGTTGCCACCAGGCATCAACGACATGGTGAAGTCCTGTGCAGCAGCCGGCTATGACCTCGTGATCATTGAAACACCAGGCATGGGCCAAGCCGATACCTCCATTGTGGGTCACTGCGACGTGGCGCTATATGTGATGACCCCTGAGTTTGGTGCGCCGTCACAGTTGGAGAAAATCGACATGCTTGATTTCGCCGATGTCGTGGCAATCAACAAATCTGAACGCCGAGGGGCAGATGACGCTCGACGCGATGTTGCCCGCCAGGTGCTGCGCAACCGAGGAGACTTCGCTGCAACCTGGGAGCAGATGCCGGTCTTTCTTACCTCGGCCGCACATTTCGCCGACGCCGGCGTAGACCGACTTGCGATCGATCTCATCATGCGGCTCACCGAACACGGACTCGATGCACTCCCGATGCCAACTCTGCAAACGCACAAAGCACCGCAGCACGTGGTTATTCCGCGTGGGAGTGAACGTCACCTGGCGCAAATTAGTGCCGCTGTGCGCGCGTATCACGATGAAACGGCTGAACAGATTGACCGCGTGCGTGACTGGACAGCACTCAGGAGCGCGGCCGTACAGTTAACCGAGGCGAGTCAAGACACCGCAGCCCAAGCAGCCAACACTTTGGCTGAGGATGTGCAGTCACTATTGGCACCGGGTGTGCTCAAGCAACTCGACGAATGGCCGACCACCCGGGCGAGGTACGAAGCTGATGAACTCACCTATCCGATCCGGGGGCGCGATGTTCAAGCGCCCCTAAAGCGCAGGACCCAAAGTGACAGTGAAATATCGCGCGTGTCATTGCCCCCCGACGATGAACCCGGGGCCATCCTGCGTTTTCTGCGCGATGAAAACCTGCCGGGTTATTTCCCGTATACCGCCGGTGTTTTTCCGCTGAAGCGAACGGGAGAATCCCCAGCGCGCATGTTTGCCGGAGAAGGAGACCCAGCGCACACGAACGCTCGGTTTCATTTACTTAGTGCGGGTCAACCCGCGGTGCGCCTGTCGACCGCATTCGATTCGGTCACCCTCTACGGCCGCGATCCGGCCCGCCAACCCGATATCTACGGCAAGGTCGGCACCTCTGGGGTGAGCGTGGCCACGCTTGTCGACATGAAGCAGGTGTACGCGGGTTTCGACCTGTGCGCCCCGAACACATCGGTGTCGATGACCATCAATGGCCCGGCACCGGCAATTTTGGCGATGTATTTCAACACAGCAATCGACGCCCAACTTGATTCATTTGCCACACAACATGGCCGGTCACCAGACGCAGTGGAGGCCGCGGAGATTTCCCGGCACACACTCAGCGTGCTGCGCGGCACAGTGCAGGCCGATATTTTGAAGGAGGATCAGGGGCAGAACACCTGCCTCTTCTCCACCGAATTTTCATTGCGCTGCATGGCAGATATTCAACAGTGGTTCATTGATCACGAGGTGCGCAACTTCTATTCGGTGTCGATCAGCGGCTACCATATTGCCGAGGCAGGCGCGAACCCGATTAGCCAGCTTGCTTTCACCCTGGCCAATGGCTTCACGTATGTGGAGGCCTATCTTGCTCGTGGCATGCAGGTGGATGACTTCGCGCCCAACCTCTCCTTCTTTTTCTCCAATGGCATGGACATTGAGTACACCGTCATTGGTCGGGTGGCTCGACGCATCTGGGCGCTAGCGATGCGCGATGTGTACGAAGCAGATTCTCGCTCTCAACAGCTGAAGTATCACATTCAGACTTCTGGGCGTTCGCTGCACGCCCAAGAGATGGACTTCAACGACATTCGCACCACATTGCAGGCGCTATGCGCTTTTTATGACAACGCGAACTCACTGCACACCAACGCATATGACGAGGCGGTCACCACACCCACGGCTGAATCAGTGCGCCGTGCCCTGGCAATTCAGATGATCATTGACTCCGAATGGGGTCTGCTGCTCAATGAAAACTCCCTTCAGGGTTCCTTCATTGTGCAGGAGTTGACCGACCTTGTTGAGCAGGCTGTCCTAGCCGAGTTTGATCGCATGGCGGATCGCGGTGGGGTTCTTGGCGCGATGGAGACCGGCTATCAGCGCGGCAAGATTCAAGATGAATCAATGCGATACGAACACGGTAAACATGATGGTTCCATTCCCATCGTCGGTGTGAATACGTTTCTTAACCCTGGCCCATCACGGGTGACTGATCAACCACAGTCACTCGCTCGCGGTACCGAAACGCAACGGCAGTCCCAATTAGATCGGCTCGTGGCGTTTCAGCAGGAACACGCTGTTGATGCGCAACGGGAACTCGCCCACCTTAAGCAGGTAGCGCTCACCGGTGGCAATGTTTTTGCGGCCCTGATGAGCGCAGTGCGGCACTGTTCGCTTGGGCAAATCACCGAGGCATTCTTCGAAGTGGGCGGCCAATATCGCCGCAGTGTGTAAGTCCTTTCTCTCACCCGTATTGACGGGGACCACCTTTATTCCTAGGTGAGGTATTTCTCGCACAGCAGTTCAACATTGAGCACCATTGGTGTCTCGCAGTCGTCAAGATCGACTTGCAAGGTGCGCGGCTACATCGCGATGTGTGTCTTGGCGCTAGCTCGGGTTTGCTTCGTCGGGGCACTGGGTGCGGAAGTAGTCATCGACCGCGTCGCCGCCGGTACTGAATTCCTCAGAGTTAAACAATACGTTCAACTCGTCGAGGATTTCTTCACCACTCACGCCATCGTTGAGAGCGTTGTTGATCAACCGGCTAGCATCTTCAGACACCGTGACGAAAGATTCTGCGGCGGCGGGAACGCCGGGAAGTGCGCGTGGGATTTGGGTTGCCGCGGTCAAGAATGCGTCGGCGCCCGCACGAGCCATGTCGGGATTCTCCTCGGTGAGGCCCTGCACGAACTCGGCCAATGCGGTGCTGTAATTCAAAATGGCCTCGTTGGCGGCGGCGCAATCTACGTTGCCAGAAGCGGCACCATCGTCACCGGAGGAGCACGCGGTGAGCCCGGTTACGGCGATGAGGGAGGCAGCGCCAATGGCCGCAAAGCTGGGCAAGTGCACGAACTTCTCCTGACGTGGACGTGTCGTGGACGACTGACCACGGATTACTACGTTACCTCGCCGAGTAATCCGAGCCCGTCGGTGCCTTGGGTGAAGACCACGAAACCCAAATAAAGAGCAACCAGGGCACCCCCAACGAGTGAGAGCATGATGAACAGGCGCGCCCGCTCGCTATATCGCACCGCAACAGCCAGATCACCTTTACTTTTGGCTGAGTTCGCACGGGCAGCGAAGTACACCGCCGGAATTGCCAGCGGCCAAAAGCAAAAAATCAAGGTAAGGATAGAAACCACGAGATAGTCGCGCACCACGACGGGTTGGCCATCGGTGGTGACAGGTGGCGCCTCGGCCGGGGTTGGTTCCGGTGCAAGCGGTCGGGTTTCTTTGGTCCAGGAGTCCCCGGTCCAGTAGCGCTGGAGATGATCGGTGAAGGGGTCGGCATACCAACCGGCCGGCATGTTCATTGGGGCAGCCGATTTTTTGCTGCACATGCAGGGCACGCACGAATCTGGGATTCCGGAGAAGCCATAAATCTATTGTGCCGCATCGGTAACAGTCGACACCCCGCGACCACGAGGTGACAGCATGGCCCAGGCGCTTCGCGAAGACATGACCGAAAAGCGAGAGGCGAAGGACATGATGCTGCCCAAACTCGCGAAGGAACCGATGCTGCCGATTGACGCCGAGGAACCAATGCTCAGGATTGATCCCGATGAACCAATTGAGGCGATACTCAACACCGATCCGCGCGAGGCGATGCTCAGGGTGGAATTCTTCGAAGCCCATGACCATCGAGATGGCATCTGGCGGCGGGTGAGTGCGGCAACATTCATGGGTGCAGCCTAAGCGTCGGGGTCCAAAACAGCGCCTAGCTGTTCCGTGGGCGCCACAGTGTGCTCAACGAGCAGCGCTGCGCCGGTGGCTCCGCCGAGATCGCCGAGGGCGGCAACGAGCACCTGCGGTGGACGTTCGGGCAGCACGAGGTGGGGCATCATTTGTTCGCGGATGCGATCAACAAAGGGTGCACCGAGGCGACAACCGAGACCGCCGCCGATGATGACCGCTTCGATGTCGAGCAGGTTCACCGCGCTGGCGATGGCCAGGCCCAGGGCCCACTCGGCTCGCTTGATGAGCCGGGTCGCCATTTTGTCGTCGTGCGCCAAAGCTTTTGCCCACACACCACTGGCCAAGCGGGTGCGGCCCTTGTGTTCCATGATGTCGAACAGGTCGGTCTTGTGACCGTGCTTCACCCGGTGGCGTGCCTCAATCTCCATGGCGGCGCGACCGGCATAGGCCTCCAGGCAGCCGCGTCGCCCGCACGTGCACTTTGCTCCATCAGGTTCGACCACCATGTGCCCAACTTCGCCGGCCGCTCCACGACCCAACCAAAGGGTGTCGTGCATCACAACACCACCGCCAACGCCGGTGCCACAAAACACACCGAGCATGGAGTCATAGGGACGTCCCGCCCCCAGGCGTGACTCGGCCATCACCCCCACCTGCACGTCGTTGGCAAGTTCAATGGGAACGCCCAGCGCCGTGCGCATCACCGAGGAGACCTCAACGGTGCCCATCCAGTCGGGCAGGTTGATGGCGTGACTGAGCGTGCCAGCGGCCTTGTCAATTTGTCCGGGAGCACCGACGCCGACACCGATGAGTTGATCGGCGGTGGCGTTGGCAGCGGTGAGCGCGGTACCAACAGCGCCAATCATGGCGTCGAGAACACCGTTGCTGCCGTGGTCCTGCGGGGTGGGAACTCGGCACTGGCCCACCACATCGAGATTGGGATCCAAGATGGCAACTTGAATCTTGGTGCCGCCAAGATCTACACCGGCTCGCAGCATGGGGATCCTTTCGATCGCGGCGTAGGAGGGAACTTATGCCGAGGGAATGGTGCCCGTTGGCTCAATACTGGGATCGGGCACCGAACCGGTGGGGCTAGGGCAGCCCGGGCCAGACGCCGAGGGCGATGGGGCAAGGAGCGCGGCATCCACCTCAGCCTGTGAGGCCACCGTGGTGAATGCCTGTCCGAGCACAGTATCGATCGTGGCATCGGTGCGGGCGTCATCGACCAAAACTGCACCCGGAACGTAGTAGGTCATGAGTTGGGCAGCAGCCAGGCCAGCCGGGCCATGTCGGATCTCGGCGGTGGCACTCACCGCTCGACCCAGGGGATCGTTATCGATCGTGCCAATGATGAAGCCGCGGGTCTGCAGGTCTTCAGCCGTGGTGGCGGCGAGCCCGGCTCGGTCGGTGCCATTGAAAATGTTGGTGGTCACCGAGGAAGGATTGGGCAGCCCGGCACCGGGGGTGACGGTGACCGTGACACACGGCAGCGGGGTGGGGCTCGGTGAAGAAGTACCACCGCCACCACCGCCGCCACCACCGTTGGCATCGGTGTCTGATGCGGCACCGCGGATGATGACGGAGAGCCCGAAACCGGCTGCGAACAACACCACCATGCCCACCACGACCAGCACGATCGATGTTGCCGGATTCCGCCGCCGCCGATGTCGGCTGGCAGCGCGGGGTCCGGTGGGCGTTGTGCTCATGTGGTGATGCCTCCAGCAGGGCTGCGGTGAATGAGGGTGTGATGGGCAAAAAATCTGTGCTCAGTCTAAGTGTGATGTCGAGTGGAATCGGTGTAGACGCGGCCGGACATCAACCGGTGCCAACGCACGGGTAGCCTTGCCGGCGGAGGATTCGCCTAGTGGCCTAGGGCGCACGCTTGGAAAGCGTGTTGGGGGCAACCCCTCACGGGTTCGAATCCCGTATCCTCCGCCGTGGTTGGCGGCTTACTCCTTTGGGGTGGGCCGCCAACGCTGTTGTGAAGCCGCCTATGCTTTTGCACTGACCCCTCGTGCGGCGCAATCTCGCCCAACTCCCCCAGGGCCGGAAGGCAGCAAGGGTAAGCGAGCTCTAGCGGGTGCGCGGGGGGTCCCTACATCAACGGCGCCACCAACTGGGTGGCTGAGTCCTTTTGGGTGCCCTGCAGGCTAGCGGGTGAGTAGTCACAGGTGGTAGGACCTGGGCGTTAGGGTGGCCGTTATGTCCCTGGCTCTCTACCGCACTTATCGGCCGGGCCGGCTGAGTGAGGTTGTGGGTCAAGAACACGTCACCCAGCCCCTCGCTCGCGCCCTCGCCAACGACCGCGTGCATCACGCCTATCTATTGTCCGGCCCGCGGGGGTGTGGCAAAACATCAACAGCACGCATCCTGGCTCGCTCTCTCAACTGCGAACAGGGCCCCACCCCTGAACCGTGCGGCACCTGCATCAGCTGTGTCGAGCTTGCCCCCAATGGGCCGGGTTCCCTTGACGTGATCGAACTAGATGCCGCCAGCCACGGCGGAGTTGATGACACCCGCGATCTTCGAGAACGCGCGATGTTTGCACCGGTCTCCTCCCGCTACAAGGTGTACATCATCGACGAGGCACACATGGTCACCACAGCAGGATTCAATGCCTTGTTGAAGTTGGTGGAGGAACCCCCTGAGCACGTGCGGTTCATTTTTGCCACCACCGAGGCAGACAAGGTGCTGCCCACCATTCGATCACGCACGCATCACTACACGTTTCGGCTCGTGCCCACCAAAACTTTGCAGGCGCACCTAGAAAATGTATGTGCCGCAGAAGGAATTACCGCCGACCCAGACGCGCTCGCGCTCGTGGCACGCATGGGTGCGGGCAGTGTGCGCGATGCCCTCTCGGTGCTCGGCCAATTGGTGGCAGGTTCCATCGACGGCATCACCTACCCAGACGCGGTCGCCCAATTGGGTGTCACCGATGTGGCGCTGGTCGATGCGGCCATGGCAGCACTTGCCGACAGTGATGGTGCCGCCCTCCTAGGCACCGTGGATGCGGTGATCAGTGCCGGGCACGATCCACGTCGTTTCGCCACCGACCTGCTCCAGCGTTTACGCGATCTGATCGTCATTTCGGCGATGTCGTGGGAGCAGGCCCAGCCGCTCCTGGATGCACCCGAGGCCGAGATCGAGCAGATGCGAGAGCAAGCGACGCGCTTTAACCTGCCGCAACTTTCTGCAGCTGCTGACCTGGTCAGTTCTGCTCTGTCTGATCTACGTGGCGCCACGGCACCTCGGCTGCAATTGGAACTCCTCGCCGCGCGATTGCTGCTGCCGTCGTTGTCGGCGGCGCCCACCCCACCAGCGCCGAAAGCGCCACCGCGCCCGATCGAAACGCCGGCACCACCGAAGCTGTCCAGCGTTGCGCCGAGCACGGCGCCGGCGCCAGCGAAAACAGAGCCAGCGAAAACAGAGCCAGCGACGGTAGCAAGCGGTGCGGTCACCCTGGCCGACGTTGTCATCATGTGGCCCGCGATTCTGGAGGCGTTGAAGGCCGAGCGTCGCATCGCTTGGATGGCTTTTTCCGATGCCCAGCCCCTGTCCGTCGACGACGCGGTACTGGCCGTGGGAGTGGCCGATATCGGCAAACTCAACAACATTCGTTCAGCTCGCCACGACGAACTCATGCAACGCGCCGTGCAAACGACGATGCATGCCTCCGTCAGCGTTGATGTGGTGCCGATCGGAACCGGTGGAGGTGGCGGGAGTAAAGCAGATCCCACATCACCGGGCGTACCCGCCGTTGAAGCCGACACACCAAGCCTGACCGATGACGATGCCGAGGACGCCTCGCTCGTTGGCGAGTCTTTGGCTATCGCCGAACTCGGAGCCACCGTCATCGGTGAGATTGAGCAGGGCTGACCGTGTATGAGGGTGTTCTGGCTGACCTCATTGACGAACTCGGGCAACTACCCGGAATCGGCCCTAAAAGTGCACAGCGGATTGCCTTTTACCTGCTCCAAGCGGAGGAAGAAGACGTTAAACGCCTGGCCAACACCCTGCTTGAAGTGCAAGAGCGGGTGAAGTTTTGTGAACAGTGCGGCAACGTGTCTGAGGAAGACATTTGCCGCATCTGCCGAGACCCGCGACGAGATCCGAGCATGCTCTGCGTGGTGGAAGAGTCGCGCGATGTGATTGCCATTGAACGCACCGGGGAGTACCGCGGTCGCTATCACGTGCTCGGTGGCGCCATCAGCCCCATCGACGGGATCGGCCCCGAGCAGTTGCGGGTGCGCGAACTCATGCAGCGACTCAGCGACGGCGCGATCGAAGAGGTCATCATTGCCACCGATCCCAATCTGGAGGGTGAGGCGACCGCCACGTACCTGGCCCGCGCATTGAACCCGCTGGGGTTGACCGTCAGCCGCTTGGCCAGTGGCCTGCCGGTGGGTGGCGATCTTGAATATGCCGACGAGGTCACCCTCGGTCGTGCCTTCGCCGGTCGCCGCCGGGTGGACTAGCACCAGATTGGCTGACAAGATCGCGGGCTAGAATGCGGCCGTGAGTCTTATCGTGCAAAAGTTCGGCGGGTCCTCCGTCGCTGATGCCGACAGCATTAAGCGCGTCGCTCGGCGCATCGTGGACACCCACGAAGCAGGGCACGAGGTGGTGGTGGTCGTCTCTGCCATGGGAGACACCACTGATGATCTCATCGACCTCGCCGAGCAGGTCTCCCCGGCTCCGGCTGCCCGCGAACTGGACATGCTGCTCACCGCCGGTGAACGCATCTCGATGGCCGTGCTCGCTATGGCGATTCATGATCTTGGCGCCGAGGCGCGTTCCTACACCGGCTCCCAAGCCGGCATGATCACCGACTCAGCACATGGCGCCGCCCGCATCGTTAACGTCACCCCCGGTCGCATCCGGGCCGCCCTCGACGACAGGGCCATCCCTATCGTGGCCGGCTTCCAAGGCGTGGCTCACGACACCAAAGACATCACCACCCTGGGACGCGGGGGTACCGACACCACCGCCGTTGCGCTCGCGGCCGCACTTGAGGCCGACGTGTGCGAGATCTACACCGACGTGGATGGGGTGTTCACTGCAGATCCGCGTATCGTGCCCCGCGCCCGCCGATTGTCTTCGGTGACGTATGAAGAGATGCTCGAGCTCGCTGCCGCCGGAGCCAAGGTGCTGCATCTACGCAGTGTGGAATACGCCCGCCGCTTCAACCTGCCCATCCACGTGCGTTCATCTTTTTCTGCCCGCCAGGGCACGTGGGTGCTGTCCGACCAAGCCCAGCAAGATCACATCGCACAAGGAACTGCCGCCCAAGGAGGCACCCCCGTGGAACAGCCCATCATTTCTGGCACGGTTGCAGATACCAACGATGCCAAGATCACCGTCGTGGGTGTACCCGACCGCCCGGGCGAAGCTGCCGCCATCTTCACCGCCCTCGCTGCGGACAGCATCAACATCGACATGATCGTGCAGAACGTCTCTGCTGAATCCACCGGTCGCACCGATGTCACCTTTACCTGCCCGCAGGGGTCAGCGGCAAAAGCTTTGGCTGCGCTGGAAAATGTGCGGTCGGCCATCGGCTTTACGAACTTGCTCTTTGACGACGACATCGCCAAGATTTCGCTCGTGGGCGCTGGTATGCGTTCACACCCGGGTGTATCGGCAACCTTCTTTTCATCCCTCGCCGAAGCCGGTGTCAACGTGGAAATGATCTCCACATCAGAGATTCGAATCTCGATCGTGACGCGCGCCGGTGTGGCTGGGGATGCGGTACGCGCACTGCACACCGCGTTCGGTCTCGATGCCGATGGCGAAGCTGTGGTTTATGCGGGAACGGGCCGATGACCACCCTCGCCGTGGTGGGCGCCACCGGTCAGGTAGGTGCGGTGATGCGCAAACTCCTGCAGGAACGAAACTTTCCGCTAGACAACATTCGCTTCTTCGCTTCAACGCGATCGGCCGGCACCATGCTGCCCTGGGCCGGGGGTGAGATCGTGGTTGAAGATACGGCCACCGCCGACCTCTCCGGCATTGATATCGCCCTGTTTTCCGCCGGTGCCTCCACCTCTTCGGAGCACGCTCCGCGGTTTGCCGCAGCCGGAGCCATCGTGATCGATAACTCCTCAGCCTGGCGCATGGATCCAGATGTGCCCCTCGTGGTCAGCGAGGTCAACCCCGAGGCCGCCCTCCTGCGGCCCAAGGGCATCATCGCCAATCCGAACTGCACCACGATGGCCGCGATGCCGGTACTGATGCCGCTGCACCGCGCGGCCGGGCTGCAGCGGCTCGTCATCAGCAGCTATCAGGCGGTGTCCGGCTCGGGTCTTGCTGGCGTGCGCGAACTCGACGAACAAATTCGCGCCGCGGTTTCCGACGACGCAACGGCACTTGTGCATAGCGGAGACGCTGTTGAATTCCCTTCGCCCAATAAATACGTTGCGCCCATCGGTTTCAATGTGCTGCCACTTGCCGGCTCGATCGTTGATGATGGAATGAATGAGACCGATGAGGAAAAGAAGCTGCGCAATGAAAGTCGCAAGATCCTCGATATTCCTGACCTGGCCGTTTCCGGCACCTGCGTGCGCGTGCCGGTGTTCACCGGACATTCCCTGTCCATCAACGCAGAGTTCGCCCGGCCACTGTCGATACGGCAGGCGGCGGAGATCTTGGCGGGCGCACCGGGTGTCGTCGTCACCGAGGTACCCACACCGCTGATGGCCGCCGGTGCTGATCCCAGTTTTGTCGGCCGACTGCGTCCAGATCCCGGCGTCCCCGATGGGCGTGGCTTGGCCATGTTCGTGAGCAATGACAATCTGCGAAAAGGGGCAGCGCTCAACGCGATTCAGATCGCAGAACTTTTCGTTTGACCCCCGTGGCGCTCCCGCTGATGAGCAGCAGCGCCACGAACAGCATGGTGTCGGGGTGGCGGGATTCGAACCCACGACCTCTTCGTCCCGAACGAAGCGCGCTACCAAGCTGCGCCACACCCCGAAGTGCCGTGGCAGTCTAGCCGGAGGCTGTCAGCGTTAGCAGTGTGGCCTCGGGTGGGCAGGCAAACCGGAATGGTGCGAAGGGTGAAGTGCCCAAACCGGCTGACACATGCAGGTGGGCAGTTCCGTATCGAGATGCCCCGCGGGCCCGCGCCCGGTCGATATCGCAGTTGGTCACCAGCGCGCCAACACCGGGAACCCGCAACTGCCCGCCGTGGGTGTGCCCGGCCAGCACCAGGTTGACGCCATCGGTCGACATCGCATCAAGCACCCGACGATAGGGCGCGTGTGTTATGCCGAAAGTGAGGTGATCAACCGCGCCACTCACGCTTGCATAGTCATCGCGTTCGATGTGCGGATCGTCAACGCCGCGCAGATCTAAGCGCCCCTGGGGTAGTTCGATGGAATCGCTTGTATTGCCCAGGTAGTGCCAACCGGCTGCTTGCAGACCGGTAATTAGGTCGGCCCACGGCAATTGCTGACGCTGCGGGTCCCAGGTACTCGGTCCCGCAAAATAGGACAGGGGATTAACCGGTCGGGGAGCAAAATAGTCGTTGCTGCCCAACACAAATACCGATGGCACTCCCTCAAGTGGTGCTAGCGCGTGCAGGGCCAATGGAACCGCATCTTCGTGCGACATGATGTCGCCGGTCACCACAACAAGGTCCGGAGAGAGCGCAGCCAGTGCGCGTACCCACTCTTGAAGACGTCGGCGCCCGGGGGTGAGGTGCAGGTCGGATAGGTGCAGCACGCGGATCGGATCATGCCCGATGGGAAGTGGGGAAATCGTGACTCGGCGCAGCTGAAAATTCGCTGCCTCCCAGCGCGCATAAGCAAGGCCCGCCGCTCCCGCTATCGCCAGCGTCGAAGCTCCAACGAGGGCGCGCGATGGCAGAGTTGACGTGGCCGACACGTCAGGAGTCTGTCATGTGCATGACAGGATGGGAACATGAGTGAATTGAAGGCACGGCTGCAGTCTGATCTCACGCAGGCCATGCGAGATAAGGACGAGGTGAGGCTGGGAACCGTGCGGATGGTGCTGACAGCGGTCACCAATGCGGAAGTCTCGGGTAAGACAGTGCGAGAACTCACCGATGCCGACGTCACTGACGTGCTCGCCACCGAAGCGAAGAAGCGCCGCGAGGCTGCTACCTCCTACGACAATGCCGGTGCAACCGACCGCGCCGATCTTGAGCGCGCTGAACTTGCGGTTATTACCGGATACCTACCCGAACAACTCACCACCGATCAGATCAGTGAAATCGTCAATGCGGCGGTGGCCGCTGTTGCTGCCGAAGGTAGGTCGGGCCCGGCGGCTATCGGTGCGGTGATGAAGATCGTGCAACCGAAAGTGAAGGGCCGTGCTGACGGTGGATTTGTTGCAGCACAGGTTAAAGCAGCCTTATCTTCATAAGCGCGGCATCCAGTGGTACGTCTGCGGGCGCTTCCGGTGTGGGCTCAGGGGTAGGTTCGGGTGTGGGTTCAGGGGTAGGTTCGGGTGTGGGTTCGGGTGTGGGCTCGGGTGTGGGCTCGGGTGTGGGTTCGGGTGTGGGCTCAATGCCACCGGGCACGGTGTAGGAGCGAGGTGAACTTGCCTCACTAAGTTCATCGGTGGAATCAATGCCGACCACCGAAATCGAGTAGGTCTCACCCGGGGTGAGTCCATCGATAATGCAGGACATGCGACGAGGTGCGGCAGTGACCTCGCACACCTGGTCACCGGGCTGCACCGATACGCGATACCGAACCGGTGTGGGTGAACCATCTGAGTCCCCGGCATCCCAACTCACACTCACCGAGGTCCCCTCAGCATTTTGGGCGGTGAAATCGATATTGCTAGGTGCGCCCGCGCGCTGCAGCTGGGGAATGGTGGGGGTGGGAATGAAAACGCTACCGCCGGTCACGCTGCGTACCGCGCCTACGCCCCAGGGGCTTTGCAGTTGGAAGTCAGTGGGCGCCGAACGCGACAGGGCCGCCATCATCGACTCTCGCCAAATGGGTCCGGGAATCTGACCACCGGTGACATAGGAGTAGTACTGCCCGTTGATCGTGACGTCGGTCATGGGGTAGGCGAATCCACCGCGCGGGTCACCCACCCAGACCGCACCGGCAAGGTCGGGAGTAAATCCAGCAAACCAAATCGCGGCATTTTCGTTGGTAGATCCGGTCTTCCCGGCGGCGGCGCGGTCGGGGAGCGACATGGCCGCACCGGTACGACCCGACAGTGGACCGTCGATGACGCCGGTCAAGACTGCAGTCACGGTGTCGGCCACGCCGCGGTCAATCACCTGTCGGCAGCGCGGGGGTGCCACCGCCACCTGATCCCCGTTTCGATCGGTGATCTCCAACACCGGGCGAGGATCGCAGTATTCACCGTGATTAGCAAAAGCAGCGTACGCGCCGGCCATGGACAGGGGTGAAACCTCCATGGTGCCAAGGGAAAAGGTGGGCACCCGCAGTAGCGGATCACCACTGGCTCGGTTAACTCCCATAGCTTCAGCGATCTCAGCCTGGCGGCACAGTCCGTAGCGTTCGGCCAGGGTGACGAAGTAGGTGTTGGTGGAAAATGCGGTGGCCTGCCACATGTCGAGCACGCCGGCAGAGCCAGAGTTGCGCACGGTGACCGGATCAAACTCTTCACCGTCAGTGCAGTTCACAAAATTGCTAAACGTCTTGGGGTTGGGGGAGTCGATCGTTTCACTGGGTGAGAAGCCAGCCTCCAGAGCTTCGGCGAGGGTGAACACCTTGAACGTGGACCCGGCCTGCATGCCAATGGTGCCACCCATGTCTTGATCAACGTTGTAGTTGTAAGTGGTTTTGCCCTTGCCCTTCAACCCCCACACTCGGTTTTGCGTCATCGCAATGATATTGCCGGTGCCCGGCTGCACCAGAGTGATAGCGGCTGCGCGCTGGCTGGGATCTTTGGCCGGAATGTAGGAATTGACCGAATCGGTGGCACCGCGCTGGGCGACCGGCTCCATGGTCGTCCGAATCGTGAGCCCACCGCGGCGTAGCAATGCCTCGCGTTCACCGGCGGTGGCGCCGTACACCGGGTCATTGGCCAGTGTGCGCACCACGTATTCGCAAAAGTAGGGCGCATAAGAAGACGTGCAGCCATTGCGCGGGAGTGATGGGTTGAGTATGTCCTCAAGTGGTACCTGGCGCGCAGCATCGGCTTCCATCGCGGTAATAAAGCCGGCCTGCACCATTTCGCCAAGCACAAGGTTGCGGCGTTCTTGCGACCGCTCCGGATTACGGGTGGGGTCAAAAGCGGTGGGCCGCTGAACAATTCCGGCGATGGTTGCTGCTTCGGATAGGGTGAGTTCACTCGCCGGCTTGGAGAAGTACCGGCGCGAGGCGGCCTCAACGCCGTAGGCCCCCGCCCCGAAATACACGATGTTGAGGTATTTCTCCAGGATTTGTTCTTTAGTGAATCGTCGTTCCAAAGCTAGGGCGTAGCGAATTTCACGGAGCTTGCGTGCAGGTGTGCGGCCCTGGGCGGCTTCAAGTTCGGCCTCGTTGCTGGCTTCGGCAATGAGTACGTTTTTCACGTACTGCTGGGTGATGGTGGAGCCGCCCTGTACGCCACCGGCTGAGCTGGCGTTGGAAACCATGGCGCGCACGGTGCCGCGGAGGTCCAGGCCTGGGTGCTCCAAGAAGCGAACATCTTCCACAGCCACGATGGCCTGGCGCATGACAGCCGAGACCGCAGTGAGAGGTACCGCGATGCGGTTTTGGTAGTAGATCGTGGCCATGATCGAGCCATCGGCGGCCAAAATCACCGAGCGCTCGGGCAGATCGGGAGCATCGAGGTTGGTAGGCAGGGACTCAAAACTTTCCACCGCGCTGCGGGTGAGTGCACCGGCTCCGGCGGCGAGGGGAAGCACCATGGCCGCGGCGACCACGCCGGCGAGCCCCGCCACCCCGAGGAAGGTCAGCGATCGACCCATCCGACCGCTCCATCGCACCCGCTCAACCTGGGCGCGCGGCGTGGGCGGGCCCTGCGGTGGTGGCGAAGTGGCGGGCACGAGGCAGAACACCTTTTCTGATCAGTTGAGGTGGTGTGAGGAGTAGACGAACCCAACGTCGACTGCGTTCCAGGGTAGGTCACCTAGGGGTCCGATGGCCTGTTCTGTGGAGGGCGAAAACTCGATTGATGTCGTCTTTCGATCGAAATAGAGTGACGCCGATCACTTAAATAGCCTATTATGACTATAAAGAACTAGTCATAATAGACCTGTCTGCTGATGAGTCAGGCGCGTAACGTCCCGGCCATCACACGGGACAGAAGTGCTCACGCGTGACTCATGGTGCGAAATGAGGCTACCGGGCCTCGAGGGAAGGGGAGCACATCAATGTCAACCTCGAACGAGTGGACGGCCCAGGCCGCCTGTCGTACGTCGGACCCAGATGCACTTTTCGTGCAGGGGGCGGCCCAAAACCGCGCCAAGGTCATTTGCTCCCGCTGCGTCGTACGCACCGAGTGCCTCGCCGATGCCCTCGACAATCGAGTTGAGTTTGGTGTGTGGGGCGGCATGACCGAGCGTGAGCGTCGTGCACTTTTGCGCCGTCGCCCGCAGGTCACCTCCTGGCGCGAACTTCTGATCAGTGCTCGCGATGAGTACCGTCGCGCCGCCGATCCGGCCGCTGAGGTCTCGCAAGCTTCCTAATTTTCCTCCGACGTCGGCCTGTCCGCCCCGACGAGGAGCTCACCCACCTGGCGCAGCCCGTTGAGATCATGCACGTCTTCGGGCAGCGCGATGACCTGGGCAATGGCAACGCTGGGATGGGCACCAATAAACCGCTGAGCTAAGCGCTCCTGATCGCCCACGCTGCGCTGGCGCTGCGCGTGCAGTCTGAGCAGTGATGCCGTCGCCGGCGATGTTTGCGCTACGTGGTCAGCAGCCACAGTGGCTTCCGCCGCGCTCAGGTCGCGCATGCGGGTCTGTGCCACCCGGTTGAGTACGAGGCCGGCGAGGGGCATCTGATCGTCATCAAGACGTTCCACGAAAAACGAAGCTTCGCGCAGCGCATCGCGTTCGGGGGCGGCGACAACTACGAAGGACGTGCCGGGGTCTTTGAGCAGTTCATAGGTGGCCACCGCGCGTTCGCGGAAACCGCCGAACATGGTGTCAACCGCAGCGACAAAAGAACCAAGATCGGTCAGCAACTGCGCACCAAGAATCTTGGTGAGCACGTTGGCGAACAACCCGAATCCAGCCCCCAGCAGTCGGCCGATTCCGCGCCCGGCGCCACGAGCGGGAGCGGTGAGAACCCGAATGAAGCGACCATCAAGAAAAGACCCAAGACGTTCGGGTGCATCGAGAAAGTCCAGTGCAGATCGTGATGGCGGGGTGTCAACGATGATGAGATCCCAGCGTCCGTCAGCATCGGCCTGTGCACGCAGCTGAGACAGTTTTTCCATCGCCATGTACTCCTGTGTACCGGCGAAAGATGAGGACAGGGCCTGGTAAAACGGATTCTCTAATATCTGTTGCGCCCGTTCAGGATCGCTGTGTGATTCGACCACTTCGTCAAAGGTGCGCTTCATGTCGAGCATCATCGCGTCGAGGGTGCCGGTACCGGTGACGCCCTGCACTGCGCGCGGAGTGTTATCGAGTTCGGTAAGGCCCATGGCTTGGGCAAGCCGCCGGGCTGGATCGATGGTGAGCACGCACACGCGGCGACCTTGATCCGCTGCAACGAGTGCCAGGGCGGCTGCGGTGGTGGTTTTGCCCACCCCACCGGCGCCGCAGCACACGATGATGCGCGTATCCGGGTCGGCGATGACGGAATTGAGATCAAGGACTGGTGCGTTGATCTCAAGCGGAGTCTGACTCATGCCATGTGCTGCTGTCGGAGGGATTCGGCGAGATCATAAAGCGCGGCCAGGTCAATACCGCCTGGCACGAAAGACAATTCATACACCGGTCGCCCCAGTTGATTGATTCGGTCGCGCTCGGTGGTCTCGAGGCGCACTCGGGTGGCATGGTCGTGTGCTTCAGTCAACAGCGCATCGGTGATCCCGCGGCCCTGCTTGGAGCGGGCCGAGCCTAGGCCTGCACTCGCAACGGCTGCAGCGATGGTGCTGCGCGGCAGATTATCGACCAGGGCCAACTCGAGGTCTTCGTCACTGAGCTGGGGCGGGCGAGTCATGGTGACCACGATTCCGCCTACCGGGAGTGCGGCGTCGTGGAGCTCTGCCACGCCATCGATAGTTTCCTGTACCGGCATTTCCTCCAGCAGGGTGGTCAGGTGCACTGCCGTGTGCGGTGAGCGCAAGACGTTCATCACCGAGTCGGCTTGATTTCGAACCGGACCTACCTTCGCCAGCCCCGCGATCTCGGTGTTGACATTGAGAAACCGAGTGATGCGACCGGTGGGTGGAGCATCCACCACCACCGCATCGTAGGGACTTTTGCTGTCCTTATCTTTGCGGCGCACTAACTCCACTGCTTTGCCGGTGAGGAGAACATCGCGCAAACCGGGGGCAACGGTGGTAACGAAGTCAATCGCACCCATGCGTCGCAACACGGATCCGGCTCGACGCAGGTTGTAGAACATCTCGAGGTATTCCAGGAGCGCCTCCTCTGGATCAACAGCCAGACCCCACACCTCGCCACCACCGGGCGCTACGGTCAATTTGGTTTCTTCATACGGCAGGGGCGGGGTATCGAAGAGTTGGGCGAGGCCTTGGCGACCCTCAACCTCCATCAGCATCACCCGTTTGCCGCCATGGGCGAGGGCCAAAGCCAGGGCGGCGGCCACCGTTGTCTTGCCGGTGCCGCCCTTGCCGGAAACGACGTGCAGCATCACCTCCGACCAGTCGTTACCGTCGGGGGTTGTTGCATCGTCGGGATCAGGCACCTGATGAGACTAACGGTGACCCGGCCGCAACGTGGCGATGAGCGGTGATCCATGCACGCTAAGGTCGGGCTATGACGACCTGGGAATACGCAACTGTGCCCCTACTCATTCATGCCACCAAGCAGATCCTGGACACCTGGGGATCAGACGGCTGGGAACTGGTGCAGGTAGTGCCCGGCCCGCAGCCGGAAAACATGGTGGCCTATCTCAAGCGCCCGCTGGCAGGCTAGAGCCATGACCACGATCAGTGCGCGGCTAGCCGAGCTCGATATCGAACTGCCCGAGGTAGTGCCCCCGCTGGCAGCGTACGTGCCTGCAGTGGTTACCGGCTCCTACGCGTACACCTCCGGGCAACTGCCCAGCCGCAAGGGCGAACTTTTGGCCACCGGAATTGTGGGCCGTGACGTTGACACCGACACCGCCTACGCCTGTGCGCGCCAATGCGCGATCAATGCGATCGCGGCTGCCGCTGCGGCCGCCGGCGGTGTCGACCGGTTAGCGCGGGTGGTCAAGGTGCTCGGCTTCGTGGCCAGCGCACCAGACTTCACCGCCCAACCCGCGGTGATTAATGGGGCCAGTGAGATCTTGCTGGAAATCTTCGGGGATGCCGGGCGACATGCGCGCTCTGCCGTGGGCGTAGCAAGCCTGCCTCTCGGTGTGCCGGTGGAGGTTGAAATTGTTTTTGAGGTGACCGCCTGAGCTCCGCCCCGCGCTTGCCGGCTGAACTCACTCGGCGCGCAGCCGCACTCGCAGCCGGTGATGGCTCGTGGTTGGTGCCCGAGGCTGCGCCTGCAGCGACCGTGGTTCTGTTGCGCGAGACGCCTGCCGGTATCTCGACCTATCTGATGCGTCGCACCACCACCATGGCCTTCGCCGCAGGAATGCATGTCTTCCCCGGCGGCCGGATCGACGCCCAAGATTATGATGGCGAAATTGGTATCCGGGGGCCCATTGACGCGGTGCGGATGAACGCCGACGAACCATCAGCACGGGCACTCATTGTGGGTGCGATTCGGGAAGTTTTCGAAGAAACCGGTGTTCTGCTCGCTGTCGATGAGCAGGGAGATTGGCCCATCATCGACGACACCTGGGATGCCGATCGAAACGCCGTGGATGCCGATTCAGCGCAGTTTGCGCAGGTGCTGCAACGCCGCGGTCTACACATCGACACCTCGTTGCTACCGCTGTGGGGCCACTGGATAACTCCGGAGGTCGAGACCAGGCGGTATGACGTGCGGTTTTATGCCGCCGTGGTGCCCGCACACCATCCGGTTCGCGATGTCAGCGGCGAAGCGGATCATGTGCGCTGGATAACGCCGACCGAAGGACTTGCCGCCTACGCGCGCGGCGAACTAGCGATGCTGCCCCCCACGGTTGCGACCCTGCGCGAACTGAGCGAGCTGACGTCGGTGGGCGATCTAGCTAGTCACGCCCTACAGCGCATCGTGCAGCCCCTACTTCCTCGACCTCGACTCAGTGAGGCAGGCGAAGTGGTGTGGGAGGTCATCAACGCAACAACCGGCGACGTGTTGTGGTCAATGGGTGACCCACCGGCGGGTTCGGAGTCGCTGGGTGTCCACGCATGAGCGGGCGCCCGATTGTGAGTGGTGCACATATCGGTGGCATGGACGAACCCTGGTCCGGGGGACGTATCGGCGAACGTGCGTTTTGTGTCCTGGCCCCCAACCCAAGCCCGATGACCCTGGATGGCACGAACACCTGGGTCCTGGGGTCGCCCGACGCAGGTGAGGTCATTGTCGTTGATCCCGGGCCCGAAGATGATGCTCACCTCGATGCGGTGCTTGCGCACATCAATGCTCAAGGTGCCCGGGTGCACGCAACGCTGCTCACCCACGGGCACAGCGATCATTCGGCCGCCGCGCGCCGCTGGCACGAACGCACCGGTGCCCCCGTGTTGGCTCTAGATCCCCAGCACCGCTACGGCAGCGAAGGCCTCAGCGAGGGCGACTACTTACGCGCCGGGGATCTCGCGGTTGAAGTCGTCGCCACACCGGGGCATACCCAAGACTCGGTGTGTTTTGTTCTCGCCGATGACCGTCAACTCCTCACCGGCGACACGGTGCTCGGCCGCGGCACCACGGTCGTGGCCTGGCCCGATGGCCAACTGCAGGCCTACCTTGACTCACTGCACCGGCTCACCGATGTGATTGCCGACCAAGAATCGGCAGTGCTACTGCCCGGGCATGGGCCGGCGCTACACAACCCCGGTGCGGTGGTGGCCGACTATCTCGATCATCGTCATGAGCGACTCAACCAGGTGCGCGCTGCAGTGGCGGCGGGTGCCACCACGGCGGCGGAGATTGTGTCGATCGTGTACGGCGACATACCGGCTGCGGTGCGACCTGCCGCGCAACTATCAGCGCAGGCGCAACTGGATTATCTCAACGCCGGTTAGCGAGCGCGACGAGCTAAACGGTCGACGCTGAGCAGCAGTACCTCGCGCTGATCCACCCGAATCCAGCCGCGTTGGGTGAAGTCAGCCAGCGCCTTATTCACCGTTTCGCGTGAGGCCCCCACCAACTGCGCGAGCTCTTCCTGGGTCATGTCGTGCTTGACCAGGGTGCCCTCCTCGTGCCAGGTGCCGAACTTATCGGCTAACTCCAACAGTGCTTTTGCCACGCGTCCGGGCACATCGGAAAACACCAGGTCAGCAAGAGCATCGTTGGTGCGACGCAGCCGTCGAGCCAGAGCGGCAAGCAGCGCCTCGGCAACCTCGGGTCGACCCGCCAGCCACGGATGCAGGCTGGTGTTGCCGAGCGCGAGCACGCGGGCATCGGTCAGGGCGGTTGCGGTGGCGGTGCGTGGGCCGGGATCAAAAAGGGAGAGTTCGCCGAAAATTTCACCGGGGCCGAGCACCGCAAGAAGCGACTCACGTCCATCGCTGGAGGCGTGGCCAAGTTTGATCTTGCCGCCGACGATCACATACATGTGGTCGCCGATCTCGCCCTCGTTAAAAATGATCGTGCCACGAGGGGCGAGAGTCTCCACCATGGATGCGCGCAGCGCTACGGCCGCTTCGGCATCCAAAGCGGAAAAGAGCGGAGCCTGCATTAAGGCGTCGTCCACCGCGGTTCACTCCTCGTCTAGGCGAAAGACACGTACGTCTACTCCCGACATTGTGTCGTATGTATGGACGACGCGCTGCACCGAGATGCCCATGGATCGCAGGTCAGGCGTACCCTTTTGAGGTGTCATCTCCAACCACTGGCGTATCGGCAGGGCAGGCTCTGCGCGCCGCTGAGGTTTTGCGGGTGACCTACCCCGAGGCTGACTGCGAGTTGGACTTCGCCAACCCGTTGCAGCTACTCATCGCCACGGTGCTGTCGGCGCAGTGCACCGACAAGCGCGTCAACGCGGTCACGCCCGCGCTATTTGATCGTTATCCCGACGCGGCCGCCTTTGCCGGTGCCGACACTGATGAGCTGGAAGAACTGATCCGGACCACCGGGTTCTACCGGGCAAAGGCGCGCAATATTCAAGGGCTGGCCGGGCAATTATGTGCACGCTTCGGCGGGGAGGTTCCCGCTGAACTTGATGCGTTGGTGACGCTGCCAGGAGTGGGCCGAAAAACAGCGAACGTGGTGCTTGGTTATGCGTTTGGCATTCCCGGAATCACCGTGGACACCCATGTGGGCCGGGTGGCGCGGCGACTGGGCTGGACGAGTCAGACCGATCCGGTCAAGGTGGAGCAGGATCTCATGCAACTCCTGCCGCAGCCTGACTGGACCATGGTGAGTCAGGACCTGATCTGGCATGGCCGCCGCTGTTGCGTAGCGCGGAAACCCCGATGTGGGCAGTGCCCACTTGCGACCCTGTGCCCCTCGGCTGAGGGTGCCACGGATGCGGCGGAGACCTTGCCGGTGGCAAAGAAACCTAAACCCGCACCGAAGCGTCGATCAAGCGGTGCCCTGCTCGCGATCGCTGCGGTCTTCATGGTCACGGCATGTTCGGCAGCCGATGGAAATATTGCTGGCGAACGCGTCTCCACCACGGCGACTACGCAAGCAGATGGGGCCGCCACCACCTCACCGCGCGACCCGGCGCTGGCCGCACTGATCATTGCCGCCGGGTTAGCGCCGTGCCCGGACTCTGACCGCACTGCCGTGGCGATTGAACCGATCGGTCGCGTGGGCGGTGGACTGCCGGTGCTCACCCTGCCCTGTTTGGGAGATGGACCCGATGTGGTGCTGTCTGGGCTGCGCGGCACCCCGATGCTGATCAATATCTGGGCTTCGTGGTGTCCGCCCTGTATTGCCGAAATGCCCTATCTGGCCCAGGCCGCGCGCGATCACTCCGACGAACTGCTCGTGCTGGGCATCGACGTGCAGGACCGCCCCGGATCGGCCCTGGACCTCGCCGCAGCCTTGGACATCGGTTTTGCGTCGGTGAGCGATCCAGGTTTTGATATTCGGGCGCCACTGGTTATTCCTGGCCCACCGGTGACGTTCTTCGTTGATGCCGACGGGGTTATTCAAGGCCGCCAAGACGGAGCTTTCCCCACCCAGCAGGCACTGGCCGAGCAGCTGTCCAGCTACCTGGGCATTGATCCGGCATGAAGGATCCGGCATGAAATTTGTGGAGCGAACCCCAGGCACTGGCTGGATTGATGACACCGCGCCGGTACCCACCTGGCTGGAGCCGCTAAAGGACCGGGTGCGCGGGGTTCCGGCCACCGCCCTCACCCGGTTCACCCCACCTCGCGAAGGTGGCCGTAACTCGGCCGTGCTGGTCTTGATCGGTGAATCCAACGGTGCTGCCGATCTACTCATCACCGAGCGGTCCCACACCATGCGTTCACACGCCGGACAACCCTCCTTCCCCGGCGGGGCAATGGATGCCGGTGATCTTGACGCGCGTTCCTGTGCCATGCGCGAAGCAGCAGAAGAAGTTGGACTCAATGACAGCGGCGTCAGCATTTTCGGTGCCCTGCCTGATCTTTGGGTGCCGGTATCGGGGTTCATCGTCACCCCGATCCTGGCCTGGTGGCACACCCCCGGCCCGGTAAGCGTGGTTGATGCCGACGAGGTAGCCAGCGTGCATCGGGTGAGCATCGCCGACCTGGTGGACCCCGATAATCGGCTGCAGGTCCGTCATCCCAGCGGCTATGTCGGCATGGGTTTTCGCGTGCACGGGTTGCTGGTGTGGGGATTCACCGCCGGAATCATCAGTGGCCTCCTTGATTTTGGTGGCTGGGCACAACCTTGGGATCGAGATCGAATCGAAGATCTCGAGGGTCCTGCTGCGTGAACATCGTCGACTGGGTCCTCATCGGCGCCCTGCTGGTTTTCGCCTGGACAGGATGGCGTCAAGGATTCGTCGCCGGGCTGGCCTCTTTCGCCGGATTTCTCAGCGGTGGGTTACTTGCCGCGATCGCCCTACCCCCACTGGTGGAACGATTTTCCATCTCTGACTTCGCCGGTGCGATCATTTTGGCCGGATCCATCGTCACCCTCGCCTTGATCGGCCAAACTCTGGCATCCATTATTGGACGCCGGTTGCGCGCAGGAATCGAATGGAACAGCGTGCGCACCCTGGACAACATCGGCGGCGCCGCACTCAACGTCACCGCGCTCGCGGTGATCCTGTGGATCGTGGCCTCGGCCGTCACGGTTCTCCCTGATCAGAACGTGGTGCGCCAGGTGCGCAGCTCGGTGGTGATTACCGGTATCGACCGCGTGGTTCCTGACGCTGCCCGCGACTGGTTTATCGGTCTGCGCGACGCGGTGGATGCCTCAGGTTTACCGCGCGTCTTCGCGGGGATCGGCATTGATGCCGGGCCCGATGTGCCCGCCCCCGATGCCGACCTGTTGCGTGACGTGGCCGTGCGAGCGGCCTGGCCCTCACTGGCGCGGGTATTTGGTCCGGCCTGCTCCACCAACATCACCGGATCGGGTTTTGTCTATGCCCCACAACGCATCATGACCAACGCCCATGTCGTGGCCGGAATCAGCGAGCCGCGCATCCAGATTCCTGGTGATCCCAATTCCTATCGCGGTCGCGTCGTGGTATTTGATCCTGAACTTGATCTGGCGGTCATCTATGTGCCAGACCTGCTCGCACCTGCACTGGAATTCAGCGCAGCGCAGGCAGACACCGGTGATTCCGCTGTTGCAGCAGGGTTTCCCGGCGGTGGTGACCTGCGCGCATCACCCGCTCGAATCCGTGCTGTAGTTGATGCCCGCGGGGAGAACATCTACGGCCGGGTGGGGCCGACCCGCGAGGTTTATACCTTCCGCGGTGAGGTGCGACCAGGAAATTCCGGTGGCCCACTGCTGTCACCATCTGGTGATGTGCTGGGCGTGATCTTCGCCTCTGGCGCGGGAGATCCCGACACCGGCTATGCACTTACTGCCGACCAGGTGGCCCAGGTTGCTGCCACGGGACGAAACGCGACCGTGGGGCTAGCAGACACCGCGTGCCGCTGACGTTTACCTGACGTACTAGGGGCGCAAACTCACCGGTGGGTCACCCAACCACAGTTGGTGAATAAGTTCGTGGTGCAGGCGGACTGAAACATCAGCGGGCACGGCCGTGTCAGGACTGCAGATCGTGTCGGCGGCTCGAGTCCATAGCCGTTGCGCACCCACGATATTCACGCGGGCAGCCTGGGTAGCCGCAGCAGCGGCTTGTGCCATCGCCCGCCAATAGGTTCTCTCAGCCTCCGGGCAACTGCGCCAACGCTGCTCAAGCACCTCGTGCGCGTGAAACGGGTATCCCTTCGCTAGATAAGTCAGCGCTTCGTTGATGGCGAGGTCGGTAGCAACGTGATCTCGCTCGGGTACCTGGGGGAATCCGGTTGAGCCCCACGGCAGCGGCCGCCCCAGTTCGTCCCGGGGCCGGGTGTTGCTTAGGCGTCGATTGATTTCAGCCACGTCAACAGCCGATCACGAAAGAGTTCCGGTTGCTCCTCATGCGGGAAGTGACCGGCACCATCAATGGCAGCGTATTCGTATTCGCCGCTGACCCACAGGTTAGATCCTGCCGCTGCGCGTAGTGGCACCGACGCATCCAAGGACCCGTGCACCTGAAGCACCGGCACCGTAATGGGAGACTTCATGCGTTGGGCATAGCGCAGCCCATCGCTGCGCAGAAAAGATCGAAACGCCCAGCGGTGATACTCCACCGCGCAGTGTGCTGTGGGCCACAGCGCGAACGCCGAGCGATAGGTCAACTCTGTTTCGCTATCAAGCCACTGTGTGGTAGCCGACCAGTCGCGCAGCATGTCGCCGATCCGAGCGCAGTCGTCAGCCATCAGTGAGCGCTCAGGCAGGAATGGCCACTGATATCCCACCGCATACATTGATTGGCGTTGCAGCCCATCGCGAAAGACCGATCGGCGGAGTCGGCGGGGGTGGGGCATGGAGACGACAGCGATCGCCCGGACAACATCGGGGGTGAGTACGGGCATCGTCCAGGCAATCAATCCACCCCAGCCATGCCCTACGACAATTGCCGACTCTTCACCCAGCGACCGGATGACGCCGGCCACGTCGTTAGCCAACGTGGTGGGGTCATAGCCATGGGGGGTGTGGTCGCTGCCACCGTAGCCGCGCATGTCCATGGCTACCGCGCGAAAACCAGCGTCAGCGACGTCTTGGAGATGGTGGCGCCAGGTCCACCAGAACATGGGGAATCCGTGCAGGAAGACCACGAGGGGCCCGGTGCCAACCTCAGCAATATGGAAACGGGCACCATTGGCCGAGATATCTCGATGCGTCCACGGCCCGGGAGCGTGGATGACCTGCTGGGGGTCAAGCAGGTCTGGTTGGCTCACCGGACGCGCTGGTTCAATGTGATGAACCTGGCGGTAACGACGGATCTGCAGGGCCAGAACTGCTCAGAGCCGCCTTTGTTTTTGCGATCTCTGCGATCGTGCGCTCGGGTCCCTTGATCTTCTTGGCCGAACTGCGTGAGATGAGTCCGAGAACGACCGCGATGAGGAATAACACAACGGTGACGATGCCGAAACCGGCCCATACTGGCAGCCCGAGCGCGACCAGAACATAGGCGATGGTGACCAGGGCAAAGATGCCAGCGAGGCCGGCTAGGAGGATGGCTGCGGTGAGAATGACACCGGTCTTGGCGGCGGCCTGTGTGCTGCCGGCGAGTTCTGCCTTGGCGAGGTCAACCTGGGCCTTGATGAGTCGTTGAAGATCTGCAACGGTCGTGGCGAGCAGGGTCTTGAGAGAGGTTTGGGTACTCAGATCTGACATCAGCGCTTCCTTTCAACAGACGTACGAACGCCATGAGGCTAGTGGGTCAGCGCGTCCCGCGTGGTCGTTGCCCGTGGTTTGACCGTTTGGGCTGATCATTTGTGCGCGGAGCAGGTCGGGGTGGGCCAGCACCGATCAGGCTAATGTGGGCGAGGACACGGTCAGGGCCGAAGCGCAAAAACAATGCGAAAGAAAACTCACACCGAGAAAGGGGTGGCTCACGCACATGCTCGTGGCTTCCCTTGCTCTCATCGGCCTGACCACCGCCGTGGTTCCCCTCGTCGTTCGCTACCTCGGGCGGTACACCGGATATCCCCTTGCCGTGATCTTTCTCGTGGCCGCCGGGCTCCTGCTCACCCAAGCCCCCGAAGTAATGCGCGGGGAAACGGTGGTGCAGTCCTGGCAGTGGGTCGCCGCCTTCGATGTGCAATTCACGCTGCGATTGAACGGCCTGTCCCTGCTCTTCGCCATGCTCGTGCTCGGGGTGGGAGCCCTGGTCCTCAGCTATGCGCCCCAATACCTCGATCCGCACTACGAAGTGCGCCGCCTCTACACGGTGTTGACCCTATTCGCCGCGGCCATGTTGGGCATCGTGTTGGCCGGAGACCTGGTCTTGCTTCTGGTCTTCTGGGAGATCACCAGCGTGAGCAGCTTCCTGCTGGTCGCCGGTGCCGGCACCGCGGGGGCGAGGCCGGCAATACGGGCACTCGTTGTCACCGGCTTCGGTGGACTGGCCCTGTTCGGTGCGGTGGTGCTCCTGGCCGTGAAGACACAGACAACCGACATCGCCACCGTATTTGCCCTCGCGCCCGAACGGTTGTCGGTGACAGACCTGTCCATCGTGGCTGCCCTGATCATCCTCGCCGCGTTTACCAAGTCCGCGCAGTTGCCCTTCCACTTCTGGCTGCCCGGAGCAATGGTTGCCGTCACACCGGTGAGCGCCTATCTGCACGCCGCGACGCTGGTCAAGGCAGGGATCTACCTGCTGTTATTGATGTCTCCGCTCTTCCTGGACTTCCCC
Organism: Candidatus Nanopelagicales bacterium; assembly: GCA_018609125.1. Classification (GTDB taxonomy): domain Bacteria; phylum Actinomycetota; class Actinomycetes; order S36-B12; family S36-B12; genus M55B157. Next base: position 53,413 of record JABAYF010000002.1, on the reverse strand, counting down.
GCCTGGAACATCACGCTGCTCGTTTTTGGTCTGGCTACCGCGCTGTTCGGTGCTTTCGAAGCGCTCCGACAGCGAGACCTCAAGGCACTACTGGCCTACTCCACCGTCAGTCAGCTTGGCACGATGGTGGCCCTCGTGGGCGTGGGTACCTCCGCCGCGCTCGCAGCCGCAGCTCTGCTTGTGGTTGCCCATGCGCTGTTCAAGGCCACCCTGTTCATGCTGGTGGGAATCGTTGATCGCGAGGCAGGGAGCCGAGATCTGGATGAGTTGTCCGGGCTATGGCGAGTGATGCCGATCACGGCCGGCCTCACCGGATTAGCCGCGATGTCGATGGCCGGCGTGCCACCCCTGGTCGGCTTCGTTGCCAAAGAAGAAGCCTTCTATTCCTTCCTGGATGTCCCGCAATCCTCCTGGGCCCAAGGCCAACAGTGGGCGGGCATCGCAGCCGCCGTCATCGCGGTGCTTGCCGCATCGTTGACCTTCGCCTACAGCGCGCGGATCTTTGCAGGTGCTTTCTTCGGGCCGCTAAAGCAACGCAACCTCTATGAACCTTCGTGGCTGTTTCTGGCACCAGCCGTGGTGCCGGCCGTGGCGGGCTTGGTGCTAGGAATCGCACCCGGTTTACTCAACAGCATCATCGATCGCACCACCGTGGACGTTGGTTTCACGATGGTTGGCTCCGATCTGAGCCTGTGGCATGGCGTCAGCATCGCCCTGGGTTTGTCTGCCATTGCCATCAGCCTTGGGCTGCTGCTGCACTTCAGGCGGCGCTGGGTTATTCGCTGGCTGGGCGAAGAGCCACCCGTGGCCAGTGGCCCGCTCATCTTCGATCGCATCTGGTTCGCACTGGTGCGCACCGGCTCATGGGTGGGTCGCTCCGCGCATAGCGCATCGGTTGGGGTTCACCTGTTCGGTGTCGGTGTGCTTATCGTTGCTCTCACGATCCTTGGTTTCGCGATCATCCCGGGTGCGACCGATGGTTTGGCGCCGGTGATTCCAGACTCGATGCAATTGGTCGACGTCGCGATCCTCGCCCTGCTCGTGCCCACCGTTGCCTTCCTGGCCCGAGCTCGAACCACGATTACCGCGCTGGTCCTCGCCGGATTCGTGGGCCTCATCCTTTCGGTCTGGCTCCTCCTGCTCGGCGCCCCTGATGTTGCGTTGACCCTGCTGCTAGTGGAGTTCCTCACCGTTGTGGTCGCAGCCCCGGTGCTGGCCCGCCTACCCCGACACCGAGATGTGGGACGCCCGACCATGGCTGCGGTGGCAGCTGTGGTCGTCGGAGTCAGCAGCGGTCTTGCCGTGTGGGCATTCACCGGGCGTCGCGGGCCCTCCGAACTTTCCGCCTACTTCCTCACCGAAGCCGAAGAACTCACCGGTGGCACAAACGTGGTGAATACCATTCTGGTGGACTTCCGCGGCCTGGACACCCTGGGTGAAATTACGGTGCTTTTCGCTGCAGCACTCGGTTTATTGGCGGCCACCGCAGTGGGAGTTCGAGCAAGGAAAGACGCGGTGATCGAAGTGCTCGGCCGTGGAGAGCAAACGGTACTGCGCGTGGGAGCACGCATCGTGATTCCACTTCTCCTTATTGCCACGGTCGTGTTGTTCTGGCGCGGCCACGATGAACCCGGCGGCGGCTTCATCGCTGGACTTACCGCGGGTTCGGCCGTTGCAGTGGCCATGATCGCCGGCATCAGGATTGCGTTGCCGAGCTCGGGGGCCATGCTGGCGGCGGGGTTAGGAACCGCGCTGGTGTCTGCACTTATCGGTCCACTCACCGGTGGCGCGGTACTGGCTCCGGTGAAAGTAGACGTGCCCATCGTTGGTTCCTTGACCTCGTCGTTGATCTTTGATTTGGGTGTCTTACTGATCGTGGTTGGTCTGGTGCGCGTCGCCCTGGAGCGTCTAGACGGCATGCACATCGACGCTGGCAATGACACGGACGACGGCAATGACACGGACGACGGCAATGATCTCGAATGGGATGGCCAAGATCGGTCATCGGCGGTCGATGTGACGGAGGCTCGATCATGACTCTCGCCATCGCCGTGGCCGTCCTCGCCGCTGTCGGAACATACCTGATCGTGCGCGGTGGAGCGGTGCGCCTGATCCTGGGCTTCATCCTGCTCGGCCATGCAGCCAACCTGATCATCATCGCTGCCGGTGGCACCTTCCGTCGTGAGGCGCCCCTGGTTGATGGTGGTGTCGTGCTGGAGACGATGGCTGATCCGCTACCGCAAGCGTTCGTGCTGACCGCAATCGTAATCACGTTCGGCGTCACCGTCTATCTGCTCAGCCTGGTGGCGCGAACGGCGAAGAGGTCTGCACGAAATGCCGGGGAGGGTGGCGCCCATGACTGATGTGTCGTTCCTGACGACGTGGGTGCTGCCGGCAGTTTTCGGCGTTCCACTCTTTGCCGCTGTCGCGACGTTTATTTTGGGCGCGCGCTGGGCGAGCCGATTAATCGGCCTGCTCGTTCCCATCGTGGTGTTCGTCATCGCGGTTTTACTGATCGTGGCGACCGCAGATGGCAGCGTTGTCGTTGCCCAGATTGCCGGGTGGCCCGGTGGTGTATCCATTGCCTTCGTCGGTGACCTATTCAGCGCGCTCATGCTCGCCGCCACGTCGGTCATGGTGTTCACCTGTCTGGTTTTTGCCTATTCAGCCGGCCTCGGAATGGACCGGTGGTTTATTCCGTCGGTATCCATCATGACCGCAGGGGTGTACGGAGCTTTCGTGACCGGCGATCTGTTCAACCTGTTCGTCATGGTTGAAGTGGCGCTACTGCCCTCATACGTTCTGATGTCACGCAGCGGTGTTTTGACAGCGCTGCGATCGGCCCGGCTGTACCTCATCGTGAACCTCACGGCCTCAACCCTGTTTCTCGCCGGGCTCGGTGTGGTCTACGGAGTGACCGGCACGGTAAACCTGGCGGCGCTGGCCGGCTTAGGAATTTTCCCCGTGGTTGGTATTGCCGTCGGCGTCATCATGATGGCGATGATGCTCAAGGCTGCCCTGGTGCCCACGCACAGTTGGCTACCGGCGACCTACCCCTACACCTCACCGGCGGTCACCGCACTCTTCTCCGGCCTACTCACCAAGATCGGCGCGTACGCGATCGTGCGCATCATCTCCATCGTCTACGAGCCTGGCCAACTCATCACCGTCATCGTTATTGCGGTGTGCGTGGCCAGCATGATCGTGGGCGTACTCGGCGCGCTGGGCGAGGGCACCATCCGCGGGGGACTGACATTCCAAATGGTCAGTGGGATGGGCTACATCCTCGTTGGCGTGGTGCTTGCCGGCGCTGTGGGAATGGCTGCTGTCGTGTTCTACCTCATCCACCACATGATCGTGATGACGTCGTTGTTCTTGACCGGTGGCAGCGTGGAACACGAAGAGCGAACCGGCGTCGTTGGTCGATTGGGTGGATTAGCCAAGGCCCACCCCATCGCTGCATTTGCTTTCTTCCTATCTGCGGCATCGTTGGTGGGTCTGCCGCCGTTCTCGGGATTCTGGGCGAAACTGGGGGTGCTGACCGCCGCTGTGGACGCCGGCAGCGCCCTAGTAGTCGTGGTGGTCTTGCTGGTGAGCGTTGGAACATTGATGTCGATGCTCAAACTGGGAACGGGTGTTTTCTGGGGCCTGCCCAAGGGTGCGCGCGAAGACGAGGACACCCCCAGCGACGTCACGGTCGTGGCCGATACAACAGCAGGCAGGGCAGGCGCGACGGGTACCGCGATCGATATCGCGGCAGCGGTCGAGGCACCACCGATGACTCGGTGGCGTCCGTTTCTGGTCTTCCCCGGACTCGCCCTGGCATTGCTCAGCTTAGGGATCGGAATTTTTCCGGAGTGGCTACTTGATCTCACCCAGACCGCAGGTGAGTCCTTGAACGACACGGCCGGTTATGTCACAGCAGTGTTGGGGGGCGGGTCTTGATGATGAAAGTGATCCAACTTCTGTGGCGTTTACCGCTGCTTGTGCTGTGGGCGGCAGGTGCCATCACAACCGCGTCGCTTCAGGTAGCCCGCGACATCATCGCGCCCTCGGCAAAATTAAAGCCCGGCATCGTGATCGTTCCGGTCTACCTACGTACGCCGACACAACTTGCGGTGTGGGTGAGCCTGATCAATCTGACGCCGGGCACATTGACCATCGACGTGTCCGATGACCTTGACGAAGCCTGGGTGCACAGTTTGTACGCCGGTGACCCGCAGGCGCTGAAGGATGACCTGCGCGATCTACAACTGCGCGTGAGTCGATCCTTCGCCGACCATTTAGTGGGTGCCCAGTGACCACAGAACAGATCCTGATTAGCGTCGCCCTGGCCTTGGTGGTGATCGGAGCTTTCGCGGGCATTATTCGGGCAGCGATTGGGCCAACACTCGCTGATCGCATCGTGGCAGCCGAGCTTGGCTTCGTCGCCACCGTGGCCGCAATTGTGCTGATCGCGCTGCTCCTAGACGAACCGGTGTTGTTCGACTTCGCGCTCATCGCGGTCCTGATCGGATTCTTGACCACCATCGGTCTGTCCCGGTTGGTGCCGCGCACCAAAGAGCTGAGAACCAAAGTCACACGGCAGGATCGGTCATGATTGCCACGGTCGCGGTGGGCATCTTGATCATTGTGGGTGCCGGACTTATCACGCTGGCCGGTCTTGGGATCCTGCGACTTCCTGATCCCCTCACCAGGGCAAGTGCGGTCTCCAAGGCGGCAGCGCTCGGTCTGCTGCTTATCATTTTTGCCGCGATGATCGCCGATTGGTCGGTGCGTTCGGTGGTTGTCCTCACCCTCGTGCTCATCGCACACCTGGTGACCGTGCCGCTGTCCGGCTTCGCCCTGGCCCGCGCTGCGTATAGATCCGGGACGGCCAAGGCACCGGTGACCGTCATTGATGAACCTGCGGATCGGGATACGCGGGAAAGCTAGTCCTGACTATCGGCGCCGGACATGCCCTGGGCAATGAGGTTGATCACCGCAGGGTCAGCCAGGGTCGTGGCATCACCCAGCGCACGGTGCTCAGCCACATCGCGCAGCAGCCGCCGCATGATTTTGCCCGACCGGGTTTTAGGTAGTTCATCTACCACCATGATCTGCCGCGGTTTCGCGATCGGACCAATTTCGTGGGCAACGTGACTGCGTAGTTGGCTCACCAGGTCAGCTGGGTCGTCATCGGTGCTCACCCCACCACGCAGGATGACGAAGGCCACGATGCCCTGTCCGGTGGTGTCATCATGAGCGCCCACAACGGCTGCTTCAGCGACGCGGGGGTGGGAAACCAGAGCTGATTCCACCTCGGTGGTAGAAATTCGGTGCCCGGAAACGTTCATGACATCGTCGACCCGGCCCAGCAGCCACAGTGCCCCGTCATCGTCAAGTTTGGCACCGTCGCCGGCGAAGTAGTACTGCGGCCAGCGCGACCAGTAGGTGTCCACGTAGCGTTCGTTGTCACCCCAAATTCCGCGCAGCATGGCCGGCCATGGTTCGGTCAACACCAGGTAGCCGCCGCCGCCAGCACCCACCGGGTGGCCCTCATCGTTAACCACCGCAGCGCCGATACCGGGCAGTGGTCCCATCGCTGAGCCGGGTTTACACGCGGTGACCCCGGGCAGGGGCGCAATCATCATGGCGCCGGTTTCGGTTTGCCACCAGGTGTCCACGATCGGGCAGTGATCACCGCCGATAACGCTGCGGTACCACATCCACGCTTCGGGATTGATGGGTTCACCCACGCTGCCCAGGAGCCGCAGGCTGGACAGGTCATAGCCGGCCGGAATATCTGCGCCCCACTTCATGAACGTTCGGATGGCCGTGGGTGCGGTGTAGAACAGGGTGACGCCATATTTGGCCACGATCTCCCACCAGCGGCCACGATGTGGTGTGTCGGGAGTGCCTTCATAAATCACCTGGGTTGCTCGATTAGCCAGGGGGCCGTAAACGATGTAGGTGTGCCCGGTAACCCAGCCCACATCGGCGGTGCACCAGTACACATCTGATTCGGGTTTCAGATCAAAGACGCTGGAGTGAGTGGAGGCAGCCTGGGTGAGGTAGCCACCGCTGGTGTGCAAGATGCCCTTGGGCTTTCCGGTCGTACCGGAGGTGTAGAGAATGAACAGCGGTTGCTCAGCATCAAAGGCCTCGGGGGTGTGCTGCACGGGTTGGCGATCCACGATGTCGTGCCACCACACATCACGGCCCGAGGTCATCGCAGTTTCTGCACCGGTGCGCCGCACCACCAAAACATGCTTCACGCTGGCCGCGGTTTCCACCGCATCGTCCACCGCAGGCTTTAACGCCATGGTGGAGCCGCGCCGGAACTGGCCATCGGCGGTAATCACCACGGTGGCTTGGGCATCGTCAATGCGGGACCGCAGGGCTTCAGCGGAGAATCCGGCGAACACCACCGAGTGGGGTGCGCCGATGCGCGCACAGGCCAGCATGGCCACCACCGCTTCGGGAATCATCGGCAGGTAGATCGCCACCCGATCACCGGCTTTCACGCCAAGTTCGGTGAGGGCGTGTGCAGCCTGGGACACCATCGTGTGAAGTTCGGCGTACGTGATGCTGCGGGTGTCCCCGCGCTCACCTTCGAAGTGGATCGCTACCTGATCGCCGAAACCGTCCTCCACATGCCGGTCCACGCAGTTGTATGCAACGTTGAGTTTTCCGTCGACGAACCAGCGCGAGAAGGGCCGCTGGCTCCAGTCCAACACCTGCGACCACGGCTGTGCCCAGGTGAGCCGCTCGGCCTGATCGGACCAAAATCCCAGCCGGTCCGCATCAGCCTGGGCGTACATGTCTGCCGTGGCGTTGGCCTGAGCCGCAAAGGGGGCACTCGGGGGAAATTCGCGGGACTCACTGAGCAGATTAGACAGGGCGTCGTCATCGTGGGTCATGAGTGTGCTCCTGAGATTGATGGTGGGGCGCGACGGGGAACCCCCGCTATTTTGCCGCCGAGGACCACCATCTGGGCGGTATTTAGGGTATTTGCCGCGCTGGCTAGGCGCGTCGGAGGGAACGATGAGGTGCCCGAATGCGTCAAGATAGAGACTCCCCATCGAATGTGCGTCATCTGAGTGTGTGTCATCGGATCAGGAGAGTGTCTGTGCAACCCCGCGTGCTGGTTCCGTTGCTTTTCGCTATCGCTGCCGCGCTCGGCCTTGTCATTGGTGCTGTGCTGCCCTCGAGCAATAGCACCGTGGCCGCCGGTGATGCCGACTCCGCTGCCCCCGCCGACCCCGCGCCGGAACCCGATTCCGAACCCGATTCCGAACCCGATTCCGGTACAGCACCGGCCCCTGCGGTGGGCGATGTCATCGGCGCCGGCGGCGGCGTATCCGCGGTCAACCTGCCCCAGCCTGCCTTCGACATAACGCCGCTCGCCCCGGGCGAGACGCCGCCGCAGTTCGTCGTGGTGTCCTTCGACGGGTCCGGTAACGACGCGGTGTTCCATCGCTTCATGGAAACCGCGGACGCCACCGGAGCCAAGTACACGTTTTTTCTCTCCGGCCTCTACATGCTGCCTGACGAGAAGCGTTATGAATACACCAACCCCGGACGCTCAGCCGGAGAGTCCGGAATTGGTTTCGGTGGCACTGCCGACGATGTCCGTGGCCGGGCAGAAAACTTCCGAGAGGCCTATGAGAAAGGCCACGAGATTGGCACCCACTTCGGTGGCCACTACTGCCAAACCAACGGTGGCTCTGTCGTTGATTTCAGCGGCGCCGATTGGGATTCTGAGCTGAGTCAGATGGAACTCTTCCTCGACGATTGGGCTGCGAACACCGGGACCAGTACCCCGAACCCGTTGCCCTTCAACGGTTCTGTCTTCAAGGGTGCGCGCACGCCGTGCCTAGAGGGCGATCGCGACGCGATGTACCCGGTCTTTGTTGACCACGGTTTCACCTACGACGCATCCAACTCCGGATTCTTCCAGTGGCCGGTCCAAAACTCATACGGCCTGTGGGACTTCCCACTGGCAACGCTGAAGGTAGGCGACACCGGCCGCTCAGCGATCGCCATGGACTACAACATCTACTACCAGGCATCCAATGGCGAGACCAACATCACCGATCCAACCGAATGCGCAGAAATCAAGCGCCTCTCCTACGACACGTTGATGAACGCTCTCACCGCGTCCTATAACGACACCCGCGCGCCACTCATCTGGGGCATGCACTGGAGCAACTATGCATGCGGTGCGTTCATCGAGGCCACGAATGAGTTCGTCACCAATGCCACGGCGCAGTTTCCCGACGTGCGATTCGTGAGTTTCGCGCAATTGGCCGAGTGGATGGACGCCCAAGACCCTGCGGTGCTCGCTGCATTGCAGGCCCGCGGCACCCAGCTGTACTAGCACCCGATCTACTTAGCGCCGTGGTTGTCGCTATGGATCCCCTCGCTGACCTTGCTGGTCTACCCGGCGTTGCCGACGCATGTGCCCGGGCCCGCGACGAGGTTGATGCACTGCTGTGGGATCGGTCGCTGCGAGCCAAGGCGGCAGAAATTGTGGCCGAGTCGGCCATCCAGGGTGCCCGAGCAAGCGCGGCTCTGGAAGGCGCCGAGGTGTCTATCGACGCCATGCGGGCCGGGGTTAGCGACGAGGACTCACCCATGGGCCGGGCGGTGGCCGCTGCCGAAGCTGTGACCGCAGCCATCCCGCGTCAGGTCGACACCTGGTCGCGTTCCCCGCTCCAGGTGATCGCCCATCTACACGTGGTGGCCGCTCGCGGTTTCGATCGAGATGACGCTCGCGGTCGCCCACGTGACACCGACGAGGTGGTTGATCCACTACACATCGGTCTCATCCCGCCGGTAACCGATATTTCCCCACGCTTCGATGCTCTCGCCACGGTGCTCACTCGTCCCACCCAAGCGCCGGCTGTGCTCGTGGCCGCCATCGCGCACGGGGAGTTGCTGGCGCTGCGTCCCTTCACCTGGGGGTCGGGGCTGATAGCTCGGGCGAGCCTGCGCCTGGTGCTCGCTGCGCGAGGCGTGGACCCGGACCTGTGGGGCTGCCCGGAGCTCGGTCTCCTGGCCCAGGGGCGCCCGACCTACGTCAAAGCATTGAAGGCCTATGCCAGCGGTGAGCCAGCAGGCATGGCCGAATGGATCATCTTTAACGCCGAGGCGATTCGGTTGAGCCAACAACGGCTGTAGCGCCGCGGCAAAGATTACCCGCCCGGTACTGTTTCGCTTCATGGATCATCCCGCGCGCGCTGGACTCATCGGAGCGGCCGTAGCCGTAGGCCGTAGCTTTCAACCCAACCTGCTCACCCGAGGCAGCGTCGATCAGGCGATCATCTCCGGTGCCACCTCGGCGTTCGCCTACGGGCTGTTCTCCAGCGGTGACTCACTCATCAATGCGGTGGCCGCCCGTATCTCCCGATCAGAGCATCCCAGTTCAGCGGCACGTCTGGGCGTGGCTGCGGCCGTGGGCATCATCGGCGGGGCCGTGGTGCGCAGCGTGGAATGGCGTGAGCATGAATCTAACCGGCGAGCCGCAATCCGGCTTACCGGCCAGGCACTCACCGTGGGGAGTTCGGTGAGCACGCTGTCCACCCTCACCGGGCGCCACGACACCGGGCGGCGCACAGCATTGGCCGCCTCAGCCCTCGCCGGGGCCGCATCCTGGCTGGTCACCACGCCCTGGCGGGCAGCCCCCGGATCGCTCATCGGGGAAGAATTGCCCGGGGCCTTGTCGCGCGGCACTGAATACTTCCTGGAAGACACCGTTCGCGAGGTTCGCCCGATCGAAGCTCTCGGCATCGCCGGTGTGGTGGGCGTTGTCACCTACGGCCTGGCTCGTGCAGAGTCTCGGTTGACCAACCTGGCCAGCCGAGTCGCCACCGTGGTCATCGGTGGCGAACCGGCCGACCATCGGCTGCTGGGCCGCGTGACCGCCACTGTTTTCACCGGCACTGCGGCATATCTGGCGATCGATCGGGTGTCAAAGATGTTGTCCAAAGGTGGTGGCTCGATTGAACCCGGGCACGCGAGGGCACCTGATTCACCGATGATCACCGGGTCGGCGGCCTCTGGGCTGGCCTGGGACAAGCAAACTCGCGAGGGTGCCCGATGGTTGAGCATGACCCTGCCGCCGGCATCCATTGCAGCCGTCATGGGTGTGGCCAGCGCTGAGCAGCCGATTCGCGTGTATGCCTCACTGGACATCGCCGAGTCGGAGGCTGCTCGGGCGCAGGTGTTGCTTGATGAAATTGACCGAACGAATGCATTGCAGCGCAGTGCTTTTGCGCTTTTCTCCCCCACCGGGTCGGGCTATGTAAACTATGTTGCCACCGAAACCTTTGAGTTTCTCACCCTGGGTGACTGCGCATCGGCAGCGATCCAGTACTCGGTACTGCCCTCAGCGCTATCCCTGGGCGATGTGAGCGCGGGCACGGCACAAACACGCATGGTGATTGACGGCATCATCAAGCGTCTGCTGGCAATGCCGGCTAATACGCGACCGAAGTTCTATCTGTTTGGCGAAAGCCTGGGCTCCCAAGTGAGTCAGGACATGTTCCGGGGCAGTTGGATCTACGGGCCATCCGGTGCCGGCGTTACTGCGGCGCTGTGGATTGGTACACCGTCGGCGTCTACCTGGCGCAAGGAACTCTGGGGTCAGCGCAGTCTGGCCGATGCGCCAACGCTCGGCCCGGGTGCCACCTACCTGCCACGGTCGGTACCCGACTGGCGCCATCTTGATTCAACCGAGCGCGATGCGATCGATTATCTACTTTTGCAAAACGGCGATGACCCGATTCCAAAGTTCGGCACCCAGGTCATGTGGCGCCGCCCCGACTGGCTCGGCCCCGATCGCCCACTCGGTGCACCCAGGTCTACCCAGTGGGTACCGGGCACCACCTTCCTGATGACATTCCTCGACATGTTGAATGCCCTCACGCCCACGCCGGGCACCTTTGCTGAGGGCGGCCACGACTACCGCGATGTGCTACCTGAGGCACTGTCTCGAACCTGGCGGTTGACGGCGACTCCGGAGCAGATGCAGCGGATAAACGTGGCGCTTCGGCAGCGGGAATTGGCGTGGGAGTTGCATCGCGATCAGGCAGCGGCAATGGCCAAGCCGGCCGATGAGCAAAAAGAGGCGCTGCAGAAAGTACTCGCAACCGCAACGAAGTATGTGGGCCACGAGGTAGACGAAGAAGAATTACGCCGACTCATCTCCACCGGGTTGCAGCCACTGGGCGTCGAGTAGGTCCCATTCCGGGGGAATGAGACCATCGACGACCGGGCCCTGGGCAAACCAGGGCGCGGGGGCAACCACGGGGGTGCGCGACCCACTCATCCACGCCGCCCACCAGCTAAACGTGGAGTTCGCGATCACATAGGCCGCACCGTGGCTCATGACCCACATTTCATGTGCCGCATCGGGCGCTCCGGTGATCACTTCACCAGTCACCATCGTGGCGGCAGCACGGTGGTCATCGGAAAAAATCCAGACCGGGCCGGTAATTCCGCGAGAGCGATGTCGGGCTATCGCGCGCGCGTAGTAGTCAGAATCGAGCAGGCCAAACTGGGGCACCAACGCATAATCACCGCGACGCACATGCACGATGAGCGGCTTTTCCGCCGCTGAGCGTCGCGCCAGGTCCAGGGCCCATTGGCTGGGTTGCCGTAACTCTGGGCGGCGCGGCATGCCGTAATCCATGGCGGTGGCGGCCAGTTTCCAAGACTGAAAATATCCTCGCAGCGCAGTGCCGGCGGGTAGTTGCAGGATGGCCCGATCATGACCCACCACATCGGAGGAGTAGATACGCAGTCGGCGGCGCAGCCACGGACTTTTGCGAATAAGTCGAGCCCACGCACGGCTGGGGTAGCGACCCGGGGTGGACCACCAGCGTCGCTCTGGACGCCAGGTACCGGGTAGGTCAAAGCCGGTGATGGCCAGGCCGTGGTCGGTGATGCCATGGCGGGTGTGGCTGGTGTCCAGGATGAGTGCCGCCCGCCGCTGTCCGGCGAGAGCGGCACCTGCGGCATAGCCGAACAGTTGATTGCCCAGGCCTCCCACAATTTGGACAGAAACTGCGCGCGCCATGGGCAGACGGTAGCGGGCGAGAACGAAAACGAATAACTGTACGTGCCCTCGCGATGTCAATTCCCGCACTAGCCTGCCGTTGTGAGCACCGAAACCACACCGATGTCGCTGCCACTTCCCGAAGGCCGCAAACGCAGAGTGTGGCCGTGGGTGGTGGGCGGACTCACCGTGTTGCTTACCCTGGGGCTGCTTACCGGTGTGTCCTTTGGCCACTACTCCGTGAAGCGGTCCTTTCCCCAAACCAGTGGGGTGATTGAACTTGCCGGACTTTCGGCCCCTGTCGACGTCCTGCGCGATGAACGCGGTGTTCCTACGCTGTACGCCGACACGATGGACGATCTGCTTTTCGCGCAAGGCTATGTACATGCCCAGGATCGTTTCTATGAAATGGATGTGCGCCGTCACATCACCGCCGGGCGCCTATCGGAAATGTTCGGTAAAGATCAGGTGCCTACCGATTCATTTCTTCGCACCATGGGTTGGCGCAAGGTTGCCGAGGAGGAACTTGGCCTGCTTGACGAAAAGTCCCTGCGAATTCTGGCCGCCTATTCCCAGGGGGTCAACGCCTACCTCCAGGACCGCTCACCGGCCGACATTAGCCTGGAGTACAGCGTTATCGGCCTGATCAATCCAGACTATGAAATTCAACCGTGGGGACCGGCAGATTCGGTGTCGTGGCTGAAGGCACTGGCCTGGGATCTGCGCGGAAATATGTCGGATGAGATCTATCGCACGATCATGTCTGCGGCCGTGGGTGTAGATCGCACCGAAACCCTGTACCCGCCCTATCCCTTCGACCGCAACCGCCCCATTGTTGATGGTGGAAACGTGGTGGATGGTGAGTTTGTGCAGGACCCGCCCGGCCTGCAGGTGACTGCTGCGGCCTATGGCCCGGCTGCGATTCCGGCTGCGGCAATGCCCGCACTCACCGATGTGCTCCAGGCCAGTGCCGGGCTCAACGACTGGTTAGGCGCACCTGCACGGGGATTGGGTTCGAACTCATGGGCGGTGGCGGGTGAGTACACCACCACCGGTAAACCTCTGTTGGCCAACGATCCTCACCTTGCCCCGGCTATGCCGAGCCTGTGGTATCAAACAAACCTACGTTGTCGCACCTTGAACCCAGACTGCGATTTCGATGTGGGCGGGTGGAGCATGGCCGGATTGCCCGGCATCTTCATTGGGCACACCAGCAACTTTGCGTGGGGCTTTACCAATGTCGGCCCTGATGTAACCGACCTGGTGCTGACCAAAGTCGAGGGCGACACCTACATCGTTGACGGCCAACCTCAGGCGCTTACGGTGCGCACCGAAATAATAGACGTGGCCGGTGGCGACCCGGTGACGCTCACGGTCCGCGAAACACAGGACGGCCCGATCATCTCCGGGGTGCTAGATGACCCCGATGTGTATGCGGTTGTAGGTGAGAGCGCACCCCAACCTGCGCCGGGACAAAGCGGCAATGCCAACCCGGTTCCCGGTCGTGCTGACGGATACGAGGTGGCACTTCGGTGGACCGCACTTACCCCCGCACCCACCTTTGATGCGATTCATCTCCTCAACACCGCCACCGACTTCGATGGTTTCCGGGCGGCAGCGAAATTCCTGGCGGTACCGGCCCAGAACCTGTTGTACGCCGATACGGCCGGAAATATCGCCTACCAGATGCCGGGAAGTGTTCCGATCCGCAAGGGCTATGACGGTAAGTGGCCGGTGCCGGGTTGGTCGAGTGACTTCGGGTGGGAGGGCTCGATTCCATTCGAAGCACTGCCGTATGAAATCAACCCACCGCAAGGCTGGATCGTGACGGCCAATCAGGCGGTGATCGGCCCAGACTATGACTACTTCATCACCAACGACTGGGCCTATGGGGCACGCAGTCAGCGCATCGTGGAACTGCTCACCGACCGCATCGATGCCGGTGAGTCGTTTACCCCGGCGATCATGGCGGACATCCAAATGGACTCACGCAACGCCAACGCCGAGTTCATCGTGCCGCGCCTTTCGGATACGACCGCATCGAATCCGGCGATGAGTTTGTTTACCGGTTGGGAATTCGACCAACCCATTGACTCAGCCCCGGCGGCCTACTTCAACGCGATCTGGCGACAGATGGTGAACGGCATGTTCAACTCCCACATCGACACCGAACTCACCACGACCAGCGGTGACGACCAGTACTTTGAGGTCATCCGCATCATCTGGGAAGCCATTGACGATCCATGGTGGGATGATCCCACCACTGCGGCGGTGGAGGACCGTGACGCGATGCTCCAGACGAGCATGGATGCCGCAGCAGCGGAACTGCGTGAGTTACAAGGCGATGACCCGCAGAGTTGGTCCTGGGGTGCACTGCACACGCTCACCCTGACAAATTCGACCCTGGGTGGCAGCGGTATCGCACCCATTGAGGCGCTGTTTAATCGCGGACCCATTGAGGTGGCCGGTGGCAGCGCCATAGTGAACGCCACGAGTTGGTTGCCTAGTGAGGGGTACGAAGTCTTGGCGGTCCCCAGCATGAGACAGGTGGTGGATCTGGCCAATTTTGACTCCTCCACGTGGGTCAACCTCACCGGCAACTCCGGGCACGCTTATGCGCCCAACTACACCGATCAGATCAGCGCCTGGCAAAACGGTGATCAATTTCCCTGGCCGTGGAGCCTTGCTGCGGTCGCAGAATCAACCGTGGACACCCTTACGCTGCAACCCGATAGTTAAATCGCTAGCGTCTGCCTTATGCGCGCGTCCTCCCCAATCAGCGTTGCTGCATCGCTAGCCCTGGGCCTAGGGATGGTGTCGGCTGCACCGGTCTGGGCCAATGAGGAGCCAAATATTGCCCCCGCGGTGTTGGAAACCCCAGCGCCCACCGATCAAATCATCATCACCAAGACCACATCGGGGTCTGTCTCTTCACCAAAGCAGGACATCCTCCGGGCGGCCCTTGATACTCCACGGCTCGGGGTCGCGTCGCTCACGCCCCGGGTGGTGCGGGTGGTGCAGCGAGACTCCGCATCGACCACGAGCGTCATGGACGTGGGGCAACCACTCAACGCTGAACAAATGAGCGCCCTCACCGAGGAACTTCTGCGTCTGCCCGGCGTTGTCTCAGCAACCCCGGACATCCGCGTTTACCCGGCATCGGTGAGCCTGCCCAATGATCCAGATCTGCCCAGCCTGTGGGGTCTATGGAATTCAAATCTGGCGGCCGGTGGTAGCGCTGACGGCGGTACCAGTGTCCGCGGGCCAGCCGCATGGTCATCATCGACGGGTACGGGCTCGATCGTTGCCGTCATCGACACCGGCATCACCAGCCACCCGGATTTGGCTGGAAAAACCGTGGCAGGTTACGACTTCATCGCCAATGCCGCCGATGCTCGCGACGGCAATGGCTATGACTCCGACCCTGCCGACATGGGGGATTGGAGCACCGGCGCGAATTGCCGAAGCAGCTCATCAAGTTGGCACGGCACGCACGTGGCCGGCACTATCGCGGCCGTCACCAACAATGGGGTAGGAATTGCCGGTGTCGCACCTGATGCGTCGATCATGCCCATTCGAGTACTCGGTGAGTGCGGCGGCTATCTGTCCGATGTAGAACAGGGAATGCGCTGGGCGGCGGGCTTGGACACCTATGACCAAACCGGGCTAAATCTGATTGCACCGCCAATCCGGCGCGCTGATGTCATCAATTTATCTCTCGGTGGTTCAGGTACGTGCTCATCAACGACGCAGTCGCTGATTAACCAGATTGTTGCTACAGGTACAACGGTGGTGGTCGCCGCGGGTAATTCAAGCGTTGATGTGGCTGGTTCCGCGCCGGCCAATTGCACCAACATCGTTGCAGTGGCGGCAACCACTGAACTCGGACAGCGCGCCTCCTTTAGCAATTACGGGGCCGGGATCACGGTGGCGGCCCCGGGTGTTTCGATTCTGTCGACCTACAACACCGGAACCCAGTCGCCGTCCAGCCCCACCTACGCGTGGTCCAACGGTACGTCGATGGCGGCACCGCACATCGCCGGCGTAGCGGCTCTCATGTACGCCAGGGATGACAGCGCCACCCCGGCGCAGGTGCGTACTGCACTGATCAATTCAGCTCGAGACTTTCCCGCCGGCTCTACGTGTGCCGGGATTTGCGGTGCCGGTCTTGCCGATGCTCCGGGGGCCGTGTCGCTGATGGTGGCTGAGCCCGCACCGACACCGACACCGACACCGACACCGACACCGACGCCCACGCCGACACCGACGCCGGCTCCGCCACCACCCGCCCCCGCACCGGCACCGCCTGCCCCTGTTCTGCCGCCACCCGCCCCGGAACCTGAGCCCACTCCCGAGCCGATTCCGGTTCCCGACGGGGTGAGCGACCTTGCGGCACAGGCCATGGACTCTGGCGCCGTTGTCAGTTGGGCGCCACCGGCAAATAGTGAGGGTGTGCTCGGTTACGAAGTAGATGTCCACACCGACGGTGAAACTGTGCAGCAGTTGCAGACCACCGCCACGATGATGGTAATCAGCGATTTGGAAAACGGTCGCGGCTATGTGTTCTCGGTTGCCGCGGTCAATGAATCCGGGACGGGTGCACAAACCGAGTCGGCCACCCTCACCCCGGTGGGGGTGGCGGGCGTCCCGCGATCGGTGAAGGTGCGCAAACGTTCGGGTCAGACAGTGTTGACATGGCGACCACCGGGCGATAGCGGTGGTGCAAAGACGTTGGAATATGTCGTGCAGATCAGGATTGGCCGCGGCAAAAATCGACAGCGGATGTCCTGGGTGATCAATAACCGACGCTTTACCGTGCCAGATCTTAGTCGTGGCGGCATGTATCGGATTCGGATCGCTGCGCAAAACACAGCCGGGGTGGGTGTGTTTTCGAAAAGTAAAGTAGTGAAGATTTTAGTTACCTAAACTAATGAGTTACACTAACGACCTATGCAGAAGGTCAGTCACGAACTCCAGGTAGCCGTCATGCGGCTGGCGCGTCGGTTGCGGGCAGAGCGCGCCGATCATGGCCTCACCCTGAGTCAACTATCTGTCCTTACCGGCCTCCAACGTCATGGGTCCATGACCCCCGGTGAACTCGCTGCACACGAGCGCGTGCGACCCCCGTCTATGACGCGCACCGTGGCGGCCCTGGTGGATCTTGGCCTGATTGAACGCGCACCCCATCCCGATGATGGCCGTCAGGTGTTGTTGACGCTGAATGAGCAGGGACAGGTACTACTCGCCGCTGACCGGGCGCAGCGTGAAGCATGGCTGGCCCGTCAACTCAAAGAGCTCAGCGTCGGTGACCGACGCACGCTCGCAGATGCAGCTGTGATCATGGATCGGCTCGTTGGTTTATGAGCCCCACCTTTGCCGCTCTAAGTTACGGTCAGTACCGCCGTTACCTGCTAGCGCAACTATCGACCGGTATCGGTTTTTGGATGATGCGCCTGGCCCAAGACTGGCTGGTGCTAGACCTCACCGACGGCTCAGGTGTAGCGGTTGGCATTGCTACTGCGCTGCAGTTCATTCCCTTTCTCATCATCACTCCTTTCGCCGGCGTCATGGCCGACCGATTCTCGCGCCGAACGCTGATGATTTGGGCCCACATAGGCCTCGTCTCCATCTCGATCGTGCTCCTGGTCGCACTCCTGACTAATACCGCCAACGTCGCGGTGGTGTTTGTCCTCGCCGCTCTCACCGGCTCCATGGCGGCGATCGATTTCCCCTCTCGGCAGGCGCTGGTTGGCCAACTCGTGGGCAATGAACACCTCACCAATGCCGTCGCATTGAACTCAGTCGCGTTCAATCTGGCGCGCATCAGTGGCCCGGCTATCGCCGGTGTGCTCATTGCCGGCACCGGGTTGCCGGTCGTTATCGGAGTCATCGTCGCCTTCTTCGCGATTGCGCTGACTGCGATTGCGAGTTTGCGCCGCATACCGAAAACACGAAAGGGGGATCTGCCACGCGCGACGTTTTCTGATGGACTGAAGTTTCTTCGATCGCGGCCGGAATTGATGTTTCTGCTCGCGCTGGTCTTTTTTGTTGCGCTCTTCGGACTCAACTTTCAGCTGACCACCGCACTGATGGCAACCCAGGAATTCGCAGGGGGAGCCGCTTCCTTTGGTATTTTGTCGACCTTCCTGGCGCTGGGAAGTTTGGTGGGCTCACTTCTAGCGGCACGCAGGACGCAGGTGCGAGTGCGCTTGATTGTGGTGTCGGCCCTAGCTTTTGGGTCAGCAACATTGCTGGCTGGCGTCATGCCAACGTGGGCGCTGTTTGCCTTGGTGTTGCCGCTTTGTGGAATCACCGCAATGACCTTCACGACTGCGGCGCAGTCCTTTTTGCAACTAGCCACGCCAGATCACCTACGTGGGCGAGTGATGGGTATCTACACGATGCTGTTTTTTGCCGGTACGCCCATCGGTGCGCCGCTGATTGGCTGGCTGTCAGATATTCTCGGCGCACGGGTGGGTCTCATCGGTGGCGGAATCGGGGTGGTGGCCAGCACCGCACTACTGTCCTGGCAGTTGCTCCGCAGACGCGAGATGCGAGTGACCGGGCACCTGCATTCCCCTCACCTGCAACTCCATCGTCGAGTCGGGGCACTCCCACCTGCAGAAGCCGATTTGCCTCTGTCCCATCTGTAGGTGGTCTGTGATTCCTCTGTGAATGTGGACGTCCTAGGGGAGGAATAATCGATCCATGGGCTCGACTGAGCGACACTAGGGTCTTGAGCCCAACCCGACACAGACGGTAGGAGAACCAAGGAATCGTGTTTCGTCGCGTACTCGTCGTCTTTTTGGCCATGGGCTTACTCGTGGTGCCGGGCACTGCCGTGGCAGTGCAGGCCGAAGCGTCCCTGCCCGATGAACCGCGAGCAGAACGCGGTGACGAGGCGCTGGCACGAGGAATCCTCGTGCGCACTGAAAATCCAACGCGCACCACGCTTCGAGCCTTCGACGAATTCCTGCCACTCAGCCAGGCGCTGCTCAGGGCCGAGCAGGTAGCACAGGAGCCGGGCGTTACCTGGGCGGAGCCTGACCTCGTGCTTGGTCCCAGCGACATCACCATCCCCAATGACCCGCTGTTCGATCAGCAGTGGTCACTGTGGGAGGGCGGTTCAACCGATGACGTGAGCGTGCGTGCCCCCCTGATCTGGGGGATTGATTCTGGTGACCCCGGTGTCGTGGTTGCGGTAATCGATACCGGGGTCGCCGCTCACCCAGATCTCGCTGCGCGAGTCATCGCTGGATATGACTTTGTATCTGACATTGCGATGGCCAATGACGGCAATGGATGGGATGCCAACCCGGCAGATCCGGGCGACTGGATTTCTCAGGCCGATATCAACTCAGGTGAGTTTTCTTCTGGATGCGATCTCACCGCGTCAACCTGGCACGGCACGCATGTGGCCGGAATTATTGCCGCGCAGTGGAATAACGAGTACGGCATTAGTGGTGCTGCACCCAATGTCACCGTTCAAAACGTGCGGGGCTTGGGCAAGTGTGGCGGCACGATCAGCGATATCGCGGCCGCCATTCGCTGGGCCGCTGGTGACACCGTCGTCGATGAACTCACCGGGATCGCCGTGCCGATGAACCCCACCCCGGCCGATGTCATCAACCTGTCCCTCGGTGGTGCATCCGCGTGCACAAGGACCATGGCCGACGCGGTGTCAACTGCGCGGGCACTGGGATCTGTGGTGATTGCCGCTGCCGGTAACGAGGCGGCGCCGGTGTCGTCGTACCTGCCGGCCAACTGCCCCGGTGCGCTGGCGGTTGCCGCAACCGACGCCACCGGCGCTCAAGCGTCCTATTCCAACTTTGGTGTGACGGCCGGGCAGATTTTTATCGCTGCACCCGGTGGCGGTGGTGGCCGAGGGATTTTGTCCACCGACAACACCGGGCTGACCTCACCTGCGCAACCTGATTTCGATGTCAAGGCGGGTACCTCCATGGCCACCCCGCTGGTCGCGGCCGCAGCGGCACTGATCGCATCATCGGGCGTGACCGGTCCGGGGGCCATTGAGCAGCAGTTAGGTGCCGCCGTCCGATCTTTTCCTGTCACCGGTGGCCAAGACTGCACCCTGGTGACCTGCGGGGCCGGTCTGCTCAGTTTCGACCTGCTGGCCGCCCCTATCACCCTGGACGGTGAGCGGGGCACGGTACGTGGCCGAAACGGTGTGCTCGTCGATGGCACCACCCTGGGACTCCCCGAGGGGGAGTTAGTGACGCCCTACACCAAGTTCCCTGGGGAAACGAGCTATACGCGCGGCGTGGGAGTGCGCCGGGTGAGTGTGGTGTCGGACACTCGTGGAGAGTTCACCTGGCAGCGGCGAACGGGCAAGAAAATCTACGTCTATTTCCGATCCGCATCCGGTGAGCAAAGCAAGCGCGTCATTATCCCGGCGTAGCAGCCCAGCATGCAAAATCTGTGCCTCGCGTAGCGGAGTTGTTGCTGACCCCTACGATCAACCCATGCGTTATCTCATTACTGGCGGAGCCGGCTTCATCGGATCACATCTCACCGACGCCCTGCTTGCCCGTGGAGATCAGGTAATGGTGCTCGACGACCTATCTACCGGTCGGCATGACAATATTCGTGCGCATTTGGCTGATCCCAACTTTGAATTTGTGATGGGTTCCATTCTTAACGAGGCCCTCGTTGACGATTCGGTGCGCCGGGTCGATGTAGTGCTCCACCTCGCTGCTGCCGTTGGTGTGGAATTGATCGTGGGGCGCCCGCTGGAGAGTTTGGCAACCAATATTCGCGGCAGTGAAATCGTGCTGGAGAAGTGTCATAAATATGGCCGTAAGGTGCTGGTCACCTCCACGAGTGAGATTTACGGCAAGAACGAATCCGACCTGCTCAGCGAAGATGACGATCGCATTCTTGGCTCCCCGCTGAAGACCCGCTGGTCATACAGTGAGGCCAAGGCAATTGAAGAGGTGCTCGCCTATTCCTACTGGCGCGAAAAGGGTCTACCCGTGGTCATCGTGCGACTGTTCAACACGGTGGGTCCACGCCAGGTGGGCCACTACGGCATGGTCGTGCCGCGGTTCGTGGAACAGGCACTGAAGGGCGCCCCCATTACCGTGTACGGCGATGGCACCCAGCGTCGCTGTTTTTGCCATGTGACAGACGCTGTTCAGGCCCTGCTGGGCCTGGTGGATTCCCGTGAGGCCGAAGGTCAGGTGTTCAACGTCGGCTCCAACGAGGAGATCTCCATCGCCGGGCTGGCCACCACGGTGACCGACCAGCTGGGATCGGACTCCGACGTGGTCAAGGTCACCTATGACGACGCCTATGAAGAAGGATTCGAAGATATGCCCCGTCGAGTTCCTAACACCGCACGGATCAATGAACTGCTCGGTTGGAGTCCCCAACTGCGGTTGCGCAACATCATTGCTGACGTGGCCGAGGACATTCGCACGCGCGCTTAGGGCTGCCCTTCACCTATGAATCCACTGATCTATCTTGCGGCGTTCGTTGGTGCTGGTCTTATGTCCACGCTGCTGGTGTGGGCGTCCATCAAGATTGCCCACCGCACCGGGCTGGTGGATGGTCCCGATGGCGAACGCAAACAGCAGGATCGTCCCATCCCCAAGATCGGTGGTATCGCGGTAGCGGTGACGTTCACCGTGGTGTTCATGGTGGCGGTGGGTGTGTCGGGTGACACGAGTGAATTCGGGTTGCTCGCCAGTGTCTTGCTACCCGCGCTTGCTGTAGCCGCACTGGGTTTCGTTGACGATGTACGTAATCTCAATCCCTGGATTCGCCTCGCGGGTCAAACGGTGCTTGCCGTGATCGTGTGGGTCAGTGGCACCCAGGTGAACTTCACTTCGATCATGGTCATCGACCTGGCCATCACCGTATTGTGGATCGTGGGTCTGACCAATGCGATGAATCTGCTGGATAACTCCGATGGCCTGGCCGCCTCCACCACCCTCGTTGCCGCGCTAGGCACGGGTGCGATCGCAGCTTTGTATGGCCAGTATTTCGTGGGTGGGTTGGCCTTTGCGCTGGCTGGAATTGCCCTGGGATTCTTGATGTACAACTGGGCACCGGCCCGGGTGTACCTCGGTGATGCCGGGGCCTACTTCCTGGGCTTCCTGCTGGCCATCGTGACTTTGCGATTGCGACCGGTCGGCATCAATCTGCCCTGGAGCGCCCTTATTCCGCTGCTGCTGGTGTTCTTGCCGGTAGCCGACACGACATTTGTGGTGGTGCGCCGGCTCTGGGAGCGCCGGCACCCCTTTACTCCCGGTCGCGATCACCTCAGTCATGTACTCATGGATCGAGGACTGTCGGTGCGATCTGCGGTGGGTGTACTTCAACTGGTGCTGGTGATCTCGGTGGGAGCGGCAGTGGTGCTCGCCGTCATCGCGGTCTAGGCTGTTGGGTCGCTAAGACCTAGATCTCGGCCATGTCGCATTCTGAACAATTATGACCGAATTGATCATTTTTAGTTCCGGTCACTACCCGCCTGTGTCATTGTGCGCAGGCATAGGGGATGTCCGCGACGGGGGAGCGGGCATCCCCTGCTATGTCGCAGGTGTCACCCCGACGAAAAGTTAGGAATGCGGCGAGGAGTTAGGCACCGGTTGGCCGAGGAGGGCATAAACCTCACTCGCGCGGTAACGACGGTGCCCACCAAGGGTGCGAATACTAGAAATTTTGCCCGATTGGGCCCAGCGCGTCACGGTTTTAGGGTCCACGTGAAAAAGGCTTGCCACCTCAGCCGGAGTGAGGAGCCGGTCGGCGCCGGCGGTTACGGGTGGATTCACCAGGTCCCCATCGTTGGATGCTGCGTGGACAGTTAAGTGTGGACAATTGAGTAATCTCGCGGGTTTTTCTGACCGGACAATGCCCAGAGTGTGTCCATTCTGGCAGATCTGGCCGGCTAAGCAGCCGGTGGTGCACTAATTTGTCCGATTCGGGCCAGGGGTGACATAGCCCCCTTGGGTATCAATGTGGGGTCAAGATCAGCGACATCCACCGGTGCCTCACCCCAGGCGTTGAGGGTTTGCTGCACACTGCGCCAGGTGGTCGCCAGTTTGCGAGCGATCATGCGCCGGGCGGCCCAGTCAGTTTCGCGATGGCGCAGGGCTGCCTCAATGGCCTGCGCTTGTTCCGGGGTAGAACTCAGTCCGAAAGACTGTTCGAGGCTTTCTCGAGCTTCGATGCGGTAGTCGTGGCCGCGGCGCACGAACGTACCCGGCTTGGAGTTCATGCCATTGAGTAGGTCGACGGTAGCCAGGACGAAGGTGCTGATCGGGCGAAACCGTGATTCGCGCGGAACCATCGGTGGGCGAGTGGCTGGCGGTCCCATCCACCAGGGTGGTTGAAAAGCCATCCGGTACCCGTATTTGTTCACCGGATCGTCGTCATGGATGACCATCATGTGGCGCATCTGCCCCGGTCCCAGTGGTGGGGCGTCACTAGGCTGGCTGACGCACACGAGGTGATCCCCGGGATCCATCGCCTCAGGATTGGCCTGCCAGCGGTGCCAAAATTGGGTGCGGAAGGGCACGCCGTAATAGACGCCGCCAGCGACGCCGAGGTGATCGAGAGCGGGGATTCCGACATAGGGCCCGGGCACGGTAGAGACGTCGAGGGCGACATTGGCGCCGAGGCTTTCCCCCAGCAACACCACGACGGGGCGACGGTCGGTGGGCAGGGATTGGATATGGGCCTGGATACCGACGAGAACTAACCGGGTCAGTTGCACGCCTTCGGCAGTACGCGGCATGGCGAGGGCACTGGGTACGAGCGCGTACTGGGGAACAACCGTGGCGCAGTCGCCACCGGTCAGGTATTCCAATGCCTCGGTAATCGTGTAGTTCACATAGCCCACGCCGGTGGGAACGGCCACGCAGATGATGCTGCGCTCGTAACCGCCGCAGGCCTGCAGATCTGCCAGAGCGAGTTTGGCGCGCTCGGCGACATCGGCGGAAGACTCAAACCCACCCACCACTCGCACCGGGTCGATCGCCGGCTGGCCGGTGACCCGGGTGATTTCGGCGGCGGTGAGCGCCATCAGAACAAAACGACGTCCCTCCTTGCCGATACTGGCGAAGGGCATCGCGCTGGTGGGGCCGGCGGACACGTGACCGGAGGTGGGTGGTTCCGGGTAGGCCGGTTCGACGGTGTTGTCGCGAAACTGCAGCCGCAGGGTGGTGGCCCGAATCGCGCGAACGGAAAGCGCGGCCATTCCGCCGAGAAGCACGGTGTGTGCGGCCAGCGCGCCGATCGCGCCGGGGTCGCGGCGGATAACCCGGGCGATGCCGTGTTCGAGTACCCGGGCTGCTGCCTGCTCGGTGATGACGAGCGTGGCCAGGCCGAGCGTGCTGCCCAAGCCGGCTGCCGCCGCCACCGAAACCGATCGTGCGTTCACCCCGGAGAATCGATGATTGTCACTCGCGGTGCCGTAGCGATGTGCCCGTCGAACGGCGAAAAATACGTTGCCCGCTGCAATGGCCGCACCGGTGATGACGTTGGGAATCACGGTTGTGTCGATGCCGGGGCGCAACTTTAATTGCCGATGCAAAATCTCATCCCAGATCGAGGCGGCACCGCCGGCAATGCCAGCGAATGCGGCTTGGCGACCGAGAGCGTAAGCGCCGGCGGCCACGGTTGAATGTGGTGCCCGAGAGGCGGTGGCGAAGGCGGTCGCGTAGCCGACCGAGATGGCTGCTGCCGCGACCACAACGCGGGCGCGGGTGCCGGGGCGCTGGCCTGGCAGAGCAGCCGCTGCTTCCAGCGAGGCCCATCCGGTGGCGGTGATTTCGTAGTTGATGGTGGCCACGACGCCGGTGGCGACGGCCTGCTGGATCGGGGATCGAGGGAGCAGGCCGCGAGAAAGGCTGCCGGCTACGCTCCATGCGGCGCCGATGACGCCGGCCTGGGCGGGAACGTCGCTCACCCAGCGCGTCACCCACGCGGGACGGTGCAAAAAAGAGACAAGACGTCGGTTGGCCATAGGGCCATTGTGTCCTAGGAAGCTCACTTGGGGGGTGAACCCCGAAGAAAAAAGGGCAGCCGGGGCGCTATTGACGGGGGGGACAATAACGCAGCCCGGCTGCAATGTAGGACATTATCGTGCGCCACAGTTCAGCGTCAACCAGGGTGCGCCGGCGATGTCGCGGTTACTGTCGATGAGGAGGATCAACTCCACGATGTGCTGGTACCAGCCAGCCAGTAACGGTTATAGCGCACTGTTTTCCCGGTAGTGCACAATCTCATCGGCTACATCGATGAGAGCCTGGACATCAGCCGAAGTGGTGCGCGGGTTAGTGAAGCAGGGCCGCAGCCAGGTCTGCCCATCCAGTTGGGCATGGGACACGTAGACGCGGCCATCTTGCTGAATGGCCTCCACTAAGGCAGCGTTGTTGACGCCTTCGTGTCTTATCAGCACAATCGACAGTGCCGGGTGTAGCGCGACCTGCCAGCCGGGACGCTGGGTAGCCAGGTCGTGCAGAAGTCTGGCCTGATCAATGTTGCGCTGCAGCGCTGCCCGCATCTCGGCCGCGCCATGAACCCGAAACGCCAGCCACATTTTGAGTGCCCGTAAGGGGCGGGAATATTCCAGCGTCACGTCGACAGCGTTTAAGGTAGCGCCAGGAATGTAACTGGTGGCGTGGCCGAAAGCTTTTGATAGCGCTTGCGGTTCACGCACCATCACCACACCGCAGGCTTTGGGCACAAACATCCACTTGTGTGCATCCACGCTGACCGAGTCGGCCCGGGCTAATCCGGTGAAGGCATCGGGCATCACCGCAGCTGCAGGCAGCCCGTATGCACCATCAATGTGTAGCCAGACGCCATGAACGTCGCAGACGTCGGCGATGGCATCGATGGGGTCAATCGCACCGGTCAGCGTGGTGCCAGATGTGGCAACGACCACCATAGGCGTGCGTCCCTGGGCAATGTCGTCATCAATGGCGTGCGATAGCGCGATGGGATTCATGCGCCGATTCACGTCAACGGGAATCGGGCGCAACCATTGCGAGCCAATGCCAAGCACTTCAATGGCTCGACAGATGGAATAGTGCGCATCAGCTGAGCAATACGCCGTGGCAGAACCCGGAACTACGCCGTGCTGCCGCGACCCGGGAAACGCACGTTCGCGCGCAGCGGTGAGCGCCGTGATGTTCGAAACTGTTCCACCGGAGGTAAACGAACCGCCCTGTGCGGGGTAGCCGATGAATTCCGCCACCCACCGCAGCGCCTGGGCTTCCACCAGGGTCGCGGCGCCGGCGTCGATGGCGAGATTGGCGTCGTGGGAGCCCACGAGCAGGTCGGCGAGGGCACCGACTTCAAGGCCGCTGGACCCGATGTAGCCAAAGTAACGCGGACGAGCCTGTGAGGTCGTGGTATCTAGCGCTTCAGCCGCTTCATCCAGGGCTTGCACTGCGTCGCACGGTTCATTGGGCAGTGGCGCGTTGAGTAAGTCTAGGAGTTCAGGGCTCACGGTGGGTTGGTACTCGCGAGCGCTGTCAAAGTTGCGCCAGGTTTGCGATACAAGTTCACGTGCATGATCCAGCGCCCGCTCACGGTCCCAGCTCAAATGCGAAGTCATCAGCGTTTTCTCACAGTCGTTGGCGGTACTCGGCTAGATCGGCGCTTGAATCCGGCACCGATGATCAAGACGTCGGTCATGGGTCAACTGTATGGATCGTGATCGGGGGGATGCTGACAGGTTGGGATCAACCCCGGTACCGTCGTCGTCGTGGCTGATCCCGTGTACCGACCTATTGTGACCGGATTCAAAGGCTTCTTTGCCGCTGTTGGTTTGAAGTTCGACATCGTGGGTGTCGACAACATTCCAGCCACGGGTGGAGCCGTGATTGCGATCAACCACACGAGTTATTTGGATTTCGCGCTCTCCGGTATTCCGGCACACAGGCGGGGTAAGCGGCTGGTGCGATTCATGGCTAAGGATTCGGTGTTCAAACACCGTGTATCTGGACCCTTCATGCGTGGTATGAAACACATCCCGGTGGACCGTGATGCTGGCTCGCAGGCGTTTCGCGCAGCGGTCAGTGCGCTGAAGGAGGGGGAGCTCGTGGGAGTTTTTCCTGAGGCGACCATGAGTCGATCCATGGATATCAAACCCATTAAGTCTGGCGCTGTGCGCATGGCAGTTGCCGCTGGCGTTCCGATCGTGCCCATGTGCGTCTTCGGCGGTGCTCGGCTTTATTCCTACGATCACAAGGATTTCAAACGGGGCAAAACGATTGCGATGACCGTAGGTGCACCCATCTACGCCACGCGTGCCGATAACGCCGAAGAGGTGACCGAGCAACTTCGCCAGGACATGCGTGCACTTCTCGACGCGACCGTGCAGCGATACCCCGGGCCTAAGGACGCGTGGTGGATTCCGGCACGGTTGGGCGGGAGCGCGCCTCGGCCCGAAGACATCGGCGAAGCAGATATCCAGTCATGACCGACGAGCGTCAAAGCTGGCGGCGACTGTCTTTGTGTGTCTGAGTCCACTCGCGCATCCGGCCCGGGTACCCCACGACGGCAGCGTCGTAGATCGGGATCTTCCAGTGTTTGGCAAGGCTGTGGGCCTCATCTGCGCTCTCCACCCGGCGGCGCGTCCACTCACCGTCGTGGGCGATGAGCACCACCGTGGTCTCCGTTGCCATCGTGACCGGTTCTAGATAGGCCTCGACTCCCTTGCGCGAGTCGACGAACTCTTTCAGGTGAGCAATGTCTTCAGAGGTAGACCCACGATCCCACGCGGCATGCCGTTTTCTTCGACTAAATAAACCCATGAATCTAGTCTGCCCTAGCCTGGGGCAGTGACGTCACCTGCACCGAAGCGTGCCCAAAGCGATGACGTCGAGCGATTGATTGCTGCTTTGGGGCGCTGCCAGATCGCAGCCGGCTACCCGGTGAACGAGGTCAACGACACCCTGCAGGCCGTTGCGACCGCCTTCGATCGACCTGATCTGCAGATTTACGTCCTCCCGAATGCAGTCTTCGTTGACGACGAAGTAACCGGTCGGGCACGGATCGTCGCAACGGAGACGGCCTCCCTGCGCCTAGACCAGGCGGCGCGAGTGCACCAGGTGGCCCGGCAGGCCAGCATCGCCGCGATATCTCCCGCTGCGGCCATTAAGGAGCTTGAATCGATCGAAAAAATGCCACCGCGTTTTCCCGGCTGGGCCGTGGTTCTTGCCAACGGGTTCGCCGCGGCCGGATTCGCCCTGGTGTTTCGGGTCAGCCTGTGGGGGGTGCTCATCGCTGGGATTCTTGGCGTATTCGTTGCCATCGCCTTGCGCGTCACCGCATCAAGGCCGGGGCTTACCTCGATCGTTCCGTTCTTTGCCGCTGTGGTTGCCGCCTACCTTGTGTTCACCATTGGCGTGGCATTTGATGAACAGGTGCAGCCCATCCGGGTGGTGGCGGCACCCCTGATCACCCTCATTCCCGGCGTTGCCATCACTCGCGGTACGCAAGAGTTGGCCAACGGCCAAATCGTGTCCGGGTCTGCTCGCATCACGAGCGCGATCTTGCAGATCCTGGTCTTGACCTTCGGTGTCTTAGTCGGTGCCCAGTTGGCACCGCTTGACACCTATGACTTCGGCGATCTCACCGATGTTTTGCTGCCCTGGTGGGCAGCGTGGATTGGCGTGCTCATTTTCGCCATCAGCCAGTCCATGGTCTCCAATGAGGCCAGGGGTGGAATTCGGGTGGTGGTGGGTCTGCTAATCGTTGCCTACGGAGTGCAAACCTTGGTGTCAGCCACGGTTGACGTGGTACTCGCAGCCGGCTTGGCAGCGGCATCGTCGCTGTTCTTGGCCATCGTCTATCAACGTCGGTCTCGGCGCGGCATGCCAGCCTTTGCCCTGTTCGAACCAGTTTTCTGGCTGCTGGTTCCCGGATCCCTCGGCCTGGTCGCCCTCACCCAGGTCTTTGGCGACACCGACAATAATCTTTCACCAGAAAATGCGTCATCGGCAGCAGACCTCACCGCGGGTGCGGACATTCTTTTTGTGGCCGGTGCGACCATCGTGGCCATTACCATTGGCATGATCGTGGCCAGTGCAGTTGGTCGGCTTGTGCCAGCAGTCGTCCCCAAAGCAGCGGAGGTAAATTGATGAAGGCTATTCAGGTGAGTGACTTTGGTGGCCCTGAGGTGTTGCAGCTGGTGGAGCTTCCTGAGCTCACCGTCGTGCCAGGCCTTGAACTCATGACGGTCAGTGCCGCCGGGGTTAACTTCGCTGACACGCACGCCACCGAGAACTCTTATCTTTCTGAACAGACATTGCCCTTTGTGCCGGGCAGCGAAGTGATCGGCTACCTCGCTGACGGTCGACGCATGTGCGGGTTCGCCACCACCGGCGGCTACGCCGAACGAGCGCTCGTACACCCGGAGTCATGCTGGGAGGTGCCTGAGCAAATTTCTGATGCCGTTGCCTTGAGTTTGCTGGTGCAAGGACTCACCGCTTGGCACCTGCTCGCAACTTCTGCACGCATGACACCGGGTGAATCAGTCGTCGTGCACGCGGCGGCCGGTGGTGTCGGAAGCCTCGCCATCCAGTTAGCGCGGTACTGGCAGGCAGGCCGGGTTATCGCCGTTGCTTCTACCCAGGAAAAGCGCGATTGGGCGTGTGAATGGGGCGCTGACATCGCGGTGGATTCCGGTGTGGATGACCTCGCTGCTGCACTGCGCGAAGCCAACGATGGCAAAAGAATCGACATCATTCTCGACATGGTGGGTGGCCCCACCACGGATTCATCCCTGAAGACCTTGGCTGCCTTTGGTCGGCTCGTCGTGTTCGGCATGGCTTCTCGCCAGGTCGCCCAACCCATTGCACCGGCAGCCCTGATGCAGCGCTCGCGCAGTGTCATTGGTTTCTGGTTGATTGATGCCATGCGTGATCCGGCCAACCTGATCGCAAAACCATTGCGCGAACTCGTTGAACTGGTCATGCAGGGCCGTATCACCCCGCTGCCTGGCATGAGTTACCCGCTAGCAGAGGTTGGTCAAGCCCACCGCGATCTGCTTGAGCGACGTACTACCGGCAAGGTCATCCTGACCATGAAGTAACGATTCGCATCGGTACGCCAAAAGCTTCGCTAAGGATTGGGGCGGTAAGAGTTTCCGCTGCTCTACCGTGGCGGCAGATGCGGCCCCTAGCCAAGAGTGTCACCTGGTCGGCGAGCGCGGCTATGCGCCCAAGATCATGGCTCACCACCACGATCGCATCACCGGCGTTTCTTCTGTTGCTGATCACCGCGTCAAGTTGTGCACGACCAGCTGCGTCGAGAGTCGCGTCAGCTTCGTCGAGTAGCAGCACCGGCGCGCGCTGGGCAAGGACGCGGGCGAGATGAACTCGGGCCTGTTCACCACCTGATAGTTCGGTAATGCGTTGCGCAGCGAGATCGCAGATGTCGGTCTCGAGCATGGACTGGTCGATCGCTTCTGCATCGTGTCGCTGTTCGTCGGTGCCGCGCCACGGGTACCGACCCCAGGAAACGACATCGCGAACGACAAACGGAAACGTCATCGGCGTGGCCTGGGCCAGTAGAGCGCGTTGTTGCGCCTGATGGCGGGGGGATGGTTTTGGGGAGGAGCTCGATGGCCAAGTAACGCTGCCGCCCGTCGGTTTGATTTCACCGGCGAGAACGTTAAGTAGCGTTGACTTGCCCGAGCCGTTCGGGCCCACGATGGCATGAATTTCGCCGGCACGAACAGATATTGCGATCTCATCAAGGCGCGGATGATGGGTACCGGGTACGTAGATGTTTTCGGCGCGAATGATCTCTGCAGACATCAGGCCCAACCACCCTGCTGCGCGCGCGTGCGCCTGAGTAGCAGCAGGAAAACTGGCGCACCAATCACCGCGGTCACCACGCCGATGGGCAGTTCCACGGGGGCCACGAGAGTGCGTGCGGCAGTGTCACCAATCAGGATCAGGAGCGCACCTCCGAGAGCGCTGCCAATAAGCAGGGGGGCATGCCGTGGGCCGAGGACGAGGCGAATGGCGTGTGGCACTAAGAGTCCGATGAACACGATGATGCCCACGACCGCCACCCCGGCTGCCACGGTGAGCACCGCAGCTACCAACGCCCACCAGCGCACCGAGTTCACGTTGAGGCCACTGGCGAATGCAGCGCGGTCACCTAGGGATAGCACGTCGAGACGGCCAGAGATGATTGCGGCAATAATGAATCCGGTCAGCACGAACGGAAGGGTTGCTGCTACGCCGGGCCAGGTGGCCAGGGCGAAACTGCCGGTGGTGAAAAAGGTGGTGGATCGGACACCGGCTAGGTCCGATGTGGTCAAGACAATGCTGAGTACAGCCGCGGCGAAGGCGGTGATGGCGACGCCCGCCAGGATGAGCGTGACCACTTCGACACCGCGTGGTGAGCGAGACACGACCGTAACGGCAGCCATCGCGGCGAGACCACCGATGATGCCGCCAATGGCGGCGACTACCGAGCCATAGGCGACTCCGGTGGACACAATCACGACGGTGCCCAAGGCTGCACCCGCGCTCACGCCGATGATTCCGGGGTCGGCGAGGGGATTGCGCAAGGCGCCCTGCAGGAGTGCGCCGGAAACACCGAGGCCGGCGCCAACGATGGTGGCAAGAATTATCCGTGGCGCACGGATATCCCACACGATCACCGACGTGGTGTCCGCCACGCCCACATAGACCGCGCCAATGCCCGCGAGGGCCAGAGCGATCGCGAGGCCGATGAGAACAAAAATCGATCGCGCCATGGGTCAGCCGGTGACCGTCACCAATGCCGCCCGCAACTGTTCAACCAAAGCCGGGGTGCGGGGTCCAAAGGAGAGCAACACCTCATCGTCCACCACAATGACGCGGCCCGATGCGCCCGCAGAAGTCTGAGCGACGCCGGGGAGGTCAAGCAACCCATCGACGCCGTTCACCGAATCAAGCCCCTTGGTCATCACCAACAGCACATCTGGATTCAACTCCACGAGTGCTTCAGCGGTGAGCGGCACAAAAGGATCGAGGCCTTCGCTCGCACCAACATCAATACCACCGGCTGCGGTGATCAGGGCATCAGCGCCTGAGCCTTGTCCACCGAGCAGGTAAATACCTGAGGTTCCGCGCAGATAAAGGAACGCAACCGTGGGTGCATCGGGCGGTGTCGTGACGGCCGAAAGTTCCCCCACTGTGGCCAGCAGCGCCGCGGGATCAACATCGACCGCAGCGGCTACCGCGGATATGCGCGCATCCATATCGGTGAGCGTCCAAGCTTCCGGCACGCTCACCACCTCTACGCCAGATCGAGCGATTTGTTCCAGCGCTTCCACCGGCGCCGTGGCTGAATCGATGAGTACCAAGTCTGGATTCAGGGCGAGAACTCGTTCTGCTGAAACGCTGTGTGCAGCGGTGACGATGGGGGCTGCGGCTATCCCCGGCACGTCGGAGGTTTCATCGCGACCTACAACACGGTCGGCAACGCCGAGAGCCGAAAGTGTTTCGCCCACGCCGGTAGCCAGACTCACGATGCGCAGCGGTGCCGCTGAGCCGGGTTCGCCCGCAATCGCGGCAACCTCGGGCAGGTCTGCGGATGTGATGTACACCACTGGTTCGCCGTTAACCACTGGCGCAGCAGACATCAAAGAATCTGACGCGGTGGCACATGCGCTCAGCAAAAGTCCTGCTATTGCTGAGCCGAGGAGAAGTCGTCGGTGTTGCATACCCGAAGTATCCGCCAAGAGTTGTAGTCAGGGGCTGACACTGTGTCGGGATCATCCCGACGCTGTGTCGGGGCGGGCGCTGAAATGTTGACCTATCGTCCAGATATGAAACGCGAGGCGGTCATCCTGCTGTGTTCAACGGCGCTGTGCTTGAGTGCTGTGCCCGCCGCGGCTGCCGCCACAAACTCTGCGATCCCGCCGTCGGTGGGTTCGGTGAGTGTGGCGCCCGCCGGACTCACTGTCCAGGTCAGCACTAAGAGCAAGCGCAAGAAGACCGCCAAGGGACCTGCCGGGAACCAGATTCGGGTGAGCAAGGTTCGTAACCTTGCCCCGTTCGGAAACTTCATCACCGTCCGGGGTAAAGGCTTCTCTGAAACCGTGGGCGTCTATGTCGCCCTGTGCAAGAAGAAGCCTAAGGGTAAAAAGCCCGGCCCCTGCGGTGGTGGTGCAGACACCGACGGGAGTTCCCAGGCATCGGCATGGGTGTCTTCGAACCCACCGCCCTACGGCCGCAATTTGGCACAGCCTTACCAACGCGGCGGCAACTTTTTGGTGCGCATCAAGGTCTCCGCACAAATTGGCAGCATCAATTGCCGCATCAAGAGTTGCGCCATCGTGGTGCGCGCCGATCATCTCAATTCCACCGATCGTCGCTGGGACCTTTCGGTGCCGGTGCGGTTTCGCTAGTCAAAATTTTTGGGCACACAAACAGAAAAGGAGAGCACATGAATGCACGCATGAATATCGTGGCGGCAGCGGGTTCATTGGGTCTAGGTGCTGCGCTGATGGCGGGTACCGCTCAGGCAGTGGAACCCTTTGATGCCACCCTCAACGGACTCCCGAACAACAGTGTGATTGCTGATCTGCCACCGTCGAGTGACCTTTCCCTAGCCGTCGCCAACCTGCCTGCCCAGGCGGGGTTGTACGGGATTCACTGCGCAGTTCCAGTGGACCCGCGCGGTGCACCAACGCGATGTGACAGTGCTGCGGGGACAGCGATTTTCATCACTCCGGTGGGTGTGGATCGAGCTGAGATCGTGGAGTCGATCACGGTGAATGCTGAGTTCATCGGGTCCAACCCCAACCGTGCCTCCGGTGATCAGGGCACTGATGCGATCGATTGCCGCGAACAGGCGTGCGCGGTCTACACCCTGGGATCAGGCCGGGAGTTTGTGAATCCCACCTACCTACGCTTCTTTTCCACCGAGTTCGCCGCGGTCGGGCCTCGGGAGGATGACGCGATGAAGTTGCGGTTGCGCAACAAACCCGTTGCTGAAAACGCGGTACCGCGCCTTCGCTACGGCAAGGACGTGCGATTTACCGTACGGATGACTTCGGGTCTGACGCCTACCGTTACTAGCACCAACTGCCGCGTTGATCTTGACACCAAGACCATTAGGGGCCTCGTTCGAAACGGCAACTGCACCGTGGTGGTGACCACCGCGGGCGACACCGAATTTGCCCCGTTCGTGAGCGAGCAGAAGTTTAAAATCCGAGATCGGTCGGCTAAGCGATAGCGGTGATGCCGGCGAAAGTGAAGGTGACAACTGCGTCCACCTCATCTTCGGTGGCACGACCTGCTTCGATGCGCCGTGTGGCCGCATCGACGGTGCCCCAGATAAAGGCGGCAACCTGTTCAGGTTCGGCGACGTGAAGTTCAGTGAGTGCGCTCACGATGGGAGCGGCGAGTTGCTGATGCAGGCTGCGCACCTGGGCCCGGCGCGCCGGGGGGAGCGAAGCGTCAGCGGTGGCGCGCACAATCGCGTGCCGACCGTCGGCGACGTACCCCAGCGCCGCGCGCAACCATGCTTCGAGCCGCTGGCCAGGGTCGGCAATATCTGCGGTAGCTGCGGTGAGATGGTCGTTCCAGGCCATCATTTCATCCACGACCACATCAGCCACAATGTCGTTGGCTGAGCGGTAGTACTCATAAATCGCTGTGCGCGAAAGGCCGGTGCGTGCTGCCACGCTGGCCATGGTGACCGCCGCGGCCCCCTCGTTGAGCAAAATTGTGCACGTTGCCGCGATCAGGGCGTCGTGCCGGCGCTGCCGATGCTCGGCCAGTGTGTTGGCATCTATCGCGGGCATGGCTTCATTGTGCCACCGACTGCTTCGCCATGCCCGACCTAGGGCAGGGCCGGCGCCTGAGCCTCAAGCAACCTGATCAGTTGCTTTCGCCGCTAACGCCGGCATGTGCGGCCGGGATCGAACCGAGTCGCCCTGCTTGGAAATCTTCGAATGCCTGCACCAATTCGGCGCGGGTGTTCATCACGAATGGTCCGTGTGCGGCAACAGGCTCGCGGATGGGTTGGCCGCCGAGGATGAACACATCAAGAGCGGGGGTTCGCGCGTCTTGCTGAGTGTCTGCCGACACCGTGAGTGTTTGGCCCTGCCCCAGCACCGCAAGTTGGCCGCTCTTGAGGGGCCGGCGTGCATCACCTGCGCCTACTGATCCGCGTCCGGAAAGCGAATACACCAGTGCATTGAAATCAGGGCGCCAGGGCAGGGTGAGTTGGGCGCCGGGGCTGATGGTGGCGTGCACCAGAGTGATCGGCGTATGGGTGGATCCGGGGCCGTTGTGGCCGGCAACCTCACCGGCAATCACCCGCACGAGGGCGCCACCATCGGCGGAGGACAGCAGTCCGACCTGGCCAGAGCGTAGGTCCTGGTAGCGGGGTGCGGCCATTTTCATGCTGGCCGGCAGGTTCACCCACAATTGCACTCCGTGAAAGAGTCCACCGCTCGTCACCAGGGCCTCCGGTGGTTTTTCGATGTGCAAGATGCCTGCACCCGCCGTCATCCATTGGGTATCGCCGTTGGTGATCGTGCCGCCACCGCCGTTGGAATCGGAATGCTCAAAAATCCCATCGATCATGTAGGTGACCGTCTCGAAGCCGCGATGGGGGTGCCAGGGAGTTCCCTTGGGCTCACCGGGCGCGTACTCAACCTCGCCCATCTGATCCATGTGAATGAAGGGGTCAAGAGCCTTCAGGTCAACCCCGGCGAAAGCCCGACGCACCGGGAAACCCTCGCCCTCAAAACCGGTGGGGGCCGTGGTGAGGGACACCACCGCACGATCTGCAACCCCGGGTTCAGCAGCCGGGATCAGTGGCAGGGTCATGAGGTCTTCGACGGTGACAGCGGGCATCGGACGCTCCTTCTGAGAAAGTTAGTTGATCGTTAAACTAAGTATGCACGTTGTGCGGAGGTCCGTCAAGTCAGGAGCGAAAGAGGAGGCAGGAGTTAGTCGCCGGCGCGCGGGTCACCCAGGCATTGGATGAGCAGCGCAACAGTGGCGGTCCAGCCCGTTTGATGGCTTGCACCGAGGCCCTGTCCGGTATCGCCGTGGAAATACTCGTGAAAGGGAATGAGGTCCTTCCAGAACGGATCTGTTGCCATGAGGTCGTTGGTGCCGAACACCGGGCGTCGACCATGTTCGTCGGGTAGAAAGAGGTTCACCAGACGTGAGCTCAGATCGGTAGCCACCTCACCCAAAGTGCACATATACCCGGACCCAACCGGATGCTCCACCATCAATTCATCGCCGTAAAATCGATGCATTGCCCACAGAGACTGAATCAGCATCAGATTCATCGGAAACCAGATGGGCCCGCGCCAATTGGAGTTACCACCAAACATGCGATCCTGGGATTCACCGGGCCAGTAACTAATGGTGTGTGAGGTGCCATCGACGTCGAAGGTAAACGGGCTGTGTGCGTAAGACTTACTCATTGACCGGACACCAAACTCCCCGAGCAGGAATTGCGGGTCACACACCCGTTCCAAAATTCGCACAAGTCGTTCAGCCCCCACCACTCCAACAAGTCGATGAGTGCCATCACCTCCCGCCCGCCGCAGCAACGGAGCAAGCCAGGGGTAATCGGCGGCAAACTCTGCAACGGTTGAGTTGAGTAGATCTGCAGGGCGCGCTAGGTCTCGGTTGATGGCCGTGGTGGCGAATAGCGGCACGATGCCTTCAATAGAGATGACGTCGAGTGGCACTGTTTCGGTGTCGGTCACAATCACATCGCGATAAAAACCGAGTTCTTCACTCCACAGCGATTCAGTCGGTGTTCCCTCCTCCAAATTGTGCGCAATCATGGCGAAGTTGAGAAGCAATCGCTGGAACTGTGGCAGCAGGTTGGGATCAGTTATCGAGAGAAATGCAATGATCTCCAGAACATGCAAGGTAGTAGCTGCCATCCACGCCGTGCCGTCAACCTGCACGAGGCGACCACCGGTGGGTAGCGGCGAATCCCGATTGAAAACCCCGATGTTGTCTAAGCCCAAAAAGCCACCCCCGAAAACGCCTGCTCCATCGGGGTCCAAGGTGTTGAACCAAAACAGCAGTTGCTCCAGGTGGGAGGGCATCATTTCGGTGAGAAAAGCGTTGTCGCTATGTCCGTGGAGCCGCTCGTCGATCACATGAATCATCCAGGTGGCCCAGGACTGCACGGGTGGGTTGGAGTCAGAAAAATCCCATTCATATGCCGGCACCTGACCGTGGGGATGCTGATAGCGAACCGAGGTCAACAGGCGCATTTGATCCTTAGCAAAGCCAGGGTCAATCAGTGCCATCGTTGCGTTGTGAAAACTCCAGTCCCATGCGGCGTACCACGGGTACTCCCATGCATCGGGCATCAAAATAATGTCGCGATTCACGATGTGCTGCCATGAATGATTGCGTCCCTGCCAACGCTGAGCCGGTGGTGTGGGTTGGCCAGGATCGCCTGTTAGCCAGCGGTGAATGTCATAGTGATAAAACTGCTTGCACCACAGCAGACCAGCCAGCGCTTGGCGCTGCACAAGGGCTGTGTCTGCCCCGGTCATCATCGGGTTTGCCGCGGCAAAGAACGCATCAGCTTCGTTCTTTCGCTGTGTGAACAGGGCATCGATGTGGGCGAAGGGTGTGGGGGTGGGTTCGGTGACCATCACCCAGTGCAGCGTCTGGCTGGCACCGGAATTGATGGTCAGTTCGAATTGAGCAGCGGCCTTCGTTCCCTCACTACGGTTAATCGCGTCTACGTCCCCGGCGATCGTGTAGTCCTCGATGCCATCCTTGGTGTACGGACCGGCATTGGCGCTGTTGAATAAAAGCGTGTTATTGGTTTCGTTCTCGCAAAACAAAACCTCGCACGGGGTGGGCGCGGAATCCAGGTACCAAAAGCGTCGACCCAGCCGCGAATGGTCAATCAGGACACCACCATCGGCTTCCAAGGACAATCGCGGCTTGGCTAAGTCCTCACCCCAGGACCAGGTATTTCGAAACCAAGCTTGCGGCAAAACGGTGACGGTTGCCCGCTCGCTAGACCGGTTGTGAACTGTGATGCGGCATGCCACTTCCTCGGCACTGATCTTGGCGTACTCCACCTCAACGTCAACGTAGTTGTGTGCGTTCCAGTCGTCGGTGAGGGCATCGAAGAGTTCGAACTCTGGGTCCTGCGGACCGCGCTGGGCATTCACGCGCCGGAGTTGACCGTAGGGAAATGCAACAAGGGGATACTTGTAGGTCATGGCGGCATAGGCGTGACTGGGCAGATTGTCGGTGTAAAACCAATAGTCTTTGACATCCTCGCCGTGGTTACCCTCAGCATTGGTAAGGCCAAAGGGTCGCTCCTTCAGCCGATCATCCTGGCCATTCCACAGCGCAAGCCCAAAGCACAGGTTCTGTTCGTCATCGCACCACCCGGCGAGGCCATCCTCATTCCATCGATATGTGCGGTGGTTGGCGTGGTCAAAGGGAAAGTACGTCCACGCGTCGCCATCGGCTGAATAATCCTCACGCACCGTGCCCCACGCCCGCTCGGATAGGTACGTACCCCATCGGCGCCAGGACTGATCCGTGAGCCGTTCATGCTCAACGGTGTTGTGCTCGGGGATCCCCGGCCGTGGTGTCATGGGCTCAGTGTGCTCTGCGCCACCAACCGGTCAAGGAGCAGTTCAGAAAACCAAACTTCAGCTGATTGTGCGATATGGACACCGTCCGGGCGAATCACTTCGCCGTCATGTTCAGTTGCCGAGCAGGGTGGCCCCGATGGACACAGCAGGTCGTCAACGCTCAGTGTTGACACCGCGGTATCTTGCTCCGCAATCGCATCGTAGGTGGCGCGCAGCCAATCAAAACTGTCGATCATGGCCATATTCTGGTTGCATTCAATGGATTCAGGCTCTGTCGCACATCTGCCCACGATGGCGGCTGCTTTATAGACCGGTTGCACGATGATGAGCTCGCTGCCGGTCGAAGTGAGTCGCGCGACCGAATCGGCAATCGATGCTGCCATCGCTTGATCATGCGCATCGGTGTTGTTCGCAAGAGTCTCGCCGGAGTCGGTTCTCACCCCGTATCGCTCGCGGTTGGATGACCACACGATGAGATCTGGATCGAACTTCTCCAACGCCTGCTGTTGGAGTGCGGATACTTCGGTGCATCGTTTCGACCAGGGGAAGGCTGAGCCATCATCATCAACCTGGAAAAGCCCGGTGACGGAGCAGCCGCCGAAAGCCAGTGACACCAGTGTCATGCCCCGCTCTTCGGCCACCCTTTCGACAGCGTCAGCCAACTCTTTGGGGACTGAGTCTCCCACGAGTAAGATCACTGAATCTGTTGCGCTCGAACTAGATTCGGGCAGTGCCACATTGTCATCCTGGGCCGGGGCGGACGCACTCGCCGTGGCCGCGATGAGTGCCATCGCCACCGCGATGACCGCCACGACCAGGCCGCGCCAAAAGTTCACCGCTGACACCGTGAGATGGGCCCAACCACCGCGACGGATGGGCATTTCCAACAGGTAGTAAGAGGCGCTAGCCAAACCGAAGCTAAGGCCTATGCGAACGGCGTCGAGGGTGAGCCCGTTGAACGGCGTTGAGGCTGGGGTGAGCCACACGATAATCGGCCAGTGCCACAGATACAGCCCGTAGGAGATCCCGCCCACCCAGCGCAGACTTGGCTGTCGCAGCAGCATGCCCCCGCTGGGGCGAAACAGAACCAGCATGATGATGGCGCCAATGACCGCCAGCGAAAAGGCGACCGAACCACCACGGTAGTACGGCATTTCGGTGATGCTCAAGGTAAGCATCAAGGCGGTGATGGTGAGTCCGACCCCGACGAGTGCGGTGGTGACCAGGGTGGGTGACAGCGGTTTGCGCACCTTTGCCCGCCGATGGCGCCGCGCCGACCACAGGGCGATGCCCAGCGCTCCGAGTGCGCCGATCAAGATCTCGTGCGCGCGTGCCAGGGTACTCAAATAGGCGGTATTCAGTTCGTCACCGCCGGCCAGCCACCACATGTATCCGGCCGAAGCAGTGGCCGCGAATGCGGTGCTGACAAAAAGCAGGTGCATGCGCGCTCTGCGCACGACCACGACGAGAACAACGAGGGGCCACAGCAGATAGAACTGCTCTTCAATGGCCAGGGACCAGGTGTGTTGCAGGACCGATGGATCTGAAAAGGCATCCGCATAGGAGATGTCTTCTGAAATGAACACCCAGTTGGCAACGGAGAATAAGGTGCCCAACCCCTGGGCGCGAAGTCGCTCGATCTGTTCGGGAATGGCAACCCAGGCGGCCCACGCAGCAACCACCGTGAGCAGGAGCAAAAGCGCGGGCAACAGGCGCCTGAATCGCCGCTGGAAGAAACCCGAGAGCGCGGTCCGCATCGATAGTTCGGCCGGGGACTGGATGAGGATCGTGGTAATCAAGAATCCGGACAGCACAAAGAAAAGATCAACGCCAAGGAATCCACCGGGTAGCCACGACCAACCGAGGTGATAACCAAAAACTGCCAGCACGGCAACTCCCCGAAGTGCGTCAAGCCCGCCCACGCGTTGCTGCGTGGGGCGAGGAGTCGATTGCGTCGCAATCAGCGGGGGAGCAGACATCAACTGAAAGTTTAAGTGCCCGGAAGCAGGGATCAGCGGTCATGACCGGGTGTGTTCGCCGGATACCACTCATGTGAGGTAGGCATGGCAGAGTGTGCGCGTGACTAAAACCCTAGGTTTCATCGGCGTCGGCACTGTTTCTACCGC
Organism: Candidatus Nanopelagicales bacterium; assembly: GCA_018609125.1. Classification (GTDB taxonomy): domain Bacteria; phylum Actinomycetota; class Actinomycetes; order S36-B12; family S36-B12; genus M55B157. The sequence continues at coordinate 12,645 of JABAYF010000002.1, read as the reverse complement.
TGTCGTTCACGCACTGTGCTCGCGGCCGGGTCCATCCCAAGAGATCGTGCTCTCGCCGCGATCAACCGAGCGCAGCCAACACCTTGCCGATCACTATGCCCAGTGCACTCGAGTGGATTCCAATCAGGCGGTGGTTGATGCGTCTGACATCGTCATCTTGTCGGTGCTACCCCAGCAGGCTGAGTCTGTGCTGGCCGAGCTCACATTTCGACCCGAGCAGATTTTCGTGAGTTTCATTGGTGGTGCTCCGCCGAGTGAGTGGGTGAACTCGGTGGGCCCGATCACGCAGATCTGCACCGCCATTCCGCTGCCCGCAATCGAATTGCATCGAGGTCCGATGTTGGTTTGCCCACCGATCCCGGAAGTGATGGACGCTTTCACCGGACTCGGCGATGTTGTGCCCTGGCACGATGAATCGACCCTGCGAGTATTCAGCGTCACTACGGCGATCATGTCCACCTATTACGAGGCGGCCAATACGGTAATTGACTGGTCGATGTCCCAGGGAATCGACGAAACGACCGCCGCCACCTTTGTACGATCCCTGCTCGCCGGTCTTGCTGCGGTCGGCCAGGCCACCGAAGTGAGCCAGCGCGGTCAATTGCCCGAAGAGCATGAAACACCGGGGGGGCTTAACGCCCGGGTACGAAGGGGGATGACGGACGCAGGCGCTTTTGGCGATCTCTCACGCGTTCTGGAGGATGTCTACCTTAACGCTGTGCTCCGCTAACTAGATTGAGCTGACAACCATTGACGAATTCCACCTGTCCAGGCGAAACTGGATACCGTGGGTATGGACATGGGGAGTTCACCAGCACCGAGCAGATCTGTGCGGTGGCGTGACCGCAAGCGCTATCTGTGGCTGATTGCCCTCGTCATGCCGATGTTGCCGTTTGCTGCCATCGGCCTGCACATCTGGACGCAGTGGAGTGTGTGGCTCTGGCTGGGCCCGATCGTCATCTTGGGCCTGGTTCCCGTCATCGACTGGGTCGTTGGACGCGATGGCGCCAGCGCCCCCGATGACCAGATCGCAGCGCTGGAAGCTGATCGCTATTACCGCTGGTTGACGTATGCGTTTTTGCCCATTCAGTACGCAGGCTTTATCGCCGGGATGTTCTACATCGCCCGTGGTGGACTGAGCATGATGGAGGGGGTCGGTCTTGCGGTCACTTTGGGCTTCATCGGAGGCATTGGCATTAACACCGCGCACGAACTTGGCCACAAGCGCGAATCCCATGAGCGATGGTTAAGCAAGATCGCCCTGGCCCAGTGCGGATACGGCCACTTCTATATTGAGCACAACCGCGGACACCACGTGCGGGTAGCGACACCTCAGGATCCGGCCAGCAGCCGCTTGGGTGAAAGCTTTTACGCGTTTTGGCCTCGCACGGTCCTGGGTTCTGCACTCAGCGCCTGGCAGTTAGAGAGCAGCCGGTTGGTTCGGCGCAAAAAGAATCCGTGGCGCCTGTCGAACGACGTCATCAATGCGGTAGCCATGACCGTGGTGCTGTGGGGTGCAATCCTCATTTGGCTTGGGCCAGGGATGATCGGCTACATACTCCTGCAAGCATTTATCGGTATCACCCTGCTAGAGGCGGTCAACTATCTTGAGCACTATGGCCTGCTTCGCCAAAAGGTGATGCATGGTGACCGCGAACGATATGAACGCGTTGAGCCGCGCCACAGTTGGAATTCCAACAACATCGCCACCAATGTGCTGCTCTATCACCTGCAGCGACACAGTGATCATCATGCACATCCCATTCGGCGCTATCAAGCGTTGCAAGATGACGAGCAGGCCCCGGTACTCCCGACCGGTTACGCTGGCATGATCCTGCTCGCCCTTGTTCCACCGATGTGGCGTCGCGTCATGGATCCTCGGGTGCTTGCGCACTACGAAGGAGACACGCGGCTGGCCAACCTCACCCCACGTTGGCGCCGTCGCCTGGAAAATGGCGATGCAGCTCTGCTACTACCGGTGGGTGATGTGGGATCACAAACCATCCCGCCGCAGGCGCAAGGTTCGATCACCGCCTGCCCGGAGTGCGGATTCATCTACGACCCGAAAGTAGGAGCACCGCGCGAAGGATTCGCGCAGGGCACACCGTGGCGGGATGTACCGGATAACTGGACCTGTCCAGACTGTGGCGTACGCGAAAAGTCTGATTTCGTGCCCGTTTCTGTCGCCGGGTAATACCAGTGTGAAAGCGGTGGCATATGAGGAGTTCGGGGGCCCGCTGAACATCGCAACGCTGCCGGATCCGGTGACCCCGATCGGCGGGGTGGTTGTTGAGGTCACGGCCACCGGGCTGTGTCGCAGCGATTGGCACGGATGGCAGGGCCACGATGACGACATCAGGGTTTTCCCTCATGTTCCCGGCCACGAGCTGGCCGGCGTCGTGGTGGCGGTCGATTCAACCGTCACGCGGGTAAGGGTTGGCGATCGGGTGACCACTCCGTTCGTGCTCGGTTGTGGGGTGTGCAGCACGTGCGAAGCCGGTGACCAGCAGGTGTGCCCGCATCAGTGGCAGCCCGGCTTTCACGGCTGGGGCAGTTTCGCCGAGTACGTTGCGCTTCCCTTCGCTGACACAAACCTGGTGCGCCTGCCCCCGGATATCACCGATGAAGTGGCGGCGAGTCTGGGATGTCGCACGGCCACGGCCTATCGCGGCCTGGTGCAGGTGGGTGGCCTGCGTTCGGGTGAGCAGGTGGCGGTGTTTGGCTGTGGTGGAGTCGGGCTTTCAGCGGTCATGATTGCTCGATCTCGCGGAGCCAGAGTGATTGCTGTGGACCCCAACCCGATCGCTCGTCAGCTGGCACGGACGGCGGGTGCAGCGGTCACGCTCGCGCCCGGTGAGACCCTCGTCGCCGAAGTCGTGGCGGCGTCTGAGGGTGGAGTACATCTGAGCCTTGACGCCATCGGTAGTCCAGAAGTGTTGCGCACCGCGGTGTTATCCCTGCGACGGCGAGGTCGCCATGTGCAGGCCGGACTGCTACCGCAGGATGCGGTGATTCCGATGGCGCGGGTTATTGCCTGGGAACTATCAGTGCGGGGAACACACGGCATGGCCGCGCACGACTACGCCGAAATGCTTGCCGATGTGGCCACGCACCGGCTGCGACCAGATTCTTTCGTGAGCCGACACATCACCCTCGACGAAACCCCGCATGCACTAGCCGAACTCAACACCGCAGCGCAGGTGCCCGGCGTCACGATGATTCGTCCGGGCAGAGCAGTCACGATCTAATCCTGCGGCCAATCCTGCATCGTTGCCAAAAACATGTCGCGCACCTTGGCTACCTGTTTGGGCAGGTTGGCTTGAGTCCACTTCTTCGTTGACACCGGGGGCAACACCGCCACCTGCAGGGTGCCGGAATCAAGCAGCAGAACATGTGCGGGCATCAGTTCGCCGGCATTGCGAATAACGACCGGCACCATCGGCACACCGGCCTGCATTGCCAAATGGAAGGCGCCTTTTTTGAAGGCACCCAAACGCGGTGTGGCAGAACGAGTTCCTTCCGGGGCCATCGCCAAGGAGCGGCCATTGCGCAGGGCTTCAAGCGCTGGTGCGAGGGCCTTTTTTGCCTGGTCGGTGTTGGTGCGATCCACGTAGGCAACATCGGCGAGCCAGCCCAGGGGTGCGAAGAACGGATCGGTCTGCAGTTCCTTTTTGGCGACGCCGGTGAAGTCTTGGCGCAAAAGCGAACCAAGAATGAGCACGTCGAGTTGACTTTGATGATTGAAAACGAACACGGCCGGACGTTGCCGCCACAGATTCTCCTGCCCGACCACCTCCATTGTGATGCCGGCGGCGGCGAATGCAAGATCTGAACCTACCGAAGCGGTGAGTTCCAGTGCGGTTCGGCGGCTTCGGTTTAACACGCCCATCCCCACGCCCACGGCCACACCCGTTCCGGCAGCGGCAAGAGCAGCCGCCGTACGGATGACAGATTGCGGCGTCAAGCGCACCGGACGTTGCAGTCGGACTACCGGCCATTGACGTTGGGTGGCAACTTTTTGCAGATCACCGTCAGGGTTCAGCGGTCTCGGGTTCCCCACCGTAGACAGGTAGAGTTCATCTTCGCCGCCGTTGCCATAGGCAAAGGACTTTGCCAGATCTACCCCGTGTGACGCGGCGAAGCTTTCAACAGCGGCGGCCTTATTCGGACCCCAGAGGATGGGTCCATCCACGCGGCCGGTGAGCAGGCCATCGGCTACCTCCACCTGTGTGCATAGAACATGGTCAATGCCGAGGTCCTCGGCGGCTGCAGCTACCTGAAAACTGGTGGCCGATGACGCCATCACGATGGTGTGGTCACGTCGCCGATGGGCGGCCAGCAGGAGTCGTGCCTGGGGGAAAATCATGTGCGCGACCTGGGCTTCAAAGACACGAGCACCCATGGCGAATACATCGTCTTCGCTGGTTCCGGCGAGTGAACCAACGCCAAGTTCCATGAGCCGATCCACATCTTGGCCGCGCGCTTCCACGTTGATGGTCTGAACAGCAGCATCGAGCAGTTGGCGTGCATTCACCTGGCGTCGACGCAGACGCTCGCGAAAGAAGGCTACGGCGGAGTAGCCGTCGATGAGCGTTCCGTCGAAGTCGAAGAAGGCGCCGATGTGCCCACCGGCGGGTGAATCTTCGATCTCGGCAATGAGTGCGTCGATGTCGTTCATCGCCACGGAAGCGGCCTCCTCAGGATTGATTATTGCCGTGTACGTGAGTGCTGATGGATGAATCATCGCCGAGTCGGGCCAGGGCTGCACCTCGCACAAGTGCCACCTGGTGGACCACGCGCCCCAACTCTATGGCAAAGGCGCGTCGCTGACCACTGAGTTCATCGCCACCGACTCCAAGCAGGCCGCGATTGTCGGCAAGTTTGAGTGCACCCTGCATGAGGTCTCGGGAGATGGACTCCGGGGAGTGCAACCGATGCTGCAACCAGTCTTGGTGCGCAATGCCGAGGCACTCAGTGATCAGTGCCTCCTCGTCAATGGGTGCGGCTGGCTCGCGTGCGGCAAGGCGCTGGGCCACCACGTTATAGCCCTCCAGAATCGGGCCGATCACACGGTGGGACAGGTAGAGCGAGGTTTGATCCATCGACTTCAACACGTCGGGAATGGCGAGTTCTTCGTTTTCCCATCCGGGCCGAGCGATGTCGGACTCGTGTCGAATGCGTTCGGCAAAGTCACGTTTGGGCGGGAAGAAGAATTCAAATTTCAACAGATCGCGCAATTCCAGGGCTGAGGTCCAGGTGGCGTCGACGACATCGTCAACGGGACTCGATGAAGCAGTGAGGAGTGCGACTTCAGCGATAGCCCGATAGACGAACCAATGCGCCACCGTATTGCGGTAGAAAGCGGCTTCGTGTTGGCGGTAACGCGCTACGGAGTACACCACGTCGAGCCCACCGGAGTAGGCCTCAACGATGCCCTCGCGCTGCAGCGTCCGCAGTGCCCGCCGTAGTCCATCGGGGCGAGCAAGGTCAATATCGGAGGTCAAGGGGAGTCCGCGTTGACGCACATAATGCAACAGGGGTTCAAGTACCTCGAGTAGTTCGGCCAGTGACAGCGCGCGACCTTCGTTGTCCAGCAGTGCAAAGGTGACCAGGGCTGCCGGGGTGATCGGAGTGGCATCGTTAATGCGATGGGCAATTTCAAATGCCACCCGCGGCACCACGGTGGTTGCGGTGAAACTGCCGGCTCGTTCGTGGGCGTCTTCGAGTGCGCTACTGAGCCGAAGCGGTTCACCGAATCGCACGTGGGCTTGCCCGCGACGTTTCGATTGGGCGCGAGCGAAACTGACCAGCCAGCGCAAACTCTCCGGCGCCTTTGCCCCGCCGCCATCCTCGCTTGAAATTGCACCTACCTCTGCCTGCTGGTCGTACACGATGGACACGGGCACGAGGTAAACGTCACTGGACGTGCGCGCGCTATCGGTGACAGATTCAGCATTTTCTTGGTAGGCATCAATCAGGTACTTCAGGACACCCATGCGGGGTGGGCGCAATTTGCCGGTGCGGGTGCGGCCGCCCTCGAAATACCACTCCAGATTCGCGCGGTGTTCGATCAAGAAGCCGAGAAACAGGCGCAGCATGGCCGGATACACCGGGTCGTCGCGGGTATTGCGGCGAATGAAGATTAGGCCGGACCGCTTGGCAACCAGGGTGGCCGGCCACATGGCCAAATTGATGCCGCCCAGAATGTAGTTGCTCGGGAGACCACCTTGGTGCAGTACTCGGCGCAGCACCAGGGGGTCCAGGTAGGAGCGGTGATTGGGCAGGAACACCAGGGTGTGCTGGCGGTTCAGCGCCCGCAGTTTGGGCAGATGTTCGGTGGCTGAATCGATCGTGTACGAACGGGAAAGCCACTTGCCAAAGGCATCCCAAACCCGGGTGGGTTGATCCTGCATCGTCGCGATCATCTCGCCCAGCGCAGTCGTGGCGTCTGCATTGATATCGGCGTGGGTGCGCCCGGTTTCCTGGGCGAGTTGGGCCACACGCGTGGTGAAGCGGGCAGAAGAGGTAATGAGATCGACCGTGACGCTCATACACCCCTCCAGCTGTTGACAATTAGTGCGGACCTTCCGGAGGTTCACCCTAGGTGGCCGTCGTGGGCGGCGGAGCAAAATGGCCTGCTCTAACCTGGAGTCAATGTCCTCTCCTCATGAAACTGTGTCAGCCCCGATATTTTCCCCCACCACGAAGCGTCGTACTGGGCGAATTACGCGCCGCCAGGCAGCAGCGTTGGCGGGTGCTTCGCCACATCGGTTGGATCTCCCCGGTGCATATGCGGGTGGGTCGGGCGAACTAGATCTTCATCGCTGGACGAAGGGTGAGCGCGAGGTTGTTCTCGATATCGGGTTTGGATCAGCGCAGCCGGTGCTCGAACTTGCCCGGCTCCACCCAGAGCAGGTGGTGGTGGCGATCGACGTACACACACCCGGAGTAGGTGACCTGCTGGCCAGCATCGATGAGCTAGGCATGGACAACGTGTGCGTCGCACAAGCCGATGTGCGTGAGGTGCTAGCCCTGTTGCCGATGGCATCCATTACCGGGGTGCGCACCTTTTATCCGGACCCGTGGCCTAAGAGCCGACATGTGCGCCGTCGGCTCGTGGCCACTGCATTTGCCAACGAATTGGCTGACAAGGTGCGCGTGGGTGGTTGGTGGCATCTGGCCACGGACTGGCTGCCCTACGCCGATTACATGCGTGCACAGATCGATGCCAGTAGCAGGTGGCAGGGGGGCCCGATTGATCGTCCCGCATGGCGTCCGGTGACTCGCTATGAGCGTAACGCGCAGGTTGCCGAACGAGGGTCTACGGACCTGTGGTTTGTGCGGTCTGGGCCGTGAGCGGTGTTAGGGAGTACGACGGTCCACGTCTGTCCCGCGGCGACGTTATCGATCTTGAGGTCACCGGGGTAGCGCACGGTGGCATCTGCGTTGGCCGGTATGAGGGGCAGGTGGTGTTTGTTCGGCACACACTGCCAGGGGAGCGTGTGCGTGCGCGCATCACCGACGCTCCGGCTCATGCGCGCTTCGTTCGCGCAGATACCGAAGCCGTGATGAGACCTGTGCCGGAACGGGTTTCACCCCCGTGTCCCTATGCCGGAGTTTGCGGCGGCTGCGACTGGCAGCACGTGTCGATGGACGGCCAACGCGCACTCAAGGCTGCGGTTGTGCGCGAACAATTGACGCGGTTGGGTGGAGAGGACCCCCAGCGTTGGATGGATCTGGTGGTTGAACCGATTCCCGGCGACGTCGACGGTCTGGGGTGGCGCACTCGAATGCGTTTTTCTGTTGATGGTCAGGGTCGGGCGGGGCTGCACGGTTTTCGTGCGCACGAGGTGGTGCCCATCGACACGTGCTTGATCGCGGCTCCGGGTATCCGCGACCTTCAGGTGACGCGGCGAGATTGGCCGGGTCACCGCGAGGTGACTGCTGTTGCTCCCGCTGCGAGCACTCCGGTGGCCATACCGGATGCGAAACCAGGCATCGTCAAAGTGCGGGAGATCGCCGATCAGCGTGTGTGGCGGCTGGATGCAACATCGTTTTGGCAGGTTCATCCCGGCGCTCCGGACGCCTTGATTTCCGCGGTGCGTGCGGCAATCCAGCCGCGTGGCGGCGACCACATTTTGGATCTGTATGCGGGTGTGGGTTTATTTGCGGGCGCCCTAGCTGAAGATGTGGGTGAGGCTGGACTCATTGAAGCGGTCGAATCAGATCTCGTGGCTGTGCGGGGGGCTCGACGCAACCTGCACGATTTCCCCCAGGTGCGCATTCATGCCGGTTCGGTAGATCGCTGGCTGGGTCGACAAGAGATTGGACACTGTGATGCGGTGGTGCTAGACCCGCCTCGAACGGGCGCGGGCAAACGCGTGATGGCCAGCATCATGCAGTTGCGGCCCCGAGCAATCGCCTATGTGGCTTGCGACCCTGCCGCCCTCGCGCGTGACATTGCCACGGCGAAGCGCGCGGGCTGGCGGTTGTCGGCAGTTCGGGCATTCGATGCGTTCCCCATGACACATCACGTTGAGTGTGTTGCTCTGTTGGAGCCCAGTGATGTCTAGGCAACCGCGATGGCTTCGATCTCTAGCATGAGCCCCGGAATGGCCAGCGCGGTGACTTCCACGGTGGAATCGGCCGGGTAGGGAGCGGAGAAGTACCGATCGCGGCATTCCAGAATGTGCGGGAAGTGCGAAGCGTCGGTCATGAAGATGGTCACCTTCGCGACTTTGGCCAGACTGCTCCCGGCAGCCTCGAGTACCTTGGCGAGGTTGTCGAACACGCACGCGGCCTGGGCCTCGAAATCACCCTCGCCCACCACTTGACCGTCGGGGCCAACTGCGGCCTGTCCGGAAACGAAGATGAGATCGCCAACTCGAGTGGCCTGGGAGTACAAGAACGGGGAGTCCCAGGTGTACGGACTCGGGATTCCAACGACGTCGGTCATAGGGGGTCCTTTCGGTAGGGGCGGTAACGTGAACCTCATGGCAGCCGATGATGCGCTTAGACGACAGTTGAGATTCTCGTGGGTCCTGCAGATTATCGGAGCCACGCTGTTTGGTGTCGCTTTTTTTATTCGAGCCTTCATCTACGGGCTGGAGCCCACGACGTGGTTGTTCGCTGTCGGTGGCGTCGGTATCGCGGCTATCGCGGTATGGACGCGAAAGCGACTTCAAGAACTCGATTGAGTCACCTGCATTCACCCGTTAGCTGTTGGTGATGAGGCCGATGACGCCGCTAGCCAGAAACCATGCGCCGATAACGAGACACATGCCGCCCACAATCTTGAATTGATGATCGACGGTGAACCGATAGGCACGCTTGAGCGAGGGAACGACGCGGTGACCAAAGACGAGCCGCAAGAGGATCGGCCCCAACACCGGCAGTAGGGCAAGGGAATACAGCAACACGAAGACAAGCCCGCGTCCGACAATGTTGGCTGGCGATGTCGCGATGTCGTGCAATGCCGGAATGAGAACTGCGAATGACGAGACGTCTTTAATGCTGAGTGCGAAGGCCACGACGAAGAAGATCCAGATGCGCGCATCGGTGACGTAGTGCTGAACGCGCACCTCCATACGCTTTTGCAGATCAAGGTGGGGGCGCAGCAGCCAGGCACTACCTAGCAGTAATGCGAGGCCAATTCCGATGCGAAGGGCATACCCGATGGGGGAGTCGCCAAGGCTATTGTCGACGGGCAATTGAGAGAATCCGGCGAGGACCAAGATGCCAATGCCAAGAAAGGCGGTTGCTCCCCCGAGGGCTACCGCGACGGCACGCATGCGCCACGGGTCTTGTGCAACGGTGAGTATCTGTAACGCGGCGAGCATGGGTGTCAATGCAGCGGCAAGCCCAAGTGGAATCGCCTCGAGCGCTAGCCGCAGCAGGTCCACACCGGTTATTCAACCGTGTAGGCCTGCCGACGCGTGTGCTGGTGGGCATTTTGGGGTGGAACTTCCCCCAGATCGATGCGGTTAGGGCATTATTGACAGGTGCGTCTCCCCCAAAAATAAGTAGCGTCGTGTGCGCCCTGCTTATCTGTGCGGTGCCGTCGTCGGTGGGTGCCATTGCCGCCGGCCCAACCGCTGCGGGAGCGGAGTTAGGCGCTGCGGCCGCATCAAGTAGCGCCTATGCGGTTATCGGTTCGCTTGCCGTCGGGGGAAATGCAGGCCTGGTTTACGTTTCCGGCGGCGATACGGCGTCGACCGCTGACGATTCGATCTACGTTGCCTTTGATGACACGCTCGTGACCTACCCACCGCTTGCCACATCCGCCAGCCCATCTACGACCTTGGGATTTGGCGCCGCCGTGACAGCAGTGGCGGTGACGGATGACTCGCTATACGTCGGTGTTGCCGAACTGTACGTCGGTGGTGCGTTGATTTCGTCGCCCCAGATCCAGTCGTTCCCGGTTGGTGCGCAGGATCCCGCTGTGCCCACCGCATTAGCCAACCTGTCTTCGTCTGCCTCGTCCATCGCGGTGGGTGGCCAGGGCACGTCGAGTCTCCTCGATGACACCGTCTACCTGGTGGCCTATAGCGGCATTAACGGCATTAGCCAGTTGACGCCCACGTTGGATGACTCGTCGAGCGTCCTGTTCTCCTCGAATAATGTGCAGCCAGGAACCGTGCTCGTGTCGGGCTCAGGTACCACATCGATATCCGACGACACCGTCTATGTTCGAGGGAATGGCTTTGGGAGCGGAGCACTCATCGCGCTGCCGCCAGCTCTTGACGATTCGGTCTGGCGAGATCCGTTGGGTGCCGGCGGTAGCAATCTCACCCTGTGGGATGACTCTTTGATCGCTGGCAGTTACAACGGCATGCGCATCATTAATGCTCTCGATTTGGATGACAGTGTTCAGGCTCCGCTAGCCGGTATGGAAAGCGCGGTTAACTCCTCAAACGTGATCGCAACGATTACCTACGGGGGTGGTTACGTTCCCCGGAAGGTGGGTGTTATTGATGGCACTGATGTGAGCCTCGTGACCCAACTTGACCTTGGGTATTCAAATTCGGGGAGCGGCTCAATTGCCGCCGCTGCCGATGGCAGTTTCTATGTTGCCGGTAACACACCTGTGGTCAGTATCGTGGATTCTGTCACCGCCGGATCAATGTCTCCAAGCAGTGGAGCCTCCACCACGCAGGTCGTCCTACCCCTCGTGACGGCCAGTGGCCGGCTGATGGATGACAGCACGGTGACTTCGGTGAATTGGGGGAGCAGTGCTGTCGCGTTCACCCGGGTGCCCGGGCAAAATGCGGTGCAGGTGAGCGCGCCGGCAACCTTCGGATCGGTTGATGTAAGCGTGGTTCTCAACGGTGGAGATGAACTCGCTATGGGCACGTTCGCGCCACCGGTTGTTCCAGCCCGACCAGCGTCGCCGCCGCTTGATGTCGTCGCGGTAGCTGGTGAGCAGCAGGTTGACGTGTCATGGTCGGTGCCAGCAGATTCAGGCACATTCCCGATCACGAATTATCAGGTGTCCTCCACGTCAGGCAATGAGGGTTGTTTAGCGTCCGCTCCGGCAGTGACGTGTGTGGTGTCTGGGTTGGCTGATGGCACGTCGTATTCGTTTGAGGTGCGGGCGTTGAATGGCGCCGGTTGGGGGCCGTGGTCTGATGCGTCTGATCCGGTGGCCCCTGCGGGGGTGACGATCCTGATTACGGGTTCTCGGGGTGAGGTGCGTGGGAAGCCGGGTGTGGTTGTCACGGGCACGTCGACCGGTTTGGGCATGGGTGCGGTGTTGCGGCCAAGGGTGAAATTAGCGGGCGAGGATTCCTACATCCAGGGCACCGCGTCGATCCTTGTTGACGAGGATGGTGCGTTCACGTGGCAACGTCGCACCGGTAAGAAGGTCTTTGTGTATGTGAAGACCGAAGACGGCATGGCACGGTCGAACCGGGTGGTCATCCCGGTCAGCCTCGCGCCCTGACCGTCACCAAACGGGACTTTCATCACGCAAAAGCTTCCGTTCTCGACGATTTTGAGGGCCTGCAGGACTGGTGGGCTTGACGTCGGTAACATAGAGCGGCCCCCCGGGGCAGGCCGCCTTAGCTCAGGGGTAGAGCAACGCACTCGTAATGCGTAGGTCCGGGGTTCAAATCCCCGAGGCGGCCCCACGTTCCCTCACGCGAGGCCATCACATTCGAGGGCATGACTACCTGGTTTGACGCAGAGATGTCGTCCATGAGGTCTGCAGCGAGGATGAGCGCAAGACAGACGGCTCCGCCTGCGCTGTCAGAAATGCTGGCTCCACCTCCGAAGAGTGGGCTACGAACTGTCTTGACTTGGGTGATTACTGTCGGGCTCCGGTAAATAGTGGCTGCACGGAATGGGGAGGTTTGATTCGGATTTAGCCTCCTGATCGGCGGCGAGTCTTCTCATGAACCAGGAACGATGAGACAGGCGTTGGTAACCCTTGACTCATGCTGCCTCAGGGCAGCAAGCCTTCTTGTGTGATGAGGTCGCTGACCGACGACACGATCTGCCGGTGGCCCTTTTTTGTGGGATGAACGCCCATATCGGCGGAGATGATCCAACGCTGCGGACCTGGGCAAAAGACGTCGCTTGATGACTGCCCGAACCGCTCCTGCGTGATAGTCGACTGCACGCTAGCGCCCTCCACCTTGCCTACCT
>JABAYF010000023.1:64744-113416 GCA_018609125.1 Candidatus Nanopelagicales bacterium | reverse complement strand
CTCCCCGCGGTTAGTTGAAGGGCTCAGGGCTGCATCCCTAGCAACGTTGGATCGATAAAGACATAAGTGAGGCCCTCCGCCATTTCCATGGTGGAGGGCCTCACTTATGTGTTTGCTAGTGGCTGTACCCGCTAGTGGCTGTGGCCGTGGTGGCCGTGGCCGTCTGCCGCAGGTGCTTCTTCGGCGGGCTTGTCTACGACGAGCACCTCCGTAGTAAGGAGCATGCCCGCGATAGACGCAGCATTCGCCAGTGCCGACCGAGTCACCTTGACCGGGTCAATCACACCAGCCTTGAAGAGGTCTTCGTACTTGCCCGTGGCCGCGTTGAGACCTTCACCCGGGGGCATGGCCGATACGAGGCTCACCACGACGTAACCCTGGATGCCCGCGTTGTCGGCGATCCACCGGAGTGGTTCACTGGCCGCCCGCTGCACGATTAGCGCACCGGTAGCTTGGTCACCTTCGAGATTTAGGTCGTTGACCGCAGCAGCGGCATGAACAAGTGCGGTGCCACCGCCGGCAACGATGCCCTCTTCGATAGCCGCTCGAGTGGCCGATACCGCGTCTTCAACCCGGTGCTTTTTTTCTTTCAGCTCCACCTCGGTGTGCGCACCAACCTTGATCACAACAACGCCACCGGACAACTTCGCCAAACGTTCCTGCAACTTCTCACGGTCCCAATCAGAATCGGTCCGTTCAATCTCTGACCGAATCTGATCAACCCGGCCATTAACTGCATCAGCGTCGCCGCCACCATCAATAATCGTGGTGTTGTCCTTGGTGACTACCACGCGTCGAGCATGGCCGAGTACTTCAAGGCCGACCTGGTCCAACTTCAGACCAACATCGGCAGAAACAACCTGGGCACCGGTGAGTACTGCGATGTCTTGTTGCACGGCCTTACGGCGATCGCCGAAAGCTGGGGCCTTAACGGCGCAGGAAGTGAAGATTCCGCGGATCCGGTTGACCACGAGCGTGGACAGTGCCTCTCCGTCAACATCTTCGGCGATAATGAGCATCGGCTTACTGGTCTGGGCAACCTTTTCTAGCAGCGGCAGCAACTCACCGACACTGGAGATTTTGCCTGCAACGATGAGGATCGACACGTCTTCTAGCACTGCTTCCATGCGTTCGGTGTCGGTCACGAAGTAGGGCGAGATGTAGCCCTTGTCAAACTGCATGCCTTCGGTGAACTCAAGTTCCATCTCGGCAACGCTGGACTCTTCAACCGAGATGACGCCATCCTTGCCCACCTTGTCGAATGCATCGGCAATGAGCTGACCAACCTCTGGGTCCTGAGAGGAAATGGTGGCAACCTGAGCGATTTCATCGCGGCCATCAACCTCGCGGCTGACCTCACGCAAACGGTCGGACATGGCCGCCACTGCTGCGTCCATACCGCGCTTCAGGGCCATCGGGTTTGCACCGGCGGTCACCTGACGTAGCCCTTCGTGGACCATTGCCTGGGCGAGCACGGTCGCGGTGGTTGTGCCATCGCCGGCGATGTCGTTGGTCTTGGTGGCAACCTCTTTGACCAACTGTGCGCCAAGGTTTTCATACGGGTCTTCGAGTTCGATTTCGCGAGCAATCGTCACGCCATCGTTGGTGATGGTGGGCGATCCCCACTTCTTGTCGATGACAACATTTCGGCCGCGCGGGCCGAGGGTCACCTTGACGGTGTCAGCTAGGGCATTGACGCCGCGCTCTAGGCTGCGGCGAGCGGACTCGTCAAACTCCAAAATCTTTGACATTGGTTTCCTTCTGCTGGGTCACAAATTACGGGGTAACAGGCACGGTGATCACACGCGCGCGCCGGGTGCAACGAATGCAGTCCCGGCGCGCGCGTGGATGTGGCTACTTATCGACGATCGCGAGAACGTCGCGAGCGGAAAGAATGAGGTACTCCTCATTATTGTATTTCACTTCGGTGCCGCCGTACTTTGAGTAGATCACGACGTCGCCGACCTTGATGTCTAGGGGAATTCGCTTGTCGCCGTCTTCGTCGAATCGACCCGGACCGACAGCCAAGACCTTGCCCTCCTGGGGCTTTTCCTTGGCTGTGTCAGGGATAACCAGGCCTGAGGCCGTGGTCTGCTCTGCTTCGAGAGTCTGAACGAGGATGCGATCCTCAAGGGGCTTGATGGAGACGGACACGATGGTTTGTCCTCCGAGGTCTTCACGATGATTGGATGGATGACGATCACTCCGTCGTCGCGGTGCCGGGGTGATCTGCTTGCCTTCACACATCCCCCCTGCGCCCAACCAAAAAATTAGCAGTCGAAGGCGGGGAGTGCTAGCCCTAGACTAGGCCGCAGTTAGCACTCCGTCAACTCGAGTGCCAACCACTGCGCGGCTCCTACAGATAGTCCCCAAGGGCGGCCGGACGCAGTCCATTAGCAGCGCCAATGTCCAGAATCATCTGCAAGCCCTCGGCGAACTGTGGATCCCAGAAGTGGAACAGGACGATATCGCCAGCCTGCAGGGTCGGACCGGGGTTGTAGGACACATTGCCGTTGTCGACAACCGCGCTCCACATCACGATGCGATTGACCCCACATTCGGCAGCCGCAGCCTCTAGTCGAGGCTCATTGCTACCGCCGATATAGGGAGCGCCATAGGGCGGGCGGATCATCCACGGCCGCGAGCCGAATTGCTCCTGCAGTTCGTCCTGGGCCGTGCACAATTCAAAGCGCGGATCAGTTTCGGGCCGGTCAAGCCAGCTGTGAGTGACCGTGTGATTTTGGATGGATCCGCCAAACCGCGTGACCTGCTGAAAATAGTCAGTGTCTCCGTCGATGTAATTCGTCGTCAAAAATGCCGTGATCGGGATCTGATTGGTTTCCACCACACGCATTCCGGCTGCCGCAACAGCCTCATCGCGAATGTTGTCGTCAACGGTGATGAAAAAAACCGGGTCTTCCGTATCGATCCTCCACACCACGTCAAGTCCAGGATTGGCCTCGTTCATGGCACTGCGCCCCGATTGCCCGGATTCAGACCCGGTTGTCGTCGTTGCATCAACTGGAGTCGGGGAAGAAGGTGCGACATCGGGTGCCGGTTCGGCGACCTCAGCAATAGGAACCGGGGTAGCCGGGGCGACCGTGGCCGCCGGCACAGCCGCAACATCGGCTCCGCTCGATGAGGGCGCAACCGCTGCGATAGCCAGCGCGAGTCCGGCCAGGCCAAGTGGCACACCCACGAGCACCAGCGGAGTACGCGAACCAGACCTGCCGCTCTTTTTGCTCCTACGCCCAGATGCCGGTGGGCCTGCATGACTCATTAGTCCAGAATAACCCAGCCGATCTGTAGATCCAGGATTGAACCTTCCCCCACCAGCCTCACCGGGCTGGTGGGGGAAGGCTCACCAGCTCCACGGGCAGGGACGAATCGGCGTCGAAGCCCACCAAAATGGCGGCACTTTCAGGGTAGAGCAGGTCAGGCGATAGGGCGGCGATCGTGGGGTGGCGTCCGGCTGAGACCAGTGCGCTGCCCAAGGAAGCCACCATCGCGCCGTTGTCGGTACACAAGATCGCCGGCGGAATACGAACCGTTACCCCGGCTTCATGGCCACGGCGCATGGCCTGTTCGCGAAGTCGCGAATTCGCCGCCACACCACCACCGATGATCAGCGTGTCGATATTGGCTTCGGCGCATGCTCGCAGCGACTTCATAATCAACACATCAACCACCGCCTGCTGGAAGGAGGCGGCAACATCAGCGATCGGTACACCGATTCCTTCCCGATTCGCAGCAGCCACCCAGCGAGATACGGCCGTCTTCAGACCCGAAAAGGAGAAATCGTGGCGGTGCTCTCGGTCACTAGCCGCATCGGTTAATCCTCGCGGAAAATCAATGTACCCAGGGTCACCGGGCTGCGACGCGGCATCAATATGTGGACCACCGGGAAAGGCCAGACCAAGCATTCGAGCAACCTTGTCGAAGGCTTCGCCCGCAGCATCATCAAGCGTGCGCCCCACCTGCGTGATGTCCTGCGTGACGTCATTTACCCGCAGTAGGGACGTGTGCCCACCCGATACCAGAAGCGCCATGCACGGCTGCGGGATCTCTCCGTGCACGAGTCGATCCACCGCGATGTGCGAGGCAAGGTGGTTTACCCCGTATACCGGTTTGTCGAGGGCCACACCGATCCCCTGGGCTGCAGCGACTCCCACCAGCAGCGCGCCCACGAGCCCGGGTCCAGCGGTCACTGCAATCGCATCAATGTCGTGCCAGGCGACACCTGCCCGACTACGCGCCTGCTCCAAGGTCGCCGTTAACGCCTCCACATGGGCCCGGCTGGCAACCTCTGGAACCACTCCCCCGAATCGCGCCTGTTCATCAACGCTGGTGGCGATGACATCACTGAGCAATTGCTGGCCACGCACGAATGCCACGCCGGTTTCGTCGCACGATGTTTCGATCCCCAACACCAATGGCTCACTCACGGCCGTCACGTACATCGCGCTCCATAATGATCGCGTCGGCACCGGGCCCGTAATAGCTTGATCGACGCGCAATGGAGATGAAACCCTGCTGCGTATACAAATGCAGTGCCGCCGTGTTGTCATCGCGCACCTCTAGCATCAACCGACGGCACCCGCCTTGATGTGCAATGTCCACCAACCTGGCGATCAGTTTCCGCCCCCAGCCTTGGTCCTGAATTGCGGAGGCAACCGCAATGGTTTGCACGTCCGCATCGGGTGCTGTCATGGCGATTCCGGCATATCCAAGAACTTGTTGACCTGAATCAGGTTTCACCAACACAATGTAGTAGCGGTTTGCGCGCGCCAACTCCGACCAAAACTGCGCGGCCGTCCATGCTGTTGAGCCGAACAACTCCGCATCTATACCCACCGCCTGGTCAATGTGCCACCACCGCATCGGAACCATCGTGATGGTCATGAACGTTCTGCCATGGGGACAGCATCGGGTCGACGCAGGTAGAGCGGGCGGGCCGGCAACAGCACGCGATCGCGGCGCTGCCACTGTGCCATCTGTGTCTCCGTCGTCTGTCCAATGTCGATGGCGCTATCGAGACCGGCCACGAAGTCGCCAGTATCAGGCAGCGGTTCCCCCACCGCTATTCGCTGCTGAACCAAACCAACTAAATCAATGGGATCAGGGAAACGGCTGAGATCACTAGTGTCTGCCACCCGTTGGCGGTTGGCCTCGTCTAACGCACCCGCATCAATGATCTGCGCAATCGCATCCCCAGCAAATTCATCAGTTGCCACCTGAATGTCGAAAGGTGCACTGCTCGCTCGGACGATCGGCCCGGCCAAGCGGTGGCCTGCTGCGTCGTATCGGGCCCAGTAAATCTCCTTGCGCCGTGCTCGTGTTACTACGCTGACACACCCAGAACTGTTGTTGCGCGCACCAGTGATTTCGTTCCTTGAGCGTTCCGCAATTTTTCGCCGGGCTCCCGCCGCGATGACATCGAAGGTGCACACTCCCATCACCGGAATGCCGCGCACGGCACCCCAGGCCAACCCGGCGGACACGCCCACACGTAACCCGGTAAACGGCCCCGGACCAACTCCCACCACAACAAGATCGACATCACCGGGCGTTGCCTGAGCACGTTGTAGTACACGATGAATCAACGTGGTGATCGCTTGCGCATGCCCGGTGTGATCCAGCAACAGCTCCCCCACGACTGATTCACCGCCAAATGCCACCACGGTCGCGGCCGTCGCAGTATCCAGCCCGAGCAAATTCACAACGAAAGACTACGCAGGCGTTCCCATCCCTGCCCCACCCCTGTGACGACAGCGGTGCGCTGTTCCCCAAGATCCCCGTGATCAACCTTAAGCAGCACATGCAGATACGAATCGCTGAGGTGATCCACAACGCCGGCACCCCATTCCACGACAGTGACTGCCGTCTCGTCGTCAAGATCTAGATCATCGACTTCGCCAAATGAGCCCACCCGATAGACATCGACGTGAACCAGTGACGGTCCGCCGTGGAGATTTCGGTGGTGACGAGCCACGACGAACGTGGGACTGGTGATGGGTCCGCGCACGCCTAAGCCCGCTCCCATGCCCTGCGTCAATGTGGTCTTGCCGGCTCCCAGATCACCTTCAAGAATTACCAGGTCGCCGGGCAGCAAAACTGAGGCGAGTCGGTGTCCTAACTCACCGGTGGCCGCAGCGTCGGCTAGCGCAAAAATGAATGCGGAAGAGTTAGGTTCATCGTTGGGTTCATCGTTGGGTTCAGCACTGTGTTGAGCACTCATGACGATACCTGCTTTGTATCTGCACCTACGGTGCGCACGAAGTCTGTCAGGAGTTTGTTAACTCGGCCAGGCTGCTCCAACCCGAGCATGTGGCCAACCCCGGGCAGCACGACCAGCTCCGCCTGACCCAATCGCTCAGCGATCGCTCGTGAATGCGCCACCGGAGTGAGGGCGTCGCGGGAACCGACGATGATTAATACCGGGATTTTTTCCATAATTGACAACACTTCTAGCCGGTCATGGGCATGCAGATCAACAAGTAAATCGCTTATCACCTGCAGGGGAACTGAATCGAGAAGTTCGATGACCATGTCTACACCGCCGGGTGGCACATCATCGCCGAAGGCAAGCGATCGTGCGATGACTCGTGCCAGGTCGCCGCCACCTCCACGCACCCTGTTGATCATGCGCGCGCCAATTCCGTTGCGTTCGGCAAGATCGGCGAAACGTGGCGCCAAACTGTGTGCTGACTGCGCCAGCGGTTTGGGTAAACCAAGACTGATACCGGCAATATTGCCCGCCGTTGTTCCCATCAACACCATGCCGATGACGCGCGGACCAAACCATTGCGGCTGCTGTTCAGCCAATGCCATGAGCGTCATCCCACCCATGGAGTGACCAACGCAAATCACGTTGTGGAGGTCCAGCGTCGTGATGATGTGGGCCAGGTCTGCGCCGAGTCGATCAATGGTCACCGGTGCTGACCTGGGGTGTCGAGCCGCCATCGAGCCGGCGTGCCCACGTTGATCCCACACGACCACCCGAGCAATACCTCGCAGGGCTCGACGCTGGGGCCACCAGGCTTGACCCGCCATGCCGAACCCGTGGGCCAAAATTACCGTGGGCGTCTGTTCATTGACGAGGGCTGGCGTATCCACTTCTACATGCAAGATCGCACCATCATCGACCGGCATCGCATGAAAGTGGGTGGAGTGCGCAGCATCTGGTACCTGCTCTGAATCACTTATGGAGAGTTGGCGCCGCACGAGAAACCTTTCGGCAACCACACCGACAACAACGCCGGCGACGATCAACGCGCCAAAACCGAGGAGGCGAGGAGTTGAGCGGCCCCTCATGGAATTTGTCCTTCCACATGCTCGTGAACACGCGGAACTCGTGGCCCGATCCGGGTGACAATTTCATATCCGATCGTGCCGGCCCATTCGGCCCAATTTTCAGCGGTTGGCTCACCGTTCGCACCCGTACCGAATACCACGACCTCATCGCCTGGATCAGCATGATCCCCGCCCAGATCGATAACAAACTGATCCATGGCGATCCGGCCCACGATGGGCTTACGTCGACCTCTGATGAATACCTGTGCGTCGCGCGCACTTCGAGGGATGCCATCGGCGTATCCCAACGGAACGATCGCCAAAGTAGTTGCCGCTGGTGCGATCCAGTGGTGACCGTAGGAAACGCCCTGCCCTGCAGGAACGGTCTTGACCAGGGCCAAGCGCGCCTGCAGCGTCATCACGGGAACGAGTTTCAGTTGGGCAGAATCGCCCAGCACCCGACCCGGCGTCAGCCCGTACATGGCGATACCACTGCGAGCGAGGTCCCCACCGGTCATCACACCAGACATTGCCCCCGAGAGCACCGCACCAGAGTTAGCAATGTGATTAAGTCCGGCGGAGATTTTGGCATCCCGCGCCAGTTGGAGAGCGTGAGCAAAATTACTGCGCTGTAGTGCGACTGACTCATGTTCGGGATCCTCGCCTGCGGCCAGATGGGACCAAATCCCCACCACCTGAATCGATCCCTCCCCTTGAGCTCGGCCGGCTAATTCCAGCATTTCCGGCCATGAATCAAGTGAACTCCCACCCCTGCCAAGGCCGGTGTCGACTTTTAGGTGCACCCGCGCCCTCACTCCGGCGGCCAGTGCTGCTGAGCGCACCTCGTCGAGCATCCAGGGCGCTCCCACGCTGAGATCAATTTCTGCCGCAACGCATTCAGCGATTCGTGGATCGCTAGGAACCGTTAGCCAAGCGAGGATCCGACCGATATCACCAGCAGCACGCAGGGAGAGTGCCTCCTCCGGTAATGCCACGCCAATCCATGACACGCCGTATTGGCGCAAGGTTTTAGCGATCGGGAGCGCACCGTGCCCGTATGCATCGGCCTTGACTACACCGAGAAGAGTCGCTGACGCCTGACCGTCGTGCGCTAAGGCATGTCGCAGTTGGTCCACATTTTGGCGGAGTGCCGCATGGTCAATGACGGCTTCGGCACGTGTGTTACTAGCGCGACCGCCCGTCATTTGCGCAACTCCGCTATGGCATCTGGTAACTGGCGGGCGATATCTTGCGCGGTGATGGGTACCTGACCTTTCGCGGCAAGACGACCGGCCAGCCCATGGACACCCACCGCAGTTCCAACAACCTCCATCGCCATCGACATCGGCAGGTTCCGGCCTGTCTGCAGGTAGGGTGCGGAAGTTCTCGCCAGCAAGGAACCCATCAGCCCGGTCAACACATCACCACTGCCGGCGGTACCAAGCTCTGGGCCGCCCACCGTATCGATAATTACCCCACCGCCCGGCTCGGCAATGATGGTGCCCGGACCCTTCAACACCACGATGGCGCTGAGGTCTGCCGCAGCACGTTGCACGAGGCCGATGCGATCTTCGGCAAGCTGTGCATCCTGGTAGCCAAGCCCCACAAACTCACCCTCGTGCGGCGTCAGGATCGTGAGGTGTCCAGCACTGAATCGCTCGTGTACCCGCGCGCGACATGGGTCCAGTATGCGTAACGCATCGGCGTCGAGCACCACGGGAACATGTTCGCCGAGTACCCCCGCAAGCAACGCTGCCGCGGCCTCATCCGTGCCGAGCCCAGGTCCGATCACCCAACTACTCACCCGTGGATCGCCAGTGGATTCAGCCGACACCACGTCCCAAAACTGTTCCACCACGGCAGCAGCGATACCGTCGCCACGATCGAGAAATCGAGTCATTCCGGATGTGCCGTACCGTGCTCCAGCCGTAGCCAGGAATGCTGCGCCGCGATAGCGCGGCGACCCGGCGGCAACACCCACGACGCCGCGAGAGTATTTATAGTCACCATGTGCGGGCCCGGTAAGCCATGATCCAAAATCCACCTCATCTAGCACCTGGATCTGCGGTGGCGGCAACACGGCATCGAGACCGATATCGACAACGACGATGTGCCCAGCTACGCCATTCCCAGGGGCAACGAGGAGCCCTGGCTTTTGGACACCGAAGGTGACTGTTACATCTGCTTCAACACAGGCCTGCAGATCTTCAATAGCGCCCGTGTCCGCATCGACACCACTGGGTACATCGACAGCAACGATCATGGCCCCGCTGGCAGCCGCAGCTCGCACCCAGATAAGCGCAGGCCCGCGCAGCGCACCGCGCCCGCCGATCCCGGTGATGCCATCGACCACCAGATCCGTACCTGCCAGATCCACCTCGGCTGCGCCATCGTGGGCGTCAATGATGTTTCCGCCAGCCGCCAACAGGGCGGCCGCCCCCTCGCGATGCATTGTGGGTCCCACGCCCACGGCCACAACCGTGGCGCCGCGTGTTGCCAACCCGGCCACGGCCCACAGGGCATCACCACCATTGTTGCCGCTTCCGATGAGCGCGACCACGTTCGCGCCCGCCACGCGACCACGGGTGGTGATTATGTCCACACACACGTTGAGCAGCCCGCGGGCAGCGCGCTGCATTAGTTCAGCCGCCGGCACCGTTCTCATCAGTTTCTCCTCGGCTGCACGCACCTGGTCCACCCGATAAACCCCGCTAGGCATCGTGAGCTCCTTCGGCTACGACATAGGCAATCGCCAGGTCAGCGTCATGGGTCATCGACAGGTGCCACTGCGTGATACCTCGGGCATCACTTGCCAAGCGCACCGAATCTGACGTGTGAATGAACGGCTGGCCCGAATCTGCGGTCAACACCTGACAGTCGTGCCAGGACAGATTCGACGGTGCCCCCAAGGCCTTGGCCACCGCTTCTTTGGCGGCAAACCGCGCAGCCAAAAAGTTCATCAATCGACGTCCAGACAGGTCCGGTGCAATTTCAGCAGGAACGAAAAGACGCTCGGCTAATCGAGGGGACCGATCCATCGCCGCGGTAAATCGACGCACGTCAACAATGTCGACGCCGATACCTCGGATAGACGACAGGCCGCTAGTGGTCTTGGCCACCATTACTCAACAGTCACCGACTTAGCCAAATTACGTGGCTGGTCGACATCGTGACCCTTCGCCGTGGCCATCGCACATGCGAAAACCTGCAGCGGCACGGTGGTAACAAGTGGTTGCATCAACGTAGGTACCGCCGGCACACGAATGAGGTGATCGGCGAATTCAGTGACCGATTCGTCTCCCTCTTCGGCGATAACGATGGTGCGGGCACCTCGCGCGCGCACTTCTTGAATATTGGACAGAATTTTGTCGTGAAGCACCGCCCGCCCTCGGGGTGAGGGAACGATGCAGATCACCGGCAGGCCGGGTTCGATAAGAGCGATAGGGCCATGTTTGAGTTCTCCGGCGGCGAATCCCTCAGCATGCATGTAGGCCAGTTCTTTCAATTTCAGTGCACCTTCCAGCGCCACCGGATAGCCCACGTGCCGGCCAATGAACAGCACCGAGCGCGCCTCGGCCAACTCCGCCGCCAATTGTTCGACACCTTCGCTGGTGTCCAATACGAGGTCGACGGCCTGGGGTGCGTCATTGAGTTCTTTCATCACCGCGGCAATTTCATCGCCGTACATATTGCCCCGAACCTGTGCGAGGTACAGGCCCACCAGGTATGCGGCAATGATCTGGGTCAGGAATGCTTTGGTGGAGGCCACCGCAATTTCAGGCCCCGCATATGTGTAGAGCACCGCGTCTGACTCTCGCGGAATGGTTGAACCCACGGTGTTGCAAATCGCCAGCGCCTGAGCGCCCTGTTCACGGGCGTAGCGCAAGGCCATCAAGGTGTCCATAGTTTCGCCAGATTGAGAAATCGCTATCGTCAAAGTGCGCGCATCGACAATCGGATCTCGATACCGAAACTCACTGGCTAGTTCCACATCGACCGGGATGCGGGTCCAGTGCTCGATGGCGTACTTGGCAACGAGCCCTGCATGGAAGGCCGTGCCGCAGGCAACAACCACGATCTTGTCGATCTCGCGCAATTGCGAGTCGGTGAGTCGCATTTCATCGAGGACGAGTTGGCCATCGACACCAAACCGACCGCGCAAGGCGTCGGCCACGGCCCGGGGTTGCTCGGCGATTTCTTTTTGCATGAACAGGTCGTAGCCACCCTTTTCCGCCGCCGCCGCGTCCCAGGTGATGGTGAATGGTTTGCCCTCCACCACCTCGCCGAAAAAGTCGGTGATCACCACCCGATCGCGCGTCATCTCTACGACTTGATCCTGCCCGAGCTCCAGGGCCTGTCGAGTGTAGGAGACAAAGGCTGCCACGTCGGAGGCAACGAAGTTTTCGCCCTCGCCCAAACCAATGACGAGCGGTGAGTTACGGCGCGCGGCCACCACGACATCTTGGTGATCAGCGACGACAGCAACCAGTGTGAAGGCGCCATCGAGTTGACGGCAGGTTCGGCGCATCGCCTCAGCTAGGTCACCTTCGCATTGGCCAAGGTGCTCCGCCAGCAGGTGCGCCGCAACCTCGGTGTCCGTCTGCGAGGTGAGCTCAATACCTCGCTGTGCAAGTTCATCGCGCAGCCGGGCAAAGTTTTCGATAATACCGTTATGAATGAGGGCAACCGAGCCGTCAGCACTGACGTGCGGATGCGCGTTGATGTCGGTGGGACCGCCATGGGTTGCCCATCGCGTATGACCGATCCCGAGGGTGGCCGCTTCCAGCGGATCCGCACCGAGCAAGCTCTCCAGGTTGGCTAGTTTGCCGGCCTTCTTACGGATATCGAGATGGTCGCCGACCACGACGGCAATCCCGGCGGAGTCATAGCCGCGGTACTCCATGCGCCGAAGTCCATCGACAACAACCTCAAGGGCCTGCTTTTCGCCGACGTATCCCACGATTCCGCACATGCGCCCAGCGTACGCGGCCGGTCCCCCTTGTTAGGCCAGGGACAGGTGTTGACGCACCGCCAATGCGATCCGTTCAGCGCAAGCCTGGGCTTGCGCCTGTGTGGGCGCCTCAACCATGACTCGAATAAGTGGCTCCGTCCCGGAGGGACGCAGCAGCACTCGCCCGCCAGTACCCAGATCGGCCGCCACGTTAGCGACCTCCTGATGAACCTGGTCAGCCTCAGCGAGGGCAGCGCGATCCACACCATCAACATTGATCAGCACCTGGGGAAGTCGGGTCATGACCCCGGCCAATTCGGCCAAACTCAATCCGGTGCGACTCATCTGCGCCAGGAGAGCCAGCGCAGTGAGAACGCCGTCGCCGGTGGTGGCGTAATCGGAACTGATCAGATGGCCGCTTTGTTCGCCGCCAAGGTTGAAACCGTTGGCTCG
Source organism: Candidatus Nanopelagicales bacterium (assembly GCA_018609125.1). Lineage (GTDB taxonomy): Bacteria > Actinomycetota > Actinomycetes > S36-B12 > S36-B12 > M55B157. Next base: position 100,719 of record JABAYF010000023.1, on the reverse strand, counting down.
CATGTGTTCCAGTACGTAGCGATCGCCCACTGCGGTGTCCACCACCGAAATGCCCTGCTCAGCCATCGCTTGGCGTAAGCCCAGGTTGCTCATGACCGTGGCAACCAGGGTGTTGTGGTTCAGGCGCTGCTGATCTCGCATGGCAATGGCCAGCACCGCCATGATCTGGTCACCGTCGATAACGGAACCGGTGGCATCCACGGCCAGGCAACGGTCTGCGTCACCATCGTGCGCGATACCAACGTCAGCCCCGTGCTCTAACACGGCCGCCTGCAAGTCATCAAGATGGGTGCTTCCACAACCAAAATTGATATTCAGGCCATCGGGGGATGCGTGGATAGCGAGGACCTCAGCCCCGGCCCGGCGTAGTACCTCCGGGGCAACAGCTGATGCCGCCCCGTGCGCGCAGTCCACCACAACCTTGAGTCCAGTCAGCGACGTGGGTTCACTGGCCAACAAATGCTCGGCGTAGAGGGCAGATGCCTCCGGCATGTCGCGCACCCGACCAATATCGTCACCGACCGGGGACGTCCACGGTTGATCCATGACCGCTTCGATATGGTCCTCTACCTCATCGGGCAGTTTGTGGCCACCAGCAGCGAAGAACTTAATCCCGTTATCCGGCATGGGATTGTGTGATGCCGAGAGCATTACCCCCAGGCTCGCCCCGGTGTGTTCGGTCAAAAAAGCTACCCCGGGAGTGGGTATCACGCCGAGGCGCAACACATCTACCCCCGCGCTTGCCAGTCCGGCGATCACGGCAGCCTCGAGGAACTCCCCACTTGCGCGCGTGTCACGACCAACCACGGCCAGCGGTCGACCCGACGGAGTGTGTTCAGGGCCGGTAACACCCAGCACCCGCGCTGCGCCGGCCGAAACCGAGGTGGCCAGCGCCGCTGTGAGTTCGCGGTTGGCCAATCCTCGGATGCCGTCGGTGCCGAACAGCCGGGGCATAAGACCTAGCGCTTGCTGTACTGCGGAGCCTTACGCGCCTTCTTCAGGCCGTACTTCTTGCGCTCCTTGGCGCGGGAATCGCGAGTGAGGAACCCGGCCTTCTTCAGGTCAGCTCGGTTCCCTTCTTCGTCGATGGCGTTGAGCGCACGGGCAATGCCCAGTCGCAACGCTCCCGCCTGGCCAGACACCCCGCCACCGTGAATGCGGGCAATGACATCGAAGCGTCCACCCTGCTCCAAAGTGACGAAAGGCTCGTTCACCAACTGCTGATGGACCTTGTTAGGGAAGTACTCAGCGAGGTCTCGGCCATTGACAACCCAGCGGCCGGTGCCCGGGACTAGCCGCACACGAGCGACCGCCTCCTTGCGACGACCGGTTGCATTGGCCGGAGCGGTGATGATGGTTCGTTCCGAGACCGCGGCCATGCCGGGGGTCTGAGAAGTGTAGGACGAAGGTGTTTCTTCGTCGGCGTCGAATTCCTCGACTGTGTCAACCTCGGTACTCACTAGTGTCCTTTCGCCGCCTAGTAGCTCGGTGGCTACTGGGCGACCTGCGAGATGGTGTAGGGCAGGGGCTTTTGGGCGGTGTGGGGATGGTTCGGACCGGCATAGACCTTCAATTTGGTCAGCTGCTGGCGGCTGAGCTTGTTGTGCGGCAGCATGCCTTTCACGGCTTTCTCAATCACCCGACGCGGGTTTTGCTCGATGAGTCGGGCGTAACTGGTGCTGCGCAAGCCGCCGGGATAGCCGGAGTGACGATGGTCCATCTTCTGCTCGCGCTTGGACCCGGTGAGGGCCACCTTGTCGGCATTGATGACCACCACGAAGTCCCCGATGTCCATGTGCGGGGCGAACGTGGGCTTGTGCTTTCCACGCAGAAGTGTCGCAATCTGCGAAGCGAGCCGGCCGAGGACAACGTCGGTGGCATCAATCACATGCCACTGCCGGGTGACCTCACCAGGCTTAGGAGAATACGTTCGCACGGTTTCCTTCAATCTGTGATTCGCGATGTGGCCGGTTGAGCCGTCGACCACCATGATTCGGCGCCGGGTAAACCGTAGGATTTACCGCAGACACAACGACCCCTGAGCCTACCGGGGGCCCAATGTTGGCGTCGCAGCGGGGGCGACCAATGCGGTGGCTCGGACCGTGCGGGTCACGATCTGTCGATCCGCCCACCTCTCTTCTGGCGGGTACGCCACTTCTTCCAAGGTCAAGCCTTGGGCTGGCATGACCCTCAGTTGGGGATCTCGGTAGCCCCCGCTAAGCGTTCGGGCTACCCAGGACGGGCTCGCTCGCCCCTCCCCCACAGCGACGAGCGCGCCGGTGATCGTGCGCACCATGGAGTGGCAAAAGGCATCAGCACTAATGTCCAGGACCGCATGACCGGCGCAATCACGCGTCCAATGGCAGGTCAGCAGTTGCCGGACCGTGGTGCGTCCGGGGCGAGGTTTACAAAACGCGGCAAAATCATGTTCGCCGATCAAAGCATCGGCCGCTTCATTCATGGCATCGAGGTCAAGCCGGCGATGGTGGCGCGTCACCTCATGGCGGCGGAGCGCATCTACCGTGCTCGGGTCATCACAAATGCGATAGGCGTAGCGCCGGAACAGCGCGGAGAAGCGTGCATCAAAAGTGTGTTCAACGATGCGAACTTCGTGGACTGCTACGTCATCGGAGAGTAAGCCGGCCAACCGGTACCGCACCCAATCAGGCTTCATCACCGCGCTGAGACGCGGATCGATGTCGACATGGGCAACTTGGCCGCGGGCGTGCACACCGGCATCGGTACGCCCAGCGCAGACCACGCGGCCAATGAATTCAGAACCATCCCATGCCCGATCCCCCCGCGGAACTAAACCATTGCTACGAGCGGCGCCACGACCAATGATGGCTAACGTTTCCTCGATCGTGTGTTCCACCGTGCGAAGACCAGGTTGCCCGGCCCAGCCGTGGAAGCCAGCACCGTTATAGGAGATGTCCAGGCGCCAGCGTTGCCTCGTGGCAGCCTCTGGCATGGACGAACCCACCCGCCTTGCTTGAGAACACAATAACGAAGAACTACGCCTTAGTGGCGTCCCCGTCGGCGTCGGCCACAACCTCAGCATCAGCCACAACTTCTTCAGCAGCTTCCGCAGCAGTCTCTTCAGCGACTACTTCAGCGACCTCTTCAGCGACTACCGTCGCCTCGTCAGCGACGGCAGGCTCAACAACTACTGCCTGCTCCTTCGCCGCACGCTTCGTGGCACCCGTTGCCTCAGCAAGAACCTGCTCGGCCAACGGCTCAACGAGTTCGATGACGGCCATGGGCGCGTTATCGCCCTTGCGGGGACCAATCTTGGTGATGCGGGTGTAGCCACCTGGTCGGCCGGCGTAACCGGGGCCGATCTCGGTGAACAGGGTGTGCACCACCGACTTGTCCCGAACAACGGTGAGCACTCGGCGGCGCGCCGCCAGATCACCCTTCTTGGCAAAGGTAATCATTCGCTCGGCCAGGGGGCGAAGGCGCTTAGCCTTGGCCTCGGTGGTCGTGATGCGGCCGTGCTCGAACAGTGCGGTGGCCAAGTTGGCCAGCATTAAGCGCTCGTGGGCAGGTCCGCCACCCAGGCGGCGACCCTTTGTGGGCGTAGGCATGTCTTCTCCTTGTGCGAGTGGGTGGCGGTTAGAGCTGCTCGTCCTCGGCGAAGCCGAGGTCGTCATCGTCTTCGAAATAAACGGCCGCGCCCGGATCGAATCCTGGCGGGCTGTCCTTCAGCGCTAGCCCGAGTGAAACAAGCTTTACCTTGACTTCATCGATGGACTTTGCGCCAAAGTTACGAATGTCAAGCAGATCGGCCTCACTACGGGAGATCAACTCGCCGACCGTGTGGATGCCCTCGCGCTTGAGGCAATTGTAGGAACGCACCGTCAGGTCCAACTGCTCAATCGGTGTAGATAACTGCTCGGCTTGGAATGCATCGGCAGGTGAGGGGCCAATATCAATGCCCTCAGCGTCAATGTTCAGTTCGTGGGCCAGGCTGAACAGTTCGACCAGTGTCTTGCCCGCGGAAGCCATCGCGTCGCGAGGACGCATGCACGGCTTTGTTGCCACGTCAATGACGAGGCGGTCGAAGTCGGTGCGCTGCTCCACACGGGTGGCTTCCACCTTGTAGGTCACCTTCAGTACCGGGGAATAAATGGAATCCACCGGAATGCGGCCAATTTCTTGACCGGGCTGCTTGTTAAGGCTAGCCGAGACATAGCCGCGGCCGCGCTCGACGACAAGCTCCAGCTCCAATTTGCCCTTGGCGTTCAAGGTGGCCAGATGCAACTCAGGATTGTGTACCTCAACACCGGCCGGGGGTGCGATATCGGCGGCCAGCACGGCACCGGGACCTTGCTTGCGCAGGTACATCACCACGGGCTCATCGTGCTCAGACGACACTACGAGCTGCTTGATGTTCAAGATCAACTCGGTGACGTCTTCTTTCACACCCGGAATGGTGGTGAACTCATGGAGCACGCCATCGATTCGAATGCTCGTGACTGCTGCCCCAGGGATGGAGGACAGCAGCGTGCGACGCAGTGAGTTGCCAAGGGTGTAGCCAAAGCCAGGCTCAAGGGGTTCAAGAACAAACCGTGACCGGAAGTCGTGAACTGTTTCTTCGGTGAGCGTGGGCCGCTGGGAGATCAGCACTGTGTTTTGTCCTTTCGGCGACGACCGATATTTGACATCGCAGATTTGTCAGGTGCCGTTCGGCCATCAGGCCGCACGGATGGACCACTACTTTGAATACAACTCAACAATCAGCTGTTCTTGAACCTGGGTATCAATGGCCTGGCGGGCAGGTAGTGCGTGCACGAGGATGCGCATTTTGGCGGGAATGACCTCGAGCCACGCCGGCACCGTCCGTTCACCGATCTCAGCATGAGCCACCACGAAGGGTGTCATCTCGCGTGAGTTGGGACGTACCTCGATGATGTCCTGGGGTGAAACCCGGAACGAGGGGATGTCCACCTTGTGGCCATTGACCATGATGTGTCCGTGTCGCACGAGCTGACGGGCCATATCGCGGGACTTGGCGAAGCCGGCGCGATACACCACATTGTCGAGGCGGCTCTCCAGAATGCGCAGCAAATTTTCGCCAGTCTTGCCCTGCTTGCGGTTGGCCTCGTCGTAGTAGCCACGGAACTGCTTTTCCAAAATCCCGTAGATGCGCACAGCCTTCTGCTTCTCGCGCAGCTGCAGCAGGTACTCGCTGTCCTTTGACCGCCCGCGACCGTGCTGGCCGGGAGGGTAGGGGCGCTTCTCAAAGGGGCACTTGGGTGATTCACACTTGGAACCCTTGAGGAATAATTTGGTCTTCTCGCGACGGCAGCGTTTGCAGTCAGGACCTGTATATCGAGCCATGAGTTATGTCAGTCTCTCTCGTTCTCAGACGCGGCGGCGCTTGGGCGGGCGGCACCCGTTGAACGGGACCGGGGTGACATCAGAGATGGAACCGACCTCAAGGCCGGTTGCTTGAAGTGATCGGATCGCAGTTTCGCGACCCGATCCGGGGCCTTTGACGAACACGTCAACCTTGCGCATGCCATGCTCCATCGCGCGGCGAGCGGCTGCCTCAGCGGCTAGCTGAGCAGCGAAAGGAGTCGACTTGCGACTGCCCTTGAAGCCGACCTGACCAGAACTGGCCCACGCGATGACAGCACCGCTGGGGTCGGTAATGGACACGATGGTGTTGTTGAAGGTGCTCTTGATGTGTGCGTGGCCGTGCGCGATGTTCTTCTTTTCCTTGCGGCGCACTTTCTTAGCGCCGGCCTGGCGTGACTTGGGAGGCATTTACCGTCTCATCCTTTTAGGTAACCGACAAAGTTCATCTCGCGGGGACACGGGCTACTTCGCCAACTTCTTCTTGCCGGCGACTGTCTTGCGCGGTCCCTTGCGGGTACGGGCGTTGGTGTGGGTGCGTTGCCCGTGCACGGGCAGGCCACGACGATGGCGGATGCCCTGGTAGCTACCGATCTCAACCTTGCGGCGAATATCTGCAGCAACCTCACGTCGAAGATCACCCTCAACCCGCAGGTTGACGTCAATCCAGTCACGCAGCGCCACCAACTGGTCGTCGGTGAGGTCACCTGCCCGCAGATTGGGGCTAATGCCGGTGGCTTCGAGGGCTTGGGCGGCGCGGGTACGACCAACGCCGTAGATGTAGGTCAACGCGACGGCCATCCGCTTATCGCGGGGTAGGTCAACGCCTACGAGACGTGCCATGGGGTGTCCTGTTCTTGTGTCGTTGCGACGGGTTCTGGGGCGATACCGATCCTCATCACCCGATGAGGTCCCCGGCCTCGTCGTCCGGGGGTGGCGTCTGGGTCTGTTGCACGACAGATCCAGGGTCGGGTACCGCAGTGGATAACTTGGCTTCGGTTGTCTCTCCGCAGCCAAGGTTGTCAAGAATTAGCCCTGACGTTGCTTGTGCCGAACATTCTCGCAAATCACCATCACGCGACCATTGCGTCGAATAACCTTGCACTTGTCGCAGATCTTCTTGACGCTGGGCTTGACCTTCACCGGGATCTCCTAGTACCTACGCCGCTCACCGGTCACTTGTACCGGTAAACGATGCGACCCCGAGTGAGGTCATACGGCGACAATTCAACAACAACTCGGTCGTCGGGCAGGATGCGGATGTAGTGCATTCGCATCTTGCCGCTGATGTGTGCGAGAACCTTGTGGCCGTTGTCTAGCTCTACGCGAAACATTGCATTCGGCAAAGACTCGGTGATGGTGCCTTCAAGCTCGATGGCACCGTCTTTTTTGGCCATAACCTCTCGATACTCCAGCGTGTGGCCGCAGACTCGACTCGGCGAGCCGTGCTGACGGGGTGTTGGCCAGGGGGATTCCCGGCCAGCGCCCTACCATACGTCATGGGGTTTTCTCTGGATTACTCGGGTCCCCCGCTAGGCGTGGCCCAGGTCTCCGCTACCGCAGTCAACACCCAGGGGCCTCGATCGGTGATCGCCACGGTGTGCTCCCAGTGGGCTGCCATGAGCCCGTCGCTGGTGACTACGGTCCAGTCGTCGTCGAGGGTATGAACCCGAGCCGATCCAGCGGTGACCATCGGCTCAATCGCCAGGGCCATGCCTTCAACCAGGCGCGGGCCTCGACCGGGACGGCCATAGTTCGGCACAGCCGGTTCCAGGTGCATCTGCGTGCCAATGCCATGTCCCACATACTCCTCAACAATGCCGAAGGGCCCCGCCGCCTCGATACTGTTTTGAACCGCATGACCGATATCGGACAGCCGAGCATCTACCTGAGCAGCAGCAAGTCCGGCCCATAGCGCCGCGCGTGTGACCGCAGAAAGCTGCGTGGTCTGTGGGCTGATCTGCCCCACCGGCACCGAAATTGCGGCATCGCCATGCCAGCCGTCCACGATCGCGCCACAATCAACCGAAATCAGATCACCCTCTTGGAGCACCCGACCACCTGGGATGCCGTGCACAACTTCGTCATTGACCGAGGTACAAATGTGAGCGGGAAACCCGTGGTAACCCAAAAATGACGGTTTCGCACCGTGTTCGGCGATACTAGCGGCTGCACAGTCGTCGAGCTGCCCGGTGGTCACTCCCGGGCGCGCCTGATCGGCGACCCGCTGCAGGGTATGCGCCACCACAAGGCCCGCGGCACGCATGATCTGAAGTTGATCCAGAGATTTGATTTCAATGTGGTCGCGACGACGAAACATGATGTCAATCGGTCAGATCGGTTTAGTTGGCGAGGGCAGCGAGAATACGGCGGGTAACCTCAGCAACATCGCCTAGGCCGTCAACTCGCACCAGCAATCCCCGGCCCTCATACACGGCCGTCAGCGGCGCGGTCTGCTCGGCGTAGACCTCCAGGCGGCGGCGAATCACTTCAGCAGTGTCGTCGGTGCGACCTTGGTCTTGGGCTCGCTTCAGGAGGCGCTCAACCACCTCATCGGTGTCGACGGTCAACTCAACGGTTCGATCAAGCGCCTGCCCGCTTGCGGCCAACATCATGTCTAGTTCGTTGACCTGATCCAGGGTGCGAGGGTACCCATCGAGCAAAAATCCGGGTCGGCAATCGTCGTGGGTGATGCGGTCGCGAAGCATGGCATTGGTAATCGAATCAGGCACATACTCACCCGCATCCATGTACCGCTTTGCTTCAAGGCCCAGCTCGCTGCCCTGCCCGACATTGGCGCGAAAAAGATCGCCGGTGGACACGTGGGGAATGCCAAGATTTGCCGCCACGACCGTGGCCTGGGTGCCCTTACCCGCCCCCGGGGGGCCCATGACGATCAGGCGCATCAGCGCAAGAATCCTTCGTAATTACGTTGCTGCAACTGGGAGTCGATCTGCTTCACCGTGTCAAGACCCACACCCACCATGATCAGTAGACTGATGCCGCCAAAGACGAATTGGTCGCCAATCCCGATGAGGTTGAAAGCAACGACCGGAAGAACCGCGATCGCACCCAGGTACATCGAACCCGGCGCTGTGAGTCGATCGATGACGTACTTCAAGTATTCCGCTGTCGGCCCACCGGCACGAATGCCTGGAATGAACCCGCCGTATTTCTTCATGTTGTCAGCAACTTCAATGGGGTTGAAGGTGATGGACACATAGAAGTAGGTGAAGAACACCGTCAGCAGGAAGAAGGTCGCCAGGTACACCGTGGAGTTGCCCGTGGAGAAATTGGTCGCGATCCACTGGGCCCAACCTGCCTGGCTACCGGTGAGCTGCACGATCAAGGTAGGAATAAAGAGCATGGACGAGGCGAAGATGACGGGGATAACACCGGCCATGTTCACCTTCAACGGAATATAAGTACTGGTGCCGCCGTACATCTTGCGACCCACCATGCGCTTGGCATATTGAACGGGTATTCGCCGCTGTCCCTGTTCCACAAAGACCACCAGGGAGAGCACCAGCAGCGCCACCGCGAGAGTGATGATGAACGTGAAGGTGCCACGGCTGCCGTAGACGCCAATGAACTGCGCAGGGATAGTGGCAATAATTGAAGTGAAGATCAGCAGCGACATGCCATTACCCACGCCACGCTCGGTGATGAGCTCGCCAAGCCACATGATGACGGCGGTTCCACCGGTCATGACGATGATCATGACCAGAATCAAAAAGACGTTTTGATTAGGTATGAGCTCCTCGTTGCACCCGCTGAACAGCTGGCCCGGGGATCTGGCAAGAGACAAAATGGCGGTCGACTGGAGGACGGCCAAACCGATGGTCAGATAACGGGTGTACTGGGTGATCTTGGCCTGACCGGCCTGGCCTTCTTTTTTCAGCAGCTCCAACCGAGGGATAACTACGGTGAGCAGTTGGATAATGATGCTCGCCGTGATGTAGGGCATGATGCCCAGGGCGAATACAGACAGTTGCAGCAGTGCGCCACCGCTGAACAGATTGATGACCGCATAGACAGAGTTGTCCTGGACGGTATCGATACAGCGCTGGATAGCGGAGTAGTCAACACCGGGAGTGGGCACGAAGGAGCCGAGCCGGAAGATGGTGAGCATCCCCAGCGTAAACAGCAACTTCTTGCGCAGGTCCGGCGTGCGAAACGCTGCGGCGAAAGCGCTGAGATGCACGCCTTACCTCCCATATCAGTGCTCGTGTATCGGTGCTGCAGGTCAATATGCCCACGAACGGGCCTGGTGAGGCAGCCTAACCTAGGCGAGGCCAGGATGGGTTAGGTGACCTATCGGTCGCAACCCACCCGTAGCCGATTACCCCGCCGCTATCGTCCCGCCTGCCGCGGTAATTTTGCTCTCCGCAGACTTTGAGAATGCATCAACGGTCACGTTTACCGACACGGTGATGTCTCCATTTCCCAGCACCTTCACCGGCTGGCCTTTGCGCACGGCGCCCTTGGCTACCAGATCAGCGATGCTGATTGGACCACCCTCGGGGAACAACTTGGCCAGGCTGGCCACGTTGACCACCTGATAGACAACCTCGTTGGGGTTGGTGAACCCACGTAGTTTGGGCAGACGCATGTGCAAAGGCATCTGGCCACCTTCAAATCCCGCCGGGATTTGATTGCGCGCCTTGGAGCCCTTAGTGCCACGGCCGGCCGTCTTGCCTTTGCTACCTTCGCCGCGGCCCTTACGTGTCTTTGCTGTCTTGGCCCCGGGGGCCGGACGCAGATGGTGAACCTTAAGCGCCATGTCAGTCGACCTCCTTGACGGTGACCAGGTGGGACACCACATTGATCATGCCCCGGATCTCAGGGCGATCCTGCTGCACGACCGTGTCGCCAATACGTTTAAGACCCAGGCTGCGCATGCTATTGCGCTGGCCAGCGGTGCCACCGATTGTCGATTTGGTCTGCGTGACCTGCAATCGGGTTGCCATTACTGACCCCCCGCCTTAGCCCGCAACATGGCTGCAGGAGCAACGTCTTCAAGTGGCAGCCCCCGACGTGCCGCTACAGCTTCAGGTGACTCAAGGCCGCGCAGGGCAGCCACGGTTGCGTGCACGACGTTAATGGCGTTGTCTGAGCCGAGTGACTTGCTCAGTACGTCATGGATGCCCGCGCACTCCAACACTGCGCGCACCGGGCCACCAGCAATAACGCCGGTGCCGGGAGCGGCCGGGCGAAGTAGCACTACCCCTGCTGCAGCCTCCCCGGTGATGGGATGAGGAATCGTGCCCTGGATGCGAGGAACCTTGAAGAAGTTTTTCTTGGCTTCCTCCACACCCTTGGCGATGGCGGCCGGTACTTCCTTGGCCTTGCCGTAGCCCACCCCGACCTGGCCGTCGCCATCGCCCACGACAACAAGGGCGGTGAAGCTGAAACGCCGACCACCCTTGACGACCTTGGACACGCGGTTGATGGAAACGACGCGCTCGACGAAAGAGCTCTTCTCTTCCCTACCGCCGCGTTCACGTCGATCTTTGCGTTCTGAGCCACCGGCGCCGGTGCCCCGTCGCTGAGTTGCGTTCACTGGGTTTTCCCTACCTTCCGTGCGGCCATCAGAACTCCAGGCCTCCTTCGCGAGCGCCATCTGCTAGGGCCGCGACGCGACCGTGATAAGTGTTTCCACCGCGGTCAAAAACCACCGTGTCAATGCCTGCCTTCTTGGCTCTTTCAGCCACCCGCTGGCCAACAGTGCGGGCCGCGGTGGTTTTGTCGCCTTCGGCGCTGCGCATGTCCGATTCCATCGTCGATGCAGACGCCAACGTTCGACCGGCTACATCATCGACAACCTGGGCAAACATGTGGCGCGAAGACCGAGTCACAACCAAGCGCGGACGCACCGGAGTGCCAGAGATCTTCTTGCGCACCCGCACGTGGCGTCGTGCTCGCGACGTCGAGCGGGGATTGCCCGATCCAATTTTAGGAACGAAAGCAGACATCACTTACCTGCCTTTCCGGCCTTGCGACGAATAACTTCGCCCTCGTAGCGCACGCCCTTGCCCTTGTAAGGATCGGTCTTACGCAGTTTTCGGATCTTCGCGGCGACTTCGCCGACGCGCTGCTTATCGATGCCCTTGACCTTGAAGCGGGTCGGGGACTCCACCTCGAACGTGATCCCGTCGCCACCCTTGACGACCACAGGGTGGCTAAACCCAAGAGCGAATTCCAGATCAGTTCCCTTCAACGCAACGCGGTAGCCGGTGCCGACGATTTCCATCGTCTTTTCGTAGCCATCGCTGACGCCGATCACCATATTGGCCACCAACGTGCGGGTGAGGCCGTGCAGGGCACGCGAATCGCGCTCGTCATTGGGGCGAGACACCACGAAGGTGCCATCCTCCGCCGCAGAAATCGTGATGGGCTCAGCGATCGTCATCTGTAGCGACCCCTTGGGTCCCTTGACCGTGACGTGCTGTTCCTGAATGCTCAAGTCGACGCCCGAGGGCAGCGCAATAGGCATGCGTCCAATACGTGACATGGCCTGCTCCCCTACCAGACGTAGGCGAGAACTTCCCCGCCTACACCCTGCTTTTGGGCCTGCCGGTCAGTCAAAAGACCGGAGGACGTGGACAAAATGGCAACTCCCAGACCGCCGAGAACCCGCGGGAGGGCGGTGGACTTGGCGTACACACGCAGACCGGGCTTGGAGACCCGACGCAGGCCAGCGATTGAACGCTCGCGGCTCGGGCCAAACTTCAATTCCAGCACCAGGTTCTTGCCCACCTCAGCCGGCTCATCGTGGTAGCCGGCGATGAAACCCTCACGGGTCAAGATCACCGCAATGCCGGCCTTCAACTTGGAATAGGGCATCGACACTGTGTCATGGTACGCGGAGTTGGCATTGCGCAAGCGCGCCAACATATCCGCGATCGGATCGGTCATGGTCATGGCCATCTGGCCTTTCTCGCTGTGGTTTCCACCACCGAAGATGCTGGTGTTTAACGTGGACCTACCGCGTCGTTAGTTGCTGATGTTGCGGGCATAGTGCGGGTCTTGCAGGTGTAACCGTGAGTTGCGGACTACCAACTGCTCTTAGTGATGCCGGGTAGTTCGCCAGCGTGGGCCATCTCGCGGAAGCAGATGCGGCACAGACCGAACTTGCGGTACACCGCATGCGGACGACCGCACCGGTTGCATCGGGTGTAGCCGCGAACAGCGAACTTCGGTTTGCGAGCAGCCTTGATTACCAGAGCTTTCTTCGCCATGATTAGGCCTCCTTAAAAGGGAAGCCAAGCAACTTCAGCAAAGCGCGCCCCTCATCGTTGTTGTCGGCTGTGGTGACCACGGTGATGTCCATACCACGAACTCGATCGATCTTGTCCTGGTCGATCTCATGGAACATGGACTGCTCATTAAGGCCAAAGGTGTAGTTGCCGTGTCCATCAAACTGCTTGGGCGAGAGTCCGCGGAAGTCACGAATACGCGGCAGGGCAACGGAGAGAAGTCGGTCGAGGAACTCCCACATGCGCTCTCCGCGAAGGGTGACGTGCGTACCGATCGGCATGCCCTCACGCAATTTGAACTGAGCGATCGACTTGCGAGCGCGGGTCACCACCGGTTTCTGGCCGGTGATCTCGGTGAGGTCGCGAATTGCACCTTCGATCAACTTCGAATCACGAGCAGCTTCACCAACACCCATGTTGACCACGATTTTGGTGACGGTGGGCACCTGCATGATGTTGGAGTAGTTGAATTGCTCCCGCAGCGCGGGAACAATTTCTTCGCGGTAGCGGTTGCGTAATCGAGGCGCGACATATCCCTGTGCATTTGCAGTCATGTCAGATGTCCTTACCGCTGCGCTTGGAAATTCGCACGCTGCGTGTTGATTCGTAGGTTGAACCATCCGGGCGACGCTTCTCGGCCTTTTCTTGGCGGTAGCCCACGCGGGTGGGCCGACCGTCTTCGGGGTCGACAATCATCACGTTCGATGCGTGGATCGGTGCCTCAGTGGTGATGATGCCGCCGGTCTTGGCGCCGCGATTGCTTTGACCCACACGGGTGTGCTGCTTCACGCGGTTGACGCCCTCCACAATCACCCGGCCGGTGTCGGGATAAACGTCGATCACCTTGCCGGTGACACCACGATCCTTACCGGTGATGATCTGCACAAGATCGCCCTTTTTTACAAAAAGTGTTGCCATGTCAGAGCACCTCCGGTGCCAACGAGATGATCTTCATGAAGCGCTTATCGCGCAGTTCACGGCCGACGGGCCCAAAAATACGGGTGCCGCGGGGTTCGCCATCAGCCTTCAAAATGACAGCGGCGTTTTCGTCGAAACGAATATAGGAACCATCGGGGCGACGGCGCTCCTTGCGGGTGCGAACGATGACAGCCTTAACGACCTCACCCTTCTTTACGCCACCGCCGGGAATTGCATCCTTCACGGTGGCCACGATCACGTCGCCCACACCGGCGTATCGGCGACCCGAGCCACCGAGAACACGGATGCAAAGAAGTTCCTTTGCCCCTGTGTTGTCAGCAACACGAACTCGCGACTCTTGCTGAATCACCTGATTCTCCGCTCCTGGACGATTCCTACTTGGCCTTCTCGAGAACTTCCACCACACGCCAGCGTTTAGTTGCTGACAGTGGTCGAGTTTCCATGAGCAGGACGCGATCTCCGATTCCGCACTCGTTGGCCTCGTCATGGGCCTTGAGCTTGGACGTGCGACGCACAACCTTGCCGTACAGCGGGTGCTTGAAGCGGTCTTCAACGGCAACGACGACGGTTTTATCCATCTTGTCGCTCACCACGTAGCCTTCCCGTTCCTTGCGCATGCTACGCCCTGTGGTGTCGTTCACTACCTCGCTCATGCGGCTCCGCCAACCTGCTCGATGGGTGTTATCCCTAGTTCACGTTCGCGCATCACGGTGTAGATCCGCGCAATGTCTTTCCGCACCGCACGAAGACGGCCGTGGTTTTCCAACTGCCCAGTTGCACCCTGAAAGCGCAAATTGAACAGTTCTTCCTTGGACTCACGAAGCCGCGTCACCAACTCTTCATCGGTGAGGCTCCGGAATTCCTGTGATGACGTACCGGCAGCCATCAGTCCTCCAACGTATCGTCGCGGCGCACAATGCGGCACTTCATGGGCAGCTTGTGCATCGCGCGGGTGAGAGCGTCGATCGCGACGCGCTCATTCGGGTAATCGAGTTCGAACATGACACGGCCGGGCTTAACATTGGCGACCCACCATTCGGGTGAGCCTTTGCCAGAACCCATGCGTGTCTCAGCAGGCTTCTTGGTCAGCGGACGGTCCGGGTAAATAGTGATCCAGACCTTGCCACCACGGCGAATGTGCCGCGTGATGGCAATACGAGCTGATTCGATTTGACGGTTGGTGACATAGGCGGGCTCGACGGCTTGCAAACCGTAGGTCCCGAAAGTGACCTCGGTGCCGCCCTTGGCCGCGCCCGTGCGCTTGGGGTGATGCTGCTTGCGGTGCTTTACCCGCCGTGGAATAAGCATGGATTAGACCTCGCTTCCCGTCGTCGGCGCCTCGGCAGCGGCCGTTGGTGTGGTGGGTGCCACTACCTCAGTTACCACTACCTCAGTTGCCACCGCTTCTGGTGCCACCGCCTCTGGTGCCGCTGCCGCGGGAGCCGGCGTCTCACGCACATCGCCATCGTCGCGACGATCACCCCGACGTGGACGCTCCGGGCGAGCTCGCTGGCCAAGTCGAGCAGCCGCCGCGGCGGCTTCACGCTCAGCGCGGGTGGCCGGTGCGTCGCCCTTGTAAATCCACACCTTCACACCGATGCGGCCAAAGGTGGTTCTGGCCTCGTAGAAGCCGTAGTCGATATCGGCTCGAAGCGTATGCAGGGGAACGCGTCCCTCACGGTAGAACTCAGTACGGCTCATTTCAGCCCCACCCAGACGCCCAGAAACCTGGACTCGAATTCCTTTTGCACCAGCCTTCATTGTCGACTGCATCGACTTACGCATGGCGCGACGGAAAGACACGCGAGAAGAAAGCTGTTCAGCGACACCCTGGGCGACCAACTGGGCATCAATCTCGGGATTCTTTACCTCAAGGATGTTCAGCTGCACCTGCTTGCCGGTGAGCTTTTCCAAGTCCCCACGAATGCGGTCAGCTTCAGCGCCGCGACGACCGATGACAATGCCAGGGCGTGCGGTGTGAATATCCACCCGAACACGCTCACGAGTGCGTTCGATCTCAACCTTGGAGATGCCGGCTCGCTCCATACCTGCGCTGAGCAGGCGGCGGATGGCGACGTCTTCCTTGACGTAGTCGCTGTACTGCTGGCCGGCCTTGGTGCTGTCGGCGAACCAGCGTGAGGCGAAGTCGGTCGTGATACCGAGTCGGAACCCGTTCGGATTGATTTTCTGGCCCATGGTCAGCCCTTCTTCCGCGTGGCGTTGGCCAACTCTTCAGCCGGCTGCACAACCACGGTGATGTGGCTGGTGCGCTTATTGATTCGGTAGGCGCGGCCCTGGGCTCGCGGCTGGAATCGCTTCATGGTGGGTCCCTCATCAACGAAGGCGCGGGTGATGACCAACGACCTCGGGTCAAGATTGAGGTTGTTCGTCGCATTGGCGATAGCACTGTCAAGCACCTTGCCCACGGGCTCACTTGCCGCCTGCGGAGCGAACCGCAAAATGGCTTGAGCTTCGGCCGCCGGTAGTCCTCGGATGAGGTCAATGACCCGACGCGCCTTCATGGGCGTGACACGGACGAACCGCGCCTGAGCCCTGGCTTCCATCGCTATCCCCTTGCTTCTCGTCGTCTTACCTGGTGTGAAATAAACATGTGAAGAACCTGTGCAGCGTCAACGGCCACCTAACGGCCGGATCCGGTGAAGATCAGCGGCGCTTGGCCTTGCGGTCATCCTTGATGTGGCCCTTGAACGTGCGGGTGGGAGCGAACTCCCCGAGCTTGTGTCCGACCATGTTCTCGGTGATGAACACCGGCACGTGCTTGCGACCGTCGTGCACCGCAATCGTGTGCCCGAGCATGTCGGGAATGATCATGGACCGGCGCGACCAGGTCTTAATGACCTGGTGACTCTTGGCCTCATTTTGGGCTTCCACCTTTTTGATCAGGTGGTCGTCCACAAAGGGACCTTTCTTCAAACTTCTGGGCACGTGTCGACTCCTCTAGCGCTTCTTGCCGGTCTTACGACGACGGACAATGACCTTGTCGCTGGCTTTATTTGCCCGGCGAGTACGACCCTCGGGCTTGCCGGCTGGGTTAACGGGGTGACGACCACCGGAGGTCTTACCTTCACCACCACCGTGGGGGTGATCAACCGGGTTCATCGCGACACCGCGAACGGTGGGGCGACGACCCTTCCAACGCATGCGACCGGCCTTACCCCAGTTAATGTTGCTCTGCTCGGCGTTACCCACCTCACCGATCGTGGCGCGGGCACGCAGATCCACATTGCGGATTTCGCCCGAGGGCAGCCGCAACTGAGCGAAGGGGCCATCCTTGGCGACCAGCTGAACACTCGCTCCAGCTGAGCGAGCAATCTTGGCGCCGCCACCGGGACGAAGTTCAATGGCGTGAATGACCGTACCCACTGGAATATTGCGCAGTGGCAGGTTATTGCCCGGCTTAATATCGGCGCTGGGTCCTGTTTCGATCCGGTCACCCTGCTTCAGAAGACGAGGCGCGATGATGTAGCGCTTCTCCCCATCAGCAAAGTGCAGCAACGCAATGCGTGCGGTTCGGTTGGGGTCATATTCAATATGCGCGACCTTGGCCGGCACGCCGTCCTTGTCCGCACGCCGAAAATCAATGATGCGGTAGGCCCGCTTGTGACCACCACCCTGGTGTCGCGTGGTGATGCGGCCAGAGTTGTTGCGCCCGCCCTTTTTCGGCAGTGGACGAACCAGGGACTTCTCTGGCTCGCTACGCGTGATTTCAACGAAATCAGCAACGCTGGAACCACGCCGTCCCGGCGTCGTCGGCTTGTACTTGCGAATACCCATAGTGTTGGTCCTTAGCCCTAGCTAACCGGTCCGCCGAAGATGTCGATGCGATCACCCTGAGCCACCGAGACGATGGCGCGCTTGGTGGCCGCACGACGTCCGTAACCCTGGCGGGTACGGATGCGCTTGCCTTCGCGGTTGGCCGTGTTGACCGAGATCACCTTGACCCCGAACACCTGCTCTACCGCGATCTTGATTTCGGTCTTGTTTGCATGCGGTGCTACCAAGAACGTGTACTTGTTCTCGTCAAGAAGGCCGTAGCTCTTCTCAGAAATCACCGGTGCTAACAGCACGTCGCGCGGGTCAGCGATTCTCATGCGGACACCTCCGTTGGGATAGCCGCATCCGACTCAGTCGCGCTTGCTTTGGCGCCGCGACCGCGAACAGGTCCGGCGATGAATTCAGCGAACGCCGTCTGTGTGAAAACGATGTCGTCGTTAACCAGCACGTCATAGGTGTTCAACTGATCCGGGGTAAGTACGTGCACGTCGGCCAGATTGCGCAAACTCATCCAGGTTGCGCGCTCCTCCCGGGAAAGCACCACCAACGCATTCTTGGCATCAACGATGTTGCGCAATGCTGCCTGCGCCAACTTTGTTGACGGAGACGCGCTGTCTAGGAGCGACGTGATCACGTGTACGCGACCATCGCGTGCCCGATCAGACAGTGCTCCGCGAAGTGCGGCCACCTTCATCTTCTTGGGTGTGCGCTGCGCGTAGGACCGCGGAGTCGGGCCGTGCACGACCCCACCGCCCACAAAGTGAGGTGCCCTAATTGAGCCCTGCCGTGCGCGGCCGGTGCCCTTTTGCTTATATGGCTTACGGCCACCGCCGCGGACCTCGCCGCGTGACTTCGTGTCATGCGTACCCTGTCGGGCGGCAGCTAGTTGAGCTACCACCACCTGGTGAATCAAGGGCACGTTCACCTGGACGTCGAAGATCTCCAAGGGCAGATCTACCGAACCAGACTTCTCACCCGTTGCCGTAACAACATCAATGGTGTGTGCGGCAGTAGTCATGCTGACACCTCCTGAGCAGCACCCTTAACAGCACCGCGAATCATCAGCAGACCACCCTTGGGTCCGGGCACAGCGCCCTTGACCAGCAGTAGTCCGCGCTCTGCATCCACCGCATGAACCACCAGGCCCTGCGTGGTCACGCGCTCATTACCCATGCGCCCAGCCATGCGTAGGCCCTTAAATACGCGGCCCGGCGTGCTAGCGCCACCGATGGAGCCTGGCTTGCGGTGGTTGCGGTGCGCACCGTGGGATGCACCTACCCCGGAGAAACCATGGCGCTTCATCACACCGGCGAAACCTTTACCCTTGGAGGTTCCGGTGACGTCAATAACATCTCCCGCGGCGAAAGTGTCAGCACCAATCTCTTGGCCCACGGTGTACTCGCTGGCGTCCTCGGTGCGCAATTCGGCAACGTGGCGACGAGGTGTGACCCCGGCCTTGCCAAAGTGGCCCGCGTCAGGCTTGTTCACCTTACGGGGATCAATGGCACCAAAGCCCAATTGAATGGCGGAGTAGCCATCGGCAGCGGGGGTGCGGACCTGCGTCACGACGCAGGGTCCTGCCTTAATCACTGTCACCGGGACCACGCGGTTGTTGTCGTCCCATACCTGAGTCATACCGAGCTTCTCGCCCAGTACACCCTTCACTGTCCTAACCATGATCGGTCGCGTCCTTCTCGATGCCGTCAGAGCTTGATCTCGATATCCACACCAGCAGGCAGGTCCAGTCGCATCAGCGAGTCAACCGTCTTGGGTGTGGGATCAAGAATGTCTATGAGCCGCTTGTGCGTGCGCATTTCGAAATGCTCGCGGCTGTCCTTGTACTTGTGCGGCGACCGAATAACGCAATACACGTTCTTCTCCGTCGGCAGCGGAACCGGACCAGCGACCTTAGCGCCAGTGCGAATCACCGTGTCAACAATTTTACGAGCTGACGAATCGATGATCTCGTGGTCGTAGGCCTTGAGCCGAATACGGATCTTCTGTCCTGCCATGTGGGTGTCGCCTGTCTGTTGTGTTGGAACCTATTCGAATGTGCGCGCTGTCCTTGGTGACGCTAGGTGGGTGCTGTGGTGCACCCACCTAGCGCTGTGAACCTAGTGACCCCTACGTGAGGATCTTGGTGACGCGACCCGCGCCCACGGTGCGACCACCTTCGCGAATTGCGAAGCGAAGGCCGTCCTCCATGGCGATGGGCTGAATCAGTTCCACCCGCATCTCGGTGTTGTCACCGGGCATGACCATCTCTTTGCCGTCCGGGAGGTAAACCACGCCGGTGACATCGGTGGTGCGGAAGTAGAACTGCGGGCGGTAGTTGTCGAAGAACGGTGTGTGACGGCCGCCCTCGTCCTTGCTCAAGATGTACACCTGTGCTTCGAACTCGGTGTGGGGGTTGATCGAGCCAGGCTTGCAACACACCTGGCCGCGCTCGACGTCGTCACGCTTGGTGCCACGAAGGAGGAGACCAACGTTCTCGCCGGCCTGGCCCTCATCGAGCAACTTGCGGAACATCTCAACACCGGTGACGGTCGTGGTTGTTGAGGTGGGGCGAATACCCACGATCTCAATTTCCTCGTTGACCTTCACGATGCCGCGCTCAATACGACCGGTCACGACAGTGCCGCGACCGGTGATGGTGAACACGTCCTCAACGGGCATGAGGAAGGGACGGTCAACGTCGCGATCGGGAGTGACGATGTAGGAGTCCACAGCGTTCATGAGCTCCATGATCGAGTCGCCCCACTTCTCGTCGCCGTTCAGCGCGGGGAAAGCCGCAACGCGAACCACGGGGACGTCGTCGCCGGGGAACTCGTACTGGCTCAGCAGATCGCGAACCTCCATCTCGACCAGTTCGAGCAGTTCCTCGTCGTCAACCATGTCGCACTTGTTCAGTGCCACGACGAGCGCAGGAACGCCAACCTGGCGAGCAAGAAGCACGTGCTCCTTGGTCTGGGGCATGGGGCCGTCAGTGGCCGCGACGACAAGAATCGCACCATCCATCTGGGCCGCGCCGGTGATCATGTTTTTGATGTAGTCAGCGTGACCAGGGCAGTCGACGTGTGCATAGTGACGCGCCTCAGTCTGGTACTCCACGTGAGCAATGGAGATGGTGATGCCACGCTGACGCTCTTCGGGCGCCTTATCGATCTGATCGAAAGGCGTGAATGGATTGATGTCCGGCATCTTGTCATGCAGAACCTTTGTAATTGCCGCGGTCAGCGTCGTCTTGCCATGGTCGATATGCCCGATGGTGCCGATGTTGACGTGCGGCTTGGTGCGCTCAAACTTCGCCTTCGCCACGGGTGCCTCCTGGTCTCTTTCGCCTGTTCCGTCCGGCTATCGCGGATCGGGGTGGATGGTGAACTTATTAGATCCGCGACTATTCGCCGCGAGCTTTCGCAATGATCTCCGTGGCCACGGCCTGTGGGACCTGGGCGTAGGAGTCAAACTGCATGCTGTAACTGGCTCGGCCCTGCGTGCGACTACGAAGGTCGCCGACATAGCCGAACATTTCTGACAGCGGTACCAGTGCTTTGACAACACGGGCTCCGCTGCGCTCCTCCATGGCCTGAATCTGGCCACGGCGGGAGTTTAGGTCGCCGATGACATCGCCCATGAAGTCATCCGGCGTTGTCACCTCCACACCCATCATGGGCTCCAAAAGCACCGGGCCGGCGCGGCGAGCCGCCTCCTTGAACACCATGGATCCGGCGATCTTGAAGGCGAGTTCGGATGAGTCAACGTCGTGGTACTGCCCATCGAGCAGGGTCACCTTGACGTCCACCATGGGATAGCCGGCGAGCACGCCGAACTCCATAGCTTCCTGGCAACCGGCATCAACCGAGGGGATGTATTCGCGCGGGATACGGCCACCGGTGACCTTGTTCTCAAACTCATAACCACCCTCACCATCAACGAGAGGGCCAACATTGACCTGGACCTTGGCAAACTGCCCGGATCCACCGGTCTGCTTCTTGTGCGTGTAGTCGACCTTTTCCACCTTTTTGGTCAGCGTTTCGCGGTAGGCGACCTGGGGCTTACCCACATTGGCCTCCACGCGAAACTCCCGACGCATGCGATCGACAAGAACCTCAAGATGAAGTTCGCCCATGCCAGCAATGATCGTCTGGCCGGTCTCTTCGTCGGTGCGCACCTGGAAGGTGGGATCTTCTTCGGCGAGCCGCTGAATAGCGGTCGACAATTTCTCCTGGTCGCTCTTGGTCTTTGGCTCAATCGCCACGTGAATAACAGGGGCGGGGAAGTTCATGGATTCCAGCACGATTGGCGCAGCGTTGTCGCAGAGAGTTTCACCGGTGGTGGTGTCCTTCAAACCCATCACGGCTACGATGTCACCCGCGCCGGCCGAGGGAATCTCCTCGCGCTTATTGGCATGCATTCGATAAATCTTGCCGATGCGCTCTTTGCGGCCCTTCACGCTGTTGAGCACCGAGGTGCCAGCAACAAGGACACCGGAATAGATACGCACATAGGTCAATTTGCCCAGGTGAGGATCGGTTGCGACCTTGAACGCCAGCGAAGCAAACGGCTCGTCCTCGCTGGGTCGGCGATGCATGATTTCTTCTTCTTTGCCAGGCTTGTGGCCTTCAACACCCTCGACGTCTAGGGGTGAGGGGAGATAGGCGATGACGGCGTCGAGCATGGGCTGAACGCCTTTATTCTTGAATGCGGTGCCGGTCAGGACCGGGGTGATCTTGGCTGCTAGGGTCGCGCGCCGAATGGCCGCATGAATCTCATCGTTGGTGAGCGCGACGCCGTCGAGGTACTTTTCCATGGTGGCGTCGTCAGCTTCGGCCAATGTTTCCAACAACTTCTCGCGCCATTCCTCGGCCTTGGCCTGAAGGTCGGCGGGAATTTCCTCGACCTCGTAATCCTCGCCCTTGGCGGTTTCGCCACGCCAGGTCAGGGCGCGCATGCCAACCAGGTCGACCACCCCGATGAAGTCTGACTCATTGCCAATCGGCAACTGCAAGACCAGCGGCACAGCGTTAAGCCGGGACACGATCATGTCTACGCACATGTAGAAGTCCGCACCGGTGCGATCAAGTTTGTTGATGAAGCACATGCGCGGCACGCTGTAGCGGTCAGCTTGGCGCCAGACCGTTTCGCTTTGCGGCTCAACGCCAGCAACACCATCGAAAACCGCAACAGCACCATCGAGAACGCGCAGTGAGCGCTCTACCTCAACGGTGAAGTCGACGTGTCCGGGCGTATCAATAATGTTGACCGTGTGGCCTTTCCACTCACAGGTGGTGGCCGCCGAAGTGATCGTGATGCCGCGTTCTTGCTCCTGCTCCATCCAGTCCATCGTGGCTGCACCCTCGTGGACTTCACCAATTTTGTAGGTGATGCCGGTGTAAAAGAGGATGCGCTCGGTGGTGGTGGTTTTGCCCGCGTCAATGTGCGCCATGATCCCAATGTTGCGGACCTTAGCGAGGTCGAGACCTGTTGCGGTTGACACGATCTATTCTCCGTGACTTCTCGGTGCCGTAGCGGCGATGGAGCGGGACAATTACCAGCGGTAGTGCGCGAATGCCTTGTTGGACTCAGCCATCTTGTGCGTGTCTTCACGCTTTTTGACACTCCCACCAAGACCATTAGAGGCATCAAGAATTTCGTTCATGAGGCGCTCGGTCATCGTCTTCTCGCGACGCTGCCGCGAGTAGGAAATGAGCCAACGCAAAGCCAAAGTTGTGCTGCGACCGGCGCGAACCTCGACGGGCACCTGATAGGTCGCACCGCCGACGCGGCGTGAGCGCACCTCAAGGGTCGGCTTGATGTTGTCGAGGGCGCGCTTTAGGGTCACGACCGGATCGGTGCCGGTCTTTTCGCGGCAGCCTTCCAGTGCGCCGTAAACGATGTGCTCGGCGGTGGAACGCTTGCCATCAAGGAGCACCTTGTTGATCAACTGGGTGACCAAGGGCGAAGCGAAGACCGGATCAATCACGATTGGTCGCTTGCCAGCAGGACCTTTGCGAGGCATTAGGCCTTCTCCTTCTTCGCTCCGTAGCGCGAGCGCGACTGCTTACGGTTCTTGACGCCTTGAGTGTCCAGCGCGCCGCGGATGACCTTATAGCGCACGCCGGGCAGATCCTTCACACGGCCGCCACGAACGAGCACGATCGAGTGCTCCTGCAGGTTGTGTCCCACGCCCGGGATGTAAGCGGTGACCTCGATGCCCGAGGACAACCGAACACGGGCGACCTTGCGCAGCGCTGAGTTGGGCTTCTTGGGCGTCGTGGTGTACACGCGTGTGCACACCCCGCGACGCTGCGGGCTGCCTTTCAAGGCCGGCGTCTTGTTCTTCGCGACCTTGTCCTGCCGGCCCTTGCGGACCAGCTGCTGGATCGTGGGCACCGCTACTCCTCGCTGTCGTTCAACGTCTGTGATGGTCAATAACGCAGGTGGTCAAGCATCTTGACCAAAGAGTGTCCGATTTGTCTGATTGCTCCCACACACGCGGTCGGGCGTGTTGGATCTTGACCCACCTAGCAAGCGATCAAGTTCCGTATGGGAGGACCAGGCGCGATACGCACGCTCCTAGTGCCAAGACGCCAGGCGTCTGGGCACGAGGATGTACATTACCCGCCCCCACTTGGCCGGGTCGAACCGGGGGTCAGTTGCGAGTTAGTTGGACAAAAGCGCGGCAAGGAGAACGAAGATGCCCACGCCCACAATGATCGCGGCATAGAGCCCGATGTTGACCCACGAGATGATTTTGGATGCCGTATTAAACCCTGAGCCGGTCACTTGATTACCCGATGCGGCAATTTCTTGCTCTGACTTGTTCACCAAGACGAGGGCCACGATGGCCGGAATCACCGGACAGATCACCCACGAGACGATCGACAGGACAAATGCCACGATCGCATTTGACGACGTGGGGCGACTCGGCGTTTGGTAGTAGGCGGGATACGCCTGCTGCGGGTAGCCCTGCTGCGGGTAACCCTGTTGCGGGTAACCCTGTTGCGGGTAGCCCTGTTGCGGGTAGCCCTGTTGCGGGTAGCCCTGTTGCGGGTAGCCCTGTTGCGGGTAGCCCTGCTGCGGAGCCGGGGGTGCCGGCATTGGCTGCGCGGCAGGCGGTGTGGGCTGCGGAGCTGGAGGTGTGGGCTGTCCAGCCGGAGGTGTCGGCGGTGGCTGGGGTGCGTCAGCGGACTTGTCAGGGCCTTCGGTCATGGTTCCAATCTAACCCACCGATCCCCCGATTCGAGCCATTGCTTCGCACTGCTTCACCAAGTGATCGCCAAAAAAGCGATTGCTCCCGCGAATAGCGACCATTCGCGGGAGCAATCGACACGTACTCGGTTCGGGTGACTCTAGGCGTTGAACCCGCGGTAGTCGAACTCCTCAAGCGGAACCGATGCCGCCGATGGGGCCGCGAAACTGCCGTAGTCGTAATCGTCGTAGGCAGAGAAGGCCGCGTACATCGCCGCCTTGGCTTCCTCCGTCGGCTCGACCGTGATGTTGCGGTACACGGGCATTCCAGTTCCGGCCGGAATCAACTTGCCCAGAATCACGTTCTCCTTCAGGCCCAATAGCGGATCGCTCTTGGCGTGAATGGCCGCATCGGTCAAGACCCGTGTCGTTTCTTGGAAAGATGCCGCCGACAGCCACGACTCCGTGGCTAGCGACGCCTTGGTGATCCCCATGAGCTCTGGACGTCCGGCTGCGGGCTGGGCGCCGTTGGCCACCACCTTGCGGTTACTCGTTTCAAACATCGTGCGCTCCACGAGTGCACCTGTCAGGAACCCAGAGTCGCCATTGTCGATGATCGTGACGCGCTTGAGCATCTGACGGACGATGACCTCGATGTGCTTGTCATGAATCGACACGCCCTGCGAGCGATACACACTTTGCACCTGATCGACCAGGTGCAACTGCACCTGCCGCTGGCCCAGAATCCGCAACACCTGCTTGGGATCAATCGCGCCCACGGTCAACTGCTCACCTACGGACACATGCGAGCCATCCTCAACGAGCAGACGGGCACGCTTGGACACCGGATGAGGAATCTCTTCAGAGCCGTCGTCGGGGACAACAACTACCTTTCGGGCCTTATCTGTGTCGTCAATGCGAACGCGACCCGTCACCTCGCTGATGGGCGCAACACCCTTAGGCGTTCTGGCCTCAAAGAGTTCAACGATGCGAGGCAGACCATGGGTGATGTCTTCACCGGCCACACCGCCGGTGTGGAAGGTGCGCATCGTCAACTGTGTGCCGGGCTCGCCGATGGACTGCGCGGCAACGATGCCGATCGCCTCACCGACATCGACCAATTTGCCCGTGGCCAGGGAGCGGCCGTAACACATCGCGCAGGTGCCCACGTGACTTTCGCAGGTGAGCACTGAACGCACGCGCACGGACTCAACGCCACGATCCACGAGGTCTTCTAGGATCGGCACATCCAGTTCGGTGCCAGCAGTGGCGACCACAACACCGTCAACTTCGACGTCGCGAGCAATCACCCGTGACGCCAGGGTCGTATCAAGGTGATCCAGCGGACGCAGGGTGTCCCCCACCATCTCGCCGATTTCCATGACCAGCCCGCGATCGGTGCCACAATCCACCTCGCGGATGATGACGTCCTGGGACACATCAACCAATCGACGGGTGAGGTAGCCAGAGTCAGCGGTGCGAAGTGCGGTGTCAGCCAAGCCCTTTCGAGCACCGTGGGTGGAAATGAAGTATTCCAGCACCGATAGGCCCTCGCGGAAATTGGACTTGATCGGGCGAGGAATAATCTCACCCTTGGGGTTAGCAACCAAGCCGCGCATACCGGCAATCTGGCGTACCTGCATGAAGTTACCGCGAGCACCGGAGTCGACCATCATGAAGATTGGGTTGGTGCGCGGGAAGTACTCGGTCATGGCCCGCGCAACCTCATCTGTGGCTCGGGTCCAGATTTCGATCAGTTCCTGTCGCCGTTCAGAGTCGGTGATCAACCCGCGCTCGTACTGCTTTTGTACCTTCTCAGCTCTTTCCTCTGCTTTCGCGAGTAGAGCCGCCTTCTCCGGCGGCGTAACGACGTCGGAGAAGGAAATCGTGACTCCGCTGCGTGAGGCCCAGTGGAAGCCCAGCGACTTGAGTGCATCGAGCGTGCCGGCCACCTCCACCTTCGGGTAGCGCTCGGCCAACTGATTGACCAGGTTGCCGAGGAGTTTCTTATCGACCTGGGCATTGACGAAGGGGTAGTCCGCCGGCATCGCCTCGTTGAACAAGGCACGGCCCAACGTGGTGTTCACCACAATGGGTTCACCGGGCTGCCAACCCTCAGGGAAGGTGAATCCAGCGGGAGGCACCACACCGGACAGTCGCAACCAAATGGACTCTTGCAGCGTGACGCCGCCCAGATCGTAGGCCATCAACGCTTCCGGAATCGAGGAGAAGGACTGCAGTGGATTGTCTTCGCTGCGCGCATCTGCTGCTGACCAGTTGTCTTCTGCTGCCATCGTCAGGTTGTAGATGCCCAGTACCATGTCCTGGGTGGGCGTGGTGATGGCGCGACCATTAGCCGGTGACAAAATGTTGTTGCTCGACAGCATCAAAATCCGTGCCTCGGCCTGGGCCTCAGCCGACAGCGGCAGGTGAACTGCCATCTGGTCACCGTCGAAATCCGCATTGAAAGCGGTGCACACCAGCGGATGAATCTGGATTGCCTTGCCTTCAATCAGTTGCGGTTCAAATGCCTGGATGCCGAGGCGATGCAGGGTGGGTGCGCGGTTGAGGAGCACCGGGTGTTCGGCAATGACCTCTTCTAGGACATCCCACACGATGGATCGTGACCGTTCCACCATGCGCTTGGCTGACTTCACGTTTTGCGCATGGTTGAGATCGACCAAGCGTTTCATGACGAAAGGCTTGAACAGTTCCAGTGCCATCTGCTTAGGCAGCCCGCACTGATGCAACTTCAACTGCGGTCCCACGACAATGACTGACCGGCCGGAGTAGTCCACGCGCTTGCCAAGCAGGTTCTGACGGAAGCGGCCCTGCTTACCCTTGAGCATGTCCGACAGTGACTTCAACGGACGATTGCCCGGCCCGGTAACCGGACGGCCGCGCCGACCATTGTCGAACAATGCATCAACTGCTTCTTGCAGCATCCGCTTCTCGTTATTCACGATGATTTCGGGTGCACCCAGGTCAAGCAGTCGTTTCAATCGGTTGTTCCGGTTGATAACGCGTCGGTACAGGTCGTTGAGGTCGCTGGTGGCGAATCGGCCACCGTCAAGTTGCACCATCGGACGCAGGTCCGGCGGAATAACCGGAATCGCGTCGAGGACCATGCCCCGCGGGGAATTAGTGGTGTTCAAGAACGCAGAGACAACCTTCAACCGCTTCAGCGCACGGGCTTTGCGCTGACCCTTGCCGGTAGCGATGACCTCGCGCAGATGCTCAGCCTCAGCAGCAAGGTCGAACGTCTCTAGTCGTTTTTGAATTGCCGCCGCACCCATGCCGCCGTCGAACCAGCGCCCGTAGCGGTCCCGCATTTCGCGATAAAGCATTTCGTCGCCCTCAAGATCTTGCACCTTCAGGGTACGAAAACGGTCAAAGACTCGTTCTAGGCGATCAATCTCAGCGTCGGCACGCCGACGAAGAGCCGCCATTTCGCGCTCGCCAGACTCGCGAACCTTGCGACGAACGTCGGCCTTGGCGCCCTCCGACTCAAGCTCCGCCAGGTCAGCTTCTAGCTTCTGCTGACGTGCTTCGATATCGGCATCGCGGCGGTTGGCGATGGTGGACTTTTCCACGCCCAGTTCTTTCTCCAGCGAGGGCAGCATCTCGTGGCGGCCATCTTCGTCAACGCTGGTGATCATGTAGGCGGCGAAGTAGATGACCTTTTCCAGGTCCTTGGGCGCCAGGTCGAGCAGGTAACCCAGGCGGCTCGGAACACCCTTGAAGTACCAGATGTGGGTAACTGGAGCCGCGAGTTCAATGTGCCCCATGCGTTCACGACGCACCTTCGCGCGGGTGACTTCAACACCACAACGCTCGCAAATAATGCCCTTGAAGCGCACCCGCTTGTACTTGCCGCAGTAGCACTCCCAGTCGCGCGTGGGGCCAAAGATCTTCTCGCAGAAAAGACCGTCCTTCTCCGGCTTCAGGGTGCGGTAGTTGATTGTCTCGGGTTTCTTTACCTCACCATGAGACCAGGTACGGACATCGTCCGCCGTGGCCAGGCCGATACGCAGTTCATCGAAGAAGTTGACGTCTAGCACGTGGTTTCCCTCTTTCTGGTGCTTGCTTGATGTGCGATTTTCGTCAGCGAACGGGGTAGGCGAATGTGCCTACACCTCTTCGACGCTGCTCGGCTCACGCCGGGACAGGTCGATTCCGAGTTCTTCAGCAGCGCGGAACACATCGTCGTCAGAGTCGCGCATTTCAATTGCAACCCCATCGCCGGAGAGCACCTCAACGTTGAGGCACAGCGACTGCATTTCCTTGACCAAAACCTTGAACGATTCAGGAATGCCAGGTTCTGGAATGTTCTCGCCCTTCACGATGGCTTCGTAGACCTTCACTCGGCCGAGAACATCGTCTGACTTGATCGTCAGCAGTTCCTGGAGTGCGTATGCAGCGCCGTAGGCCTCCAGGGCCCACACTTCCATCTCACCAAAGCGCTGCCCACCGAACTGTGCCTTACCACCGAGGGGCTGCTGGGTAATCATGGAGTACGGACCGGTGGAGCGGGCGTGAATCTTGTCGTCAACCAGGTGGAGCAACTTCAAGATGTAGATATAGCCCACGGTGAAGCGACCCGGAAAGGGTTCGCCGGTACGCCCATCGAGAAGGCTCGCCTTGCCGTCATTTCCGACGAGGTGATCCCCCTCAACAGTTGGCCGAGTGGAGTCAAGCAGAAGCGAAAGCTCTTGCTCGCGCACACCGTCGAAGACGGGGGTGGCCACGCGTGTTTGTGGCTGCGCTGAGGCGACTCCTTCGGGAAGGTTGGCACCGCGTGGATCTGCAGTATCAATCTCCCAACCAGAGTTCGCCACCCAACCTAGGTGGGTTTCCAGAATCTGCCCGACGTTCATCCGCCCGGGCACACCGAGGGGATTCAACACGATGTCAATAGGCGTGCCATCCGGTAGGAACGGCATGTCTTCCACCGGCAAAATCTTGGCAATAACGCCCTTGTTTCCGTGGCGACCAGCCAGCTTGTCACCCTCGGTGATCTTGCGCTTTTGGGCTACGTAGACGCGCACGATGCGGTTCACACCCGGCGGCAGTTCGTCGCCCTCGTCGCGGTCGAAGACGCGAACACCAATGACCTTGCCCGATTCGCCATGCGGAACCTTTAACGACGTGTCGCGAACCTCACGCGCCTTTTCACCGAAAATGGCTCGGAGGAGACGCTCTTCGGGAGTCAGCTCGGTCTCACCCTTGGGTGTCACCTTGCCCACGAGAACGTCACCGGGAACGACATCGGCTCCGATGCGAATGATGCCGCGGTCATCGAGATCGCCCAGCACCTCATCGGAAACGTTGGGAATATCCCGGGTGATTTCCTCCGGGCCCAACTTGGTGTCGCGCGCATCGATCTCGTGCTCGTCAATGTGGATGCTAGAGAGCACATCGTCTTGGACCAGCCGCTGGCTCAAAATGATGGCGTCCTCGTAGTTATGGCCCTCCCACGACATGAACGCCACGAGGAGGTTCTTGCCCAGTGCCATTTCGCCCAGGTCGGTGGAGGGTCCATCAGCGAGCAGCTGTCCCTCAATCACCCGATCGCTTTCATCAACGACTGCGCGCTGGTTGTAGCACGTGCCCTGATTTGAGCGGTGGAACTTCTGCAGGGAATAGACCGACTCGCTGCCATCGTCGTTGTGAACGCGGACCATATCGGCGGAAACCTCAGACACGACACCAGCCTTTTCGGAGGTGACAATATCGCCGGCATCATAAGCGGCGTGGAACTCCATGCCGGTGCCCACCAGCGGAGCCTGTGCACGAAGAAGCGGCACTGCCTGACGTTGCATGTTTGAGCCCATGAGGGCCCGGTTGGCATCGTCGTGCTCGAGGAACGGAATCATTGCCGTTGCCACCGACCACAACTGGCGAGGTGACACGTCCATGAAGTCGACCTCTTGGCCGGTCACGTAGTCAACATCGCCACCCTTGCGCCGAACGAGGACCCGCTTCTCTTGGAAGTCACCCTCATCGCTAATTACGGCATTGGCCTGCGCGATGATGTAGAGGTCCTCTTCGTCTGCGGTCAGGTAATCGATCTGATCAGTGACCCGACCGTCCACCACCTTGCGGTAGGGCGTCTCCACGAAACCGAAGGCGTTTACCCGCCCGTAGGTCGACAGCGAACCGATCAGTCCAATATTGGGACCCTCAGGAGTCTCAATCGGACACATGCGGCCGTAGTGGGAGGGATGCACATCGCGAACCTCAAAGCCGGCTCGTTCCCGAGACAAACCACCCGGTCCGAGCGCGGACAGCCGACGCTTGTGCGTGAGGCCAGCCAGCGGGTTCGTCTGGTCCATGAACTGGGACAGCTGAGAGGTTCCGAAAAACTCCTTGATCGCTGCTACCACGGGGCGAATATTGATCAGGGTCTGCGGAGTGATCGCCTCGACGTCTTGGGTGGTCATGCGCTCACGCACAACACGCTCCATCCGAGAAAGACCGGTGCGGATCTGGTTTTGGATCAACTCACCGACCGTGCGCAGACGCCGATTACCAAAGTGGTCAATGTCATCGGTCTCGACGTTGACCTCACCGCGCGGTCCGATGAACGTGGGCTCACCAGCGTGCAGTCGTACCAAATATTCGATGGTGGCAGCAATATCTTCACGGCCGAGGGTGTTGCTCGTCAGTGGCTCGTCAAGACCGAGCTTCTTGTTGACCTTGTGGCGCCCAACCTTGGCCAGGTCGTAGCGCTTCTTATTAAAGTAAAAGTTGTCAAGCAAATTGCGCGCGTTATCCACCGTGGGGGGTTCACCCGGACGCAACTTGCGATACAGATCAACAAGTGCCTCCTCCTGGGTCGCCACGGTGTCCTTGTCCAAGGTGGCCATCATCGACTCATAGGCACCGAAGCGCTCGCGAATTTCATCCTCGGTCCAGCCCAGGGCCTTCAAAAATAAAGTGACCGACTGCTTACGCTTACGGTCAACGCGAACGCCAACAAGGTCTTTCTTGTCGACCTCAAATTCCAGCCAGGCGCCGCGGCTGGGAATAATTTTGGTCGAGAAAATATCCTTGTCCGAGGTCTTATCGATGGAGCGGTCGAAGTACACGCCCGGGGAGCGCACCAACTGGGATACCACGACGCGTTCGGTGCCATTGATCAAAAACGTGCCGCGATCAGTCATCAGCGGGAACTCGCCCATGAACACCGTCTGGGACTTAATTTCGCCCGTCTCATTGTTCATGAACTCGGCGGTGACGAACAGTGGCGCAGCGTAGGTGAAGTCGTTTTCGGCGCACTGGGTCGCGGTATACTTCGGCGGCTCGAAGCGGTGGTCGCGGAACGACAACGACATGGATCCGGCGAAGTCTTCAATGGGGCTGATCTCTTCGAAGATCTCCTCGAGACCGGAGGAGGCGGGAACATCCTTTTGGCCCTCGGCCAGCGCAGCGGCCACGCGGGCGCGCCAGCGGTCGTTGCCTAGTAGCCAGTCGAAACTGGCCGTCTGCAGCGCCAACAGGTTGGGTACCCCTAGCGGCTCGCGGATCTTGGCGAAGGATGGTCGGTTTAGCGCGGGAGATAATGCGGCAACATCGGCGGTCGTGCGAGAGGAGGTGCTAGGGGCGGCCAAGGGGGTTCCTTCCAAGAACTCACAGGTGCACTTCGTTGGCGGTCGCCGCTGTCTTCACCACATGGAGTCACATCCACATGCAGCAGAACAGGCGGGTCGAGCATTTCGCGGCGAATCGGTGGCTGCCGGGCCCTCACACGTGTGCGCCGCTAAAGTGGCAGACCAATAGAGCAGCCTACCCGAGGGGCAAGCCGCTGTCCACACCGGGGGTCTAACGTCGAAGCGATCCTCGGCTCGTAGATGTGTGCGAAGACCCGCGGGGACAGCGTCCTTGCGTCTTCGCTCACACCTGGCCCTCGATGCAACGGCTAGATGTGTGGCCCGGAAGGGGCCACGTACTTCCTTCGGTGTCGTGCGTAAGGAGATCGTCACCCTATTTCAGGTGATAGTCAAGTGCGCCATGCCCACCTAACCTGCGAGTGGGCAGCCCCGGTCAATTTTTCCCGAGGGAAAAAGACGCCAGAACGGCCCACTCGATGGTGAGTTTGCTACTTCAGTGAGACCGTTGCGCCGGCGCCCTCGAGGGCTTCCTTTGCCTTTTCTGCAGTCTCCTTGTTGACCTTCTCCAAGATTGCCTTGGGGGCAGCTTCGACGAGATCCTTGGCTTCCTTCAGGCCCAGGCTGGTCAGCCCGCGAACCTCTTTGATGACCGGGATCTTATTTTCGCCTGCAGCTTCGAGGACAACATCAAACTCGTCCTTCTCCTCCGCTGCCTCACCGGCGCCGGCGCCGGGTGCGGCCATAGCCATCGCCATGGGCGCTGCTGCCGTGACATCGAAGGCGTCTTCAAACGCCTTCACAAAGTCAGACAGCTCCATCAGGGTCATCTCCTTGAACACGTCGAGGAGTTCATCGGTGCTCATCTTCGCCATGGTGGCGGTCCTTTCGTGGTGTCCGGCCGAGGGCCGGGGTGGGTTTTGCGGATAGGAGCGGGGCAGATCAGCCCTCGGTAGAACCGTCGGCCACAGCCTCCGGGTTTTGCTCCGCAGCTTCCACAGCGGGAACAGGCTCCTCATCGGCAGCCTGCTCGGTGCTGGGTGTATCAACTGCGGTAGTTGTTGCTGCCTCAGCAGGCAGGGTTTCTTGCAGAGCCGCGAATAGTCGAGCGGCCTGGGACAGCGGAGCAACGAACACGCTTGCGGCTTGGCCCATGGATGCCTTCATCGCACCGGCCAACTTGGCCAGCAGAACCTCACGGGATTCCAAGTCAGCCAGTTTGGCAATCTCAGCCGCATCAAGGACGCGACCATCCATGTAGCCACCCTTGATCACGAGGCCGGGGTTGTCTTTTGCGAAATCACGCAAACCCTTGGCTGCGGTGACTACATCGCCCTTGATGAAGGCGATGGCGTTGGGGCCAACGAAAAGTTCATCAAGCCCTTCAACGCCAGCTTCCTGCGCAGCGCGTTTGGTGAGCGTGTTCTTCACGACCGTGTATGACGCGATATCGGCCAGCGACCGGCGCAGTGCCTTCAGTTGTGCCACCGAGAGACCGCGGTATTCGGTCAGGACGGTAGCGGTAGAGGACCGAAACTCTTCGGTGATCTCGGCGACCGTAGTGATCTTGTCGTCGCGTGCCACGTGTGCTCCTCAGCTGTTTGTCCAGCCCGGCCAGCACAGTAAAGCCTCGATTGGAGGCCACCTGCGCAGGCCGACCCGAAGGTCTTTTCCGCGTACCTTGGTAGATACGCAACCGGCGGTCTTTGGTGTTGAAACTTTTCCTTACCGGCTCGAGGGTGGGCGCACAGCGCCACACTCCTTCGCCGATCAGAGCCAAACAGTACGGGATGGACGTTGGTGGTGAGCACGCACCCCGGGGGTAGATCCCTTAGGCGTTGTCTTCTCCCGCAATATCGCGCACCCGAGATGGATCCACCGGAATTCCGGGGCCCATCGTCGTGGACATGGTGATCTTGGAGATGTAGCGGCCCTTAGCCGAGGACGGCTTCGCGCGCAAAATTTCCTCGAGCACGGCTGCATAGTTTTCAGCCAGTGCCGTATCGGTGAAAGAGGCCCGACCGATGGGGAAATGCAGATTGGAATTCTTATCTACCCGGAACTCGATCTTGCCGCCCTTGATCTCAGCCACGGCCTTCGCCACATCCATGGTGACGGTACCGGTCTTGGGGTTGGGCATCAGGCCGCGCGGGCCCAGCACCTTACCGAGTCGGCCAACCTTGCCCATGAGGTCTGGGGTTGACACAGCAGAGTCAAAACCTGTCCAACCGCCAGCAACCCGATCAATGAGTTCATCGCCGCCAACCTCATCAGCGCCTGCCGCACGCGCCTCTTCGGCCTTATCGCCGTTGGCGAAGACGATGACCCTCGCGGTCTTACCCGTACCGTGCGGCAGGTTTACGGTGCCGCGAACCATTTGATCAGCTTTGCGAGGATCCACACCCAGGCGCATAGACACCTCAACGGTGGGATCGAACTTGGCTCCCCCCATTTGTTTGACCAGCCGGGTCGCTGTTAACGGCGCATGAAGTTCATCAGGGTTGAAAAGTTCAAGTGCTGCTCGATATGCCTTGCTGCGCTTCATCTTGCTGCTCCTATCGTGATCGAACCCGCTGGGGATTCGAGGTGGCAGTCGTGGTGTGCGGGCCGCGCGCGACCCTCCCACGCTTTCATGGTGGTGGTGCTAGGAAATGGCTTTCGGTGGCGTTGACCCGCTACTTAACGGAG
Source organism: Candidatus Nanopelagicales bacterium (assembly GCA_018609125.1). Lineage (GTDB taxonomy): Bacteria > Actinomycetota > Actinomycetes > S36-B12 > S36-B12 > M55B157. The sequence goes on along the minus strand of JABAYF010000023.1, from coordinate 65,876 downwards.
ACGCCCATCTGCAACGCGGTGCCCTCAATGATCTTCATCGCAGCATCCACATCATTTGCGTTGAGGTCGATCATCTTCGTCTCAGCGATTTCGCGGACCTGGGCCTTGCTGATGGATCCAACAATGGCGTTGGGCGGGTTACCCGAGCCCTTTTCCAAACCGGCCGCCTTGAGGATCAGCTTCGACGCCGGCGGTGTCTTCAACTTGAAATCAAATGAGCGGTCTTCGTAGACGGTGATCTCCACCGGAATGACCTGACCGCGATCGTTCTCAGTTGCTGCGTTGTAAGCCTTACAGAAATCCATAATGTTGACCCCGTGCTGGCCAAGGGCCGGGCCCACCGGCGGTGCGGGGTTTGCCTGACCGGCCTGGATGTGCAACTTGATGAGGCCGGTGACCTTCTTTTTCTTCTTTGAGGGAGCCATGGTTCCTAGTGTCCTTGATCTGGTGAGAGGTGCCATACCCGGGTGCGGGAGTGGCCAAACGCGTGCGGGTGCTAGTTCTTTTGGATTTGGCTAAAAGCCAGCTCCACCGGTGTTTCACGACCAAAGATCTCAACGAGGCCGGTGACCTTCTGGGCCTCGATGTTGATCTCAGAAATTGATGCGTGCAGGGTAGCGAAGGGGCCATCCACCACGGTGACGGAGTCGCCAACGGAAAAGTCGACGACCTGAACCGGCGCAGAAGCGGTGGCACCGGACGCACCGGCAACGCCTGGTTTCTTCTCCGGGGCCGGGGCCAAGATTGCGACAACCTCGTCTGTGGTGAGCGGCGCTGGTGTATGCCCATGGCCAACGAAACCGGTCACACCGGGCGTATGGCGCACGGCTCCCCATGATTCATCGGTGAGATCCATGAGCACCAACACATAGCCGGGGAACTTTGTTCGCGACACCACCTTGCGCACGCCGGACTTGATCTCGGTGACTTCCTCCATGGGGACTTCCACCTTGAAGATGTAGTCCTCCATGTTCAGGCTGGCGATGCGCGACTCAAGGTTGGTCTTAACGCGGTTCTCATAACCGGCGTAGGAATGAATGACGAACCAGTCACCGGGTGACAATCGCAATTCCTCACGAAATGCTGCGATGAGGTCGACTTCCTCTTCTTCGATCGCTTCTTCGATCGCTTC
>JABAYF010000023.1:0-64644 GCA_018609125.1 Candidatus Nanopelagicales bacterium | reverse complement strand
CTTCTTCGATCGCTTCTTCGATCGCTTCGGCCACGATCTCTTCTTCGATCACTTCTTCGATCGCTTCGGCCACAACCTCTGCGACATTTTCAGCGTCGACAGCCAACTCCGCCACAGCAGCATCAACTGGTGCTGCCACGGCGGCAAAGGGATCGGTGATTGGGGGCTGTTCAGACACGGTGGGGTGGACTCCTCAACAGGCGGGCGGCGTCAGCCGAAGATGAGCAGGACGCCCTGGGTAAAGATGTAGTCGAGCACTGCCACGATGCCGGCCATAGCGGCAACGAACACAACGACCACGATGGTGTAGGCGATGAGTTCTCTGCGGGTGGGCCAGATGACCTTGCGAAGTTCGGCCACAACCTGGCGAACGAACAGCGCAAAACGGCCCAGCGGCGATAGCCGGGTCGCACTGGAGCTTTGTTCGCTCACGTTGAAGTGCCTTTCTCTTCAGGTCTGTGCAGATGGAGCAGGGCCGGAGGGACTCGAACCCCCAACCACCGGTTTTGGAGACCGGGACTCTACCAATTGAGCTACGGCCCTGTGGTGGTCGTTGCGATCACGTGATACCTGCCGCTGAGGTAAGTGGCGGGCGCACGAAATCGGGTGGACAACCACCGGTGGAGGGAGTCTACGGGTGGTGCGTCGGTGAACCCGATGGGACCCCAGTTTTTAACCGGCCGGGGCTGCACACCTGCGATCGCGGGTGCGACAAGATGGTCCTATGTCTGCTAGCGAAGTAACCACCACCAACTCCATCCGCCCGCGCATCTCCCAGCGGCTGTCCTCAATCACCGAGTCGGCGACCCTGGCGGTGGATGCCAAAGCCAAAGCGCTCAAGGCCGCCGGGCGGCCCGTGATCGGTTTCGGTGCAGGTGAGCCCGATTTTGCGACTCCGGACTACATCGTGGCCGCCGCCGTGGCTGCCTGCACCGATCCACGCTGGCATCGGTATACCCCCGCAGCTGGGCTCCCGGCCCTGCGCGAAGCCATCGCGGCCAAGACTGCCCGAGACAGCGGTCTTATTGTTCAGCCGAACCAAGTCCTGGTGACCAACGGTGGCAAGCAGGCCCTCTACAACACCTTTGCCGCGCTGCTAGATCCAGGTGACGAAGTGTTGCTCCCTGCTCCGTACTGGACCACCTACCCTGAATCGATCCGGTTAGCCGGTGGCACCCCGGTGGTGGTGCCGACCTCGGTTGATAGCGGCTATCGAGCCACGATTGCTGACCTGCAGCGCCACCTCACACCCCAGACCAAGGCGCTAGTTTTCGTGTCTCCATCTAATCCGACAGGTGCGGTCTATCCACCGGAGCAGGTGCGCGAAATCGGTGAATGGGCTGCCCGCGAAGGTATTTGGGTCATTACCGATGAGATCTACGAGCACCTTGTCTATGGTTCGGCACGCTTTAGCTCAATGCCGGTCGAAGCCCCCGCGATCGCTGACCGCTGCGTGGTGATCAACGGTGTCGCAAAAACCTATGCCATGACCGGCTGGCGAGTAGGTTGGATGATTGGGCCCGTTGATGTCATCAAGGCCGCCACCAACCTGCAGTCTCATGCCACTTCCAATGTGGCAAACGTTTCACAAATGGCGGCCCTAGCGGCAGTCTCTGGCGATCTGCACGCCGTGGCAGAAATGAAAACCGCTTTCAACCGTCGCCGGCTGCTGATCGTGGACCTTCTGCGGGCCATTCCTGGGGTCGAATGCCCCGAACCCGAAGGTGCTTTTTACGTTTACCCATCGGTTCAGGGCCTCCTTGGCCGAACCATCGAGGGACGCACCCCGGCGACCTCAGCGGAACTCGCTGACATCATTTTGGACCTAGCCGAGGTCGCTGTGGTGCCGGGCGAAGCCTTTGGTACGCCGGGTTTTCTTCGTTTGAGCTATGCACTCAGCGACGACGACATCATTGAGGGAATTGGTCGGATCGCGGCCTTACTCAGCGAGTGAGTTGATCCGTACGGCCAAGCACAGCGGGTTCGGGGGTTAGCCACACGCCAAATTGTTGCCAGACACCAGTTTGTATCGCCTGGGCCAACGCCAACACGTCTGCCGCAGTGGCACCACCCCGATTGGTGATAGCCAGCGTGTGCTTGGTGGACAGTGCAGCCTGAGGCCGACCGGTGAGACAAAACCCTGGAGTGAATCCAGCCTGTTCAACTAACCACGCCGCGCTTAATTTTACGACATCGGCACCGGTTTCCCACCTGGGCGCGTCAGCTGGCAGATTGCTCAGGAGGTGAACTGGGACAATCGGATTGACGAAAAACGAACCCACACTCCAGGTGTCATGATCGCTGCTGTCCAACACCATGCCCTTGCTTCGACGAAGTTCCAGCACCGCCTCACGGACCGAACGAGAAGGCACCCGCTCGCCCACAGCGACTCCGAGCGCTTTGGCAAGTGGCCCATAGGTTACCGGGGCCCCAAGATTGCCGGTCGTGAATTGAAATGCCACAGATAGCACCACATAACGCAGCCGCGATTGACTGATCAGCGGATCAGTTGCGGGCAAACTTTCAACCTGTGACCGCTTAAACAATGAGGATCGGTAGCCAAAATCGCATTCACCCGCTGCCCAAGTGCGTACGTCACCGGTTACCCGGTCGTAGGTTTCCACCCGCGCAATAACTTCGGCGACCTCTTGGCCATAGGCACCAACGTTTTGCATCGGCGTTGCGCCCACGTAGCCAGGAATACCCGAGAGAGCTTCAATTCCGACCCACTCTTCCGCAATGGCACGCTGGACCAGGCTCTCCCACGATTCCCCTGCGCCCACCTCGACCCATGCTCCACCGCAGGAGTCCGAACTCGCGGTAATTCCTTTATTCGCTACGTGAATGACTGTTCCGGAAACCGGCTCATCGGCCGCCACCGTATTGCTACCACCACCCACGATCACGATAGGAATACCTCGTTGATCGCACGAACGAACCGCGTCGATCAGCTCCGATCGAGATTCCGGACGAAGCAACGTGTCGATTCGACCACCAACGTGCAGGGTCGTCAGGTCGGCCATGGAGGACTGCATGGCGCTAGTTCAACTCAGTCGGACGACCGCGTTAGCGCGACCCAAAACGCTCGCGTCCCCGCACATAGCAGTGATGTTGACCTTCACTCGCTGTCCATCCAATTTTTCGGCAACAACGCCGGTGAAGATCACCTCTGCACCTTGGTCGTCATCAGGAACAGGTACCGGTCGGGTGAAACGTACGCCGAATTCCTCGAGCGCCGCCGGGTCGGTCACCCAGTCGGTCACGACGCGACCAGCTTGGGCCATGGTGTACATGCCGTGAGCGATGACATCGGGAAGGCCAACTAATTTGGCAACACGTTCATTCCAGTGGATGACGTTGAAATCACCCGAGGCCCCGGCATAGCGAACGAGGTCCAGCCGCGTGATGCGCACTCGTTTCTCCGGCAACACTTCTCCGACGACAACCTGATCAAACGCTACTGGTGACGCCATGATTGGCCCCTCACTTTTCTTCATCAGCGCTGCCGCGCGCCACAATGACCGAAGTGGTACTCACGATGACGGCACCGGCAGGATCGACCACGTCGGATCGCAACGTCAACATGTCGTTTCCTGCTACGGATCGAATAGCATCAATCACCGAAACAACGGTGACGAGGTCGCTAGCGACGATGGGTCGCGCGTAGGTGAAGCGCTGCTCTCCGTGGACCACGCGTGCGTAATCCAAACCCAGATCCGGGTCGAACATGGCATTAGCCATGGCCACGTGGGTGATCACGAAGGCGAAGGTGGGTGGCGCAACCAGGTCGGTAAAGCCAGCCGCCTGCGCTGCGGATAGATCGTGACTAACCGGGTTCGTATCGCCGATGGACTGGGCGAACTCGCGCACTTTTTCCCGCCCCACGAGATAGGGCGGGGATGGCGGGTACTGGCGGCCAATCAGAGCAGGGTTCAGACCCATCGCGTTGACTCCCGAAGTCTCTAGCGAGTTTCCTTGTGCTCGGTGTGCTTCTTGCAGGTCGGGCAGAATTTCGCCAATTCCAGTCGATCGGGATCGTTACGGCGGTTCTTCTTGGTGATGTAGTTGCGGTTCTTACACTCCTGGCACGCCAGAGTGATCTTCGGCCGGACATCGGTTGCTTTGCCCATGGGGCCCTCCTTTAAAATCTCGACCGGTTGGTCGACGTGGTGCAGTGTCGGGGTAGCGGAGGCCGGACTTGAACCGGCGACACAGCGATTATGAGCCGCTTGCTCTACCTGGCTGAGCTACTCCGCCGTGTGGTGGCCGTGTTACGGGTCGGCCACCGACCGAGCCCCAATACGGAATCGAACCGTAGACCTTCTCCTTACCATGGAGACGCTCTACCGACTGAGCTATTGGGGCGGTGAAGCCTGAGCAGACTACACGCCCAGGGTTGGCGCCGCTGCCTTCGGGTGGCTCCATTGGCCTTGACCAGGCAAAACGCGGTTGACTATTGCCATGACTACCGCTGCCAAGCCTATCGACTGGACCGCATCAGACATCCCCAACCTGGCGGGATTCGATGCGATCGTGACCGGTGCCAACTCCGGACTGGGACTGGTCACTGCGACGCAATTAGCGGCACACGGCGCCCACGTCACACTCGCCGTCCGAGACACGGAACGGGGCGAGTTTGCAGCCGAGTCAATTCGCACATCCTCGCCCGGTGCCACCGTTGAGGTCTCACACCTCGATCTGGCCAGCTTGACCAGCGTTCGCCAGTTCACCGAACTGTGGATCGCTGCCCACCCAGCCGGTCTTAATCTGCTGATTAACAATGCCGGCGTGATGGCGATTCCCCGGCGGGAATCTGCTGACGGATTCGAAATGCAATTGGCCACCAACCATCTAGGCCATTTCGCCCTCACCGGGCTGTTGCTCCCGGCCCTGATCACCGCAGGAGAACCGGAGAGGTCACGCGTCGTCACCGTCTCTTCGCAGGCCCATCGGTTCGGGCGGATGAACTTTGATGACCTACAGGGTGAAAGGAAATACCGCGCATGGGGAGCTTACGGACAGTCCAAGTTGGCGAACCTACTGTTCACCAACGAGTTGAATCGCCGACTACGGCAAGCTGATGTTCCAGTGAGTGCGCTAGCCGTACATCCTGGTTACGCTGCAACGAATCTGCAGTCCGCTGCCCCGCGCATGAAAGGCAGCAACAGGGGCGAGAAGATCATGGGACTGGCGAACCGCGTACTGGCTCAGAGCGCAGAAATGGGGGCGTTACCCACCCTGTACGCGGCCACAGAACCAGGGTTGCCCGGGGGCCTCTACGTTGGCCCAGACGGGTTCGGTGAGCAGCGCGGCCATCCCACCGTGGTCGGAATGTCGGCAGCAGCAAGCAACCGTGCCGACGCGAGCCGCTTATGGGTGGCAAGTGAAGAACTCACCGGCGTGCACTACCTCAACGGCTAATCCCGACCTAGCGATGTCGAAATCATCGCGATCTTGCTGGTGGCAGGTGCAGGATTCGAACCTGCGAAGCTTTCGCGACGGATTTACAGTCCGCTCCCATTGGCCGCTCGGGCAACCTGCCGTGCTGGTCGAGACATCAGGATCGGTGCGAAAGATTCGCCGACAATGATCATCTCGAAGCCACGCGAGTCTACATACAGCGCCCTAGGGCCACATCTTGGCATCGACTCACTGACCACTGCCGGATAAAGCGATGGCAAACTACTCCCATGGCTGACAGCAGTTTCGACATCGTGTCCAAGATCGACCGCCAAGAGGTTGACAATGCGTTGAACCAGGCGGCAAAGGAGTTGTCCCAGCGCTTCGATTTCAAAAACACCGGCGCCAGCATCGAATGGCAAGGTGAGTTAGGTGTCGAACTTGAAGCCGATACAGAGGAACGCGTCCTGGCCGCCCTCGAAGTCTTTCGAGACAAATTGGTGAAAAGGTCGATCAGCCTCAAGGCCCTTGACGCTGGAGAGCCTCGATCATCAGGTCGCACCTACAAGATCACCTGTGCGCTCACCGCCGGCATCAGCCAAGAGCAAGCCAAGAAGCTTGGCAAAATCATTCGAGACGACGGGCCCAAGAAGGTGAAGGTTGCTGTTCAGGGCGAAGAACTGCGGGTTTCCAGCAGCAGCAGGGATGACCTGCAAACGGTGATCGCCCTCGTCCAGGAGGCAAACCTAGACTTCCCCGTGCAGTTTGTGAACTACCGCTGACGAATACGGGCCACCAGCGGGGTCAGCCGGATAAATCTTCGATGCCGGCGACAAGTTGCTCAGCCTCACCCACACCCCCGCGCGGGCTGGGTGCCCAGGCCAGGGCATCGAAGGGACAAACCTCCACGCATATTCCGCAGTACATGCACAGGCCCCAGTCAATCGTGAATGCGTCGAGTACAGCAACGCTGCGAGGGCGACGGGCACCTTCAGGGGTCACCTGTTCGGTGTGACTGTCGATCTCGATGCACCAGACCGGACACTCCCGGACGCAGAGCATGCACGACGTGCAGTCCGGGGCGCTTAACTTAATCGTTCCGCGAGATTCAATCGCGATGTCCTCGATCATTGGCCGTCCCCAGTTTCGAACCACTCAGGTCGCGTGCCCGGGGGTGCTTGACGGCGCCGAGATGCGCTTCGGCGCGGATCTGGGTCCGCATTACCCGGCCAGGGAGTGTCAACGCGCGCCCCAAGGGGTACGTGTTTGCGCAGCGGAGTCACCGGGGCCTCGTCGGAGAGGAGCAACCCTTGTGCCGTCGGGTCATGTGACACAACGTTACCGGTGAAGGTGATGCCGAACATCTCACGTGTCTCACGCTCATGCCATGCAGCAGCCTTGAAAACATCAACGAGGGACGCCAGTTCTGCATCGTGCTGGGGCACAACCACTCCCCACCACTGCCCTAGCGCTGAATCCACTCGATTGGCGTGCAGTACGACGTGGAACTCACGTTGCTCTGGGCGGTCAATAGCTGTGAGTACATCCAGACAAACCCAACCTTGGCGGTGGGCGCTGGCCAAGGAGTCTCGCCATTGCTCTGCACTGATCCACTCGATTTGCTGTGTTATTTCAACAGAATTGGCAGCAATGGTCATGAACGAATCACATCCGCGGCACCTTCGGCAATGCTGAGGATCGCGGCAATGAGGGCTTCTGGACGGGGAGGGCAGCCAGGGACGTAGACCTGTACCGGAATGGTTTCGTCAATACCCTGCGCAACCGAATAGGAATCCCAATACGGACCGCCACTGGCTGTGCAAGCGCCAAAAGCCATTGCCGCCCGTGGTTCTGGCAGTCTCTCCCACGCCGCCTCGATACTCGGACGTAGTGCGTGGGTGAGGGTTCCGGACACAACCAGCAGGTGCAGAGTGGGCACCGGGTCCGCGTCAGCCACCGGGAGTAACAGCCCGCGGGTGAGGGCTGCGGCGAATTCAACGGCGCAGCATGCCAGGCCGAGATCGGTCGCGACGACACGAATTTCCGGATGGCTAGCTAACCGGTACTGGCGCGCACCACCGGAGACCGATTGGTACGCCGGCGTCGGCAATTCGATCACACTCCCAGAGTAGTCGGCCGTGCGATCGCGAGATTGGACGCACTTGACTGTTCAGCGCGATAGCGTTCGAACGTGACCACGTCTCCTGTCGACGAAGAGCACAAAAGCATCGTTACTCTCCCGCAGCGCGATTGTTTCGCTGCCGCCATTGAAGCATCACGTATCGCGGTGACATATCGAACCCCGGTCTTCCTACCATCCGATGGTTATCTCGCGAACGGTTCGCAGCTGTGGTGAATGTCAACGACATCCCTGAAGCCGAGATTTTGATCCATGACGCACATGCCGTTGACCCGGCTGTGGCCTTCGCGCTCTCGCGGCTATCTGACCAGCAAATGCTCACCGATACCCCTATCGGAGTGTTCCGCGATGTACAGCGTCCTTCCGACGATCGACTGGCCCGTGAACAAAACGAAAAAGCCGTCGCCGAACAAACAAAGGATCTGCGCAGGCTGCTGCGCGGTAGCGACACCTGGACTGTGAACTGACTCCGGAGTCGGCGCAGCGAACCACGTTGTTGGGCTTCGTCTACGCGCTCATCGCCTATGGCCTCTGGGGAGTATTCCCACTGTATTTCGCGATCCTGGACACGGTTTCCCCCGCGGAAATTGTGGCCCATCGCATTATCTGGTCGTTCGTTTTTCTTATCGTCGTCATCGGCATTGGCAGAGGATGGCGACGGCTGGGCAGCGTATTGAAGAATCGGCGCACCCTGGGCATTCTCGTGCTTGCTGCGATCGCCATCACCGTGAACTGGACCACCTACGTCTATTCGGTCAGTACCGATCAGGTGGTGGATGCCTCCCTGGGATACTTCATCAATCCACTGGTGTCCGTTGCCTTGAGTGTGGTGATCTTGAAGGAGAGCCTGCGCCGATGGCAGTGGGGTGCAGTTGGAATTGCCGCTGGGGGTGTCGTGGTCATCGCCATCGGCGCAGCCGCATTACCCGCCATAGGACTCATTCTAGCGTTCTCCTTCGGGTCCTATGGACTACTAAAGAAGATGGCCGGTGTTGATGCAATTTCAGGACTCACCGTTGAAACCATGGTGCTTTTCCCTGTTGCCGCGGTGGTTCTGGCCGTGGCAGAAGTGCAAGGTAGCGCCGCCTTCGTCGTAGACGGAGTTGGAATTACCATCCTCCTCCTTCTGCTCGGTCCCATCACGGCTATACCGTTGCTTGCCTACGTCGGTGGCGCCAATCGACTACCGCTATCCACGCTGGGGATCATGCAATACGCCACACCCACCATCCTGCTGATCCTTGGGATCACCTATTTCGCCGAGACGGTCACCGGGTTGGAGTGGATTGGCTTCGCACTCATCTGGGCCGCGCTGGCGCTCTTCTCCGTTGATGCCCTCCGGCACCGTCGGCGACCTAACCGTGCCGATGCTCTGGAGATCGGCCAAATCGCCTAACACAATCCTCCCGGCAACCAGCTGTGCGGCAATGTAGGTGGCCCTAAACAGCCTTCCGAGTCTAGGATTTGACCGTGGCAATACTTGTGGATTCGGCGAATTGGGCGTGGCGAGACAGGTGGTTTTGCCACCTAGTGAGCGACCAAGACCTATATGAGTTGCACTCCTTCGCACGCTGGATCGGAGTACCGCAGCGAGCATTCGGAGGCGATCACTACGACGTTCACGAATCAATGCGGATGATCGCCGTTGAGGAGGGCGCACTCGAGGTGAGCAGCAGGCAACTCGTTCAGGCGCTCTACGCGGCCGGGCTCCGCCGACCCCGCCGGGATACCTAGGGTAGAGGTATGAGTGTTTCTGCTGATCCGCAAAGCCGCAAAGCCCTCGTTGACCTTGCCCAAAAATTCACCGGACGTGAGATCACGCCGTTTCTGACTACCTGGGAAACAGATGGAATGCTGCCCCGGGATCTACACCGCAGAGCGGCTGACGTTGGCCTGCTCGGCATCGGCATCGACCCCAAACTCGGCGGCTCCGGTGGAGATTTTGCCGATGTAGTGGCGATGACCGAGGCCATGATCGGAGCAGGCGCCAGCGGTGGCGTCATTTCTGCACTCTTCACTCACGGAATCGCCCTGCCCCATGTGATCGACGAGTACCACCGCAGGGTCGACGCGGCTGATGTAGACGGTGCCGACTATTTACTGGCGCAGACCATTGAGCCAGTGCTGCGCGGCGAGATGATCCTGTCTCTCGGCGTAACCGAACCTGATGGTGGTTCAGACGTTTCTCGACTACGTACCCGTGCTGAACGAGTGAATGAATCTTGGACCGTGTCTGGTGCGAAAACGTACATCACCTCAGGCGTTCGAGCGGATCGCGTGGTGGCTGCCGTACGGACTCCGGAAACAGGAGAAGGTGCAGCTGGTATCACGCTGATGATGCTTGATCCGGCTTCTCCTGGATACGCCACCCCTAGAGCGCTGGCCAAGATGGGCTGGTGGTGCAGCGATACAGCAGAACTCGCTTTCAACGAAGTACCTGTGGCCCCGCGCGATGTCTTGGGACTGGGCTTGGGGTTTGCTTCGCTAGCTAATCACTTTGTCTCAGAGCGACTCTCCCTCGCAGTCACCGCCTACGCCACCGCCCAGCGATGCCTTGACTTGACCGAGGCCTGGGCCAAGAACCGAGAAACCTTCGGTCGACCACTCATCTCCCGCCAGATCGTTCGCCACACCCTGGTTGACATGTACCGGCGCACCGATGTTGCACGTGTCTACACACACGCAATTACCGATCGGTACATCAATGGCGAACAGTTGATAGCCGAAGCAGCCCTCGCTAAACAAACGGCCGTGGAGGCAGCGGAATTTGTGGCAAACGCCGCAGTTCAACTACACGGTGGAATGGGCTACATGCGCGAGAGCGAGGTGGAACGGCACTACCGCGATGTGCGCGTGCTCGGCATCGGCGGCGGCGCAACGGAGGTCATGACCGATCTGGTAGCTCGACTTCGAGGCTACTAGCCGGTGCGGTTAACCACGTAGTCGCACAGGGCTCGCAAAGCCTCCGTGGCCGGGTCATCACTGAGCCCATCGAGGCAGGATCGAGCACTGTCTGCCCATCGACGTGCCTCGTTTTGTGCTTCGATCAGGGCCGGATGCGCCCGAAGGGCCGACAGGGCACGACCATGTTCAACCTCGTCGTGAAGTGGACGAGACAACGCATCAACCAACCACGGATCATCGTTGGCACGCATAGCCATGAGTGCCGCCAGCGTAGGTACACCCTCGCGCAGATCGGTACCGGGTGTCTTGCCCGACTGCGCAGAATCGCTGGTGATGTCCACGAGGTCATCGGCGAGTTGGAAGGCGACACCGATGTGCTCACCAAATCGGGTAAGTGTTGCGGTGGTCTGTGCGTCAGCACCGCTCATGAGCGCACCGAACTGGCAAGACGTGGCGATGAGTGAACCAGTTTTATCGGCCAGGACCTGTAGGTGATGATCTACCGGATCCGCGCCTTCGGCGGGACCTACCGTTTCGCGGATCTGCCCGGTGCACAGTCGTTCGAAGGTGCGGGCCTGGATGCGCACGGCATCAGGGCCAAGATCGGCCAAGATTTCACTGGCGCGGGCAAAGAGAAAATCACCGGTCAAGATTGCCACGGTATTGCTCCAACGCGCGTTCGCCGAACTCGCTCCACGACGCAGATCGGCCTCGTCCATGACATCGTCGTGGTACAGCGTGGCCAGATGGGTTAATTCAACAACAATGGCGGCGGGCACAACTCCTACACTGCGAGGATCACCGTACTGAGCAGCCAGCAGCACCAGTAGCGGACGAAACCGCTTGCCACCAGCATCAACCAGGTGCCGTGAGGCCTCTGTCACGAACGGGTAATCACTGCGTACGGCTTCGCGTAGACCCGTTTCAACTCGGGCCAAACCATCGGCCATCTGGTCGGCCAGTTGGCTATCAATGCCAAGTCCGTACATGCTGGTCATGATTCGAGGGCTCATAAGCGGACTCCTTTAATAGCGAACGCTCATGACGTTACTACCGAAGGAAGACATTGGCCTGTTCGACCAGATCCAGAACCGGTTGCGGAAAAACACCCAAAATGACCGTTACCGCGACAGAAATGGCTAAAACGAGCGTGGTAAACACCGAGGGGAGCACAACGGTAGGTCCGACCTCGGCCGGTTCAGTGAAGAACATGAGAACAATCACACGGACATAGAAGAAGGCCGCAATGATGCTGGCAATGACACCCACGATCACCAAGGGCACAGCGTCGGCAAGGATGGCAGCTTCAAAGACGGTGAACTTGCCGATGAAGCCGCTGGTGAGCGGGATGCCGGCGAAGGAAAGCATAAACAGCGACATGGACAGGGCCAGAACCGGAGATCGTTTGCCTAACCCCGCCCAGTTCGACAGGTGCGTTGCTTCACCGCCATCTTGACGAACCAAACTGATGACGGCGAAGGCACCGAGGGTGGCAAAGCCATAAGCCGCCAGGTAGAACATCACTGCGGCGACGCCTTCAGGGTTCACCGCAATAACACCGACCAGAATGAAGCCGGCCTGGGCGATCGATGAATAAGCGAGCATGCGCTTGATGTCGGTCTGGGTGATAGCCAAAATCGACCCCACCAGCATCGTTGCGATCGCGATGATCCACAGGGCAGGCTGCCAGTCCCAGCGGGCACCGCCGAAGGCGACGTAGAGAAAACGCAGGAGCGCACCGAAGGCGGCAACCTTGACGGCCGCGGCCATGAAGGCGGTGACGGCGCTGGGAGAGCCCTGGTAAACGTCAGGCACCCACTGGTGGAAGGGAACCGCACCCACCTTGAACAGCAGTCCGATAACGACGAGGCCAAAGCCGATGAAGATCAGCGGAGTTTGTCCAGGGTTCGCGCTCAGTGCATCAGCGATACCGGGCAGCGAAATGGTACCGGAGAAGCCATAGAGCATCGCTGCACCGAAGATAAAGAATGCGGAGGAGAACGCACCGAGAATGAAGTACTTCAGCGCCGCTTCTTGGCTGAGCAGGCGACGGCGGCGAGACATTCCGGCGAGTAGGTACAGCGGCAGTGACATGATCTCTAGGGCAATAAACATTACGAGTAGGTCATTGGCCGCGGTGAAGAGCATCATGCCGACAACCGCGAACAGCATCAGTGGCCAGACCTCGGTTTGCATGAACCCGCGAGTGCTCAGCACGCGTTCTTCCTCAGATCCCGGCAGCGCAGATGCGCGCGGTGAGAATGCATCCCCGGCTGGATCCACCCGGCGCTCAGCCATGAGCATCGCCGACACGATCGCAATCAGCAGGATCAGGCCCTGCAGCACCAGACTGGGCCCATCAATGGCCAAGGAACCGGTGATCACTCGTGTTCCTGCTTGCGAAATGAGGACGACGAAGGCGGCAATGAGTGCACCGAAGGTAAGCACAAGTTGAATTCCACGGCGCGGTCGTCGTGGCGCAAAAGCCTCGACCAGCACTCCGACGACGGCGGTGACGCCCACGATGATCATGGGGGCCACGGCCAGGTAGTCAATGTCTGGCGCAATCAAGACGTCGTCCATTACTGACCCCCTCCCGGCGTGTCGATCTGCGGTGGTGGATCAACCACTCCCAGTGTCTGCTGTGTCCACTCCACCGCGGGATTGATGACGTCCAGAGCCGGAGTGGGGAAGACGCCCAAAACGATGGTGAGTAGCACCAGGGGCGCCAAAGCGGTCACCTCACGCGCTTTCACATCGGTCATCGGGTGCGCAGATCCGGGTGCATAGGCTGCCGGAACAGGACCGGTTGCCGTGCGTTGGTAGAACCGCAAGACATAGGCCGCGGTAAACACGATGCCCAAGGTGGCAACGACGGCCACCCACGGGTAGATCTGGAACGTACCCAGCAGAACCATGAATTCGCCGAGGAAACTGGCCAAACCGGGCAGCGCCAAGGAGGACAAAGCTGCGAAGAGGAGGAAGCCGGCGAGTACCGGTGCCACCTTGCTGATGCCGCCGTAGTCGCTGATGAGGCTGGAACCACCGCGCCGGGCCATCAGGAAGCCAGCGACGAGGAACACCGCTGCTGTGGAGAGACCATGGGCCACCATGTACAGCACCGAACCACTCATGCCGATATTGGTGAAGACGAAAATCCCCAGTGCGATAAACCCAAAGTGAGACATGGAGCTGTATGCGAACAAGCGCTTCATGTCATTTTGCCCCAGAGCCACCAGTGCGCCATAGAGAATGCCGATAACCGCCATCGCGATGACCACCGGGGCGTAGAACTGGGATGCCTCGGGGAAAATTGGCAGCAGATATCGGATCATGCCGAAGGTGCCGACCTTGTCCAGTACGCCGATAAGGAGAACCGCGGTTCCAGGCGTGGATTCTTTCGCCGCATCGGGCAGCCAGGTGTGGAAAGGAAATAGCGGAGCCTTGATGGCGAAAGCGAAGAAGAACCCGAGGAACAGCAAGCGCTGGGTGGTTGAGTCCATCTCCAAGCCAACCAGGGAGAGGAAATCGAAGGTGCCCTCGCCCAGTTGCCGTCCAGACACGACATAGAGACCGATCAGCGAGGCGAGCATAAACAGTCCACCCACGAGGCTGTAGATCAAGAACTTCACCGCGGCGTATGCGCGCTGGGGACCGCCATAGCGCCCGATCAGGAAGTAAATCGGTACGAGCATGGCTTCGAAGAACACGTAAAACAAGAAGACGTCGGTCGCGGCGAAAACGCCGATCATCAACGTTTGCAGCACCAGGATCAACGCGAAGTAGCCCTTGACCGATCCAAGTTCTTCATCAACGTCATGCCATCCGGCCAAAATAACCACCGGCACCAGCGTTGCGGCTAGCCCGATGAGAACCAGACCAATGCCATCGACACCCACCGAATAACTTATGCCGAGTGCAGGAATCCACGATGCACTCTCGCTGAACTGGAACGGATCTGTGACGTCTGCATCGAACTGCAACGCCATTGCGATGGTCATGCCGAGGGCGATCAGGCTGAATACCAGTGCCAACTGCTTGGCCAACAGGCCCTTAGACCTTGGTAGCAACATGACAACAACAGCACCGATAAGTGGGATGACACCGATCGTGGTCAGCCACGGGAAATTACTCATGGCAGCATCACCAACCCAAGTGCGGTGAGAACCGCAAGGACACCAATCACCATGACGAGTGCATAGGTGCGGGTGAACCCTGTCTGGATGCGGCGGAGGCGACCGGACACTCCGCCCACTGCAGCGGCCAGACCATTGACGAACCCGTCAACTGCACGGTTGTCGAACCATACGAGGAATCGAGCGGTGTACCAGGTCGGGCGCACGGCAACCACGTCGTTGATTGCATCATCGAACATGTTCTGGCGAGCCGCCACGGTGAGTACCGACACTTTCTGCGGGGGTTCAATCGGAACCGAACGGCGATAGATCCAGATGGCGACACCCACACCCACGAGAACGGTGGCGAGGGTCAGCATCTCCAGCACCACGGTGGGAATCGCTAGTTCGCGTTCCTCAAGTCCGGTGACCGGAGTGAGCCACGTTTCGATGTCACCCCAGTAAACCAGCGCCATGCCGGTAAAGGCCGACCCGAAACCTAAAATAATCAACGGAATGGTCATGACCGGCGGGGACTCGTGCGGATGCGCATCGTCTTCCCATCGGGCCTTACCGAAGAACGTCATGACGATCATGCGCGTCATGTAGAAACCGGTAATGCCCGCGGCCAGTACCCCGGCGATACCCACGATGTTGCTCTGTTCGAAGGCCGCGTGAATGATTTTGTCCTTGGAATAAAAACCAGAGAACGGTGGAATACCGATGATGGCCAAATAACCCGCGGTGAAAGCACCAAAGGTAATGATCATGGCGGCACGAAGCGCACCGAAGCGACGCATGTTGACGCCGTTGTTCATGCCGTGCATGACCGAGCCGGCACTCAAGAAGAGGTTGGCCTTGAACACACCATGGGTCAGTAGGTGGAAGATGGCGAACACATAGCCGATCGGCCCGAGCCCGGCGGCGAGCACCATGTATCCGATTTGGCTCATCGTGGAACCCGCCAGGGCCTTCTTGATGTCGTCCTTTGCCGAGCCAATGATCGCGCCAATAATCATGGTGATCACACCCACCACGACAACCGCGGTCGCTGCGAAAACAGTTCGGTCGTAAATCGCGTTACTGCGCACGATCAAGTACACGCCCGCGGTCACCATCGTGGCCGCATGGATCAGCGCTGACACCGGCGTGGGGCCTTCCATGGCGTCAAGCAACCAGGCTTGCAGCGGGAACTGCGCAGACTTACCGGCAGCAGCCAAGAGCAGCAGCAGGCCGATCCAGGTGAGCGTGGAGTCGCTGGCTTCCCCGGCGTTGGCGAAGACAGAACTGAACGTAACCGAGCCGAACGTGACGAACATGAGCATGATGGCAAGGCTGAGCCCCACGTCACCCACGCGGTTGATCACGAATGCTTTCTTGGCAGCGGCGGCGGCGCTGTTCTTGTACTGCCAAAAACCGATCAGGAGATAGGACGCTAGGCCCACCCCTTCCCAGCCCACGTATAGCAGCAGATAGTTATCGGCCAGAACGAGCAGCAGCATCGCGGCAATAAAGAGGTTGAGGAACCCGAAGAAACGCTTGCGGTCTGGGTCATGGGCCATGTAGCCAATGGAGTAGATGTGAATGAGTGTGCCGACGATGGTGATGAGCAGTACGAAAACCATGGACAGTTGATCAAGCTGGAAAGCGACGTCAACATCAAACTGCCCGGCAAAAACCCAGGTGAATGCGGTCTGGCCGAAAGCGCGGTCATCGGCGGATCGACCCATCATCTCCAGCAGCATGATGATGCCGAGAATCGCGGAAACGCCCACGGTGGCGACGCCGATGATATGGCCCCACCGCTTCAGCAGACTACCGGTGGTGAGCAAAATGATCGCCCCAGCAAGCGGTAGCGCGATCAGTACCCAGATGTACTGGAAGATTCCCGTCGCAGCATTCAACGGCGCCAAAAGGGGAGCCGTTTGAGCAACGACAGCGCCGGTCCCGATCACGGCGCCTCCTCGCTTATCACCAGTTGTTCCTCACATCTGTGCTGTCTTGGGCAACCCCGACCATGGCGTGGCCGCGGCCATGGTCTAGTACTTCAATAGGTTCGGCTCATCGATGGAAGCAGAGCGCCGAGTTCTAAAGATCGTCACGATGATGGCCAAACCGACAACCACTTCGGCTGCGGCGACGATCATGACGAAGAAGGCAACAACCTGGCCATCCAGGGTTCCGTTAATGCGAGCGAAAGAGACGAAAGCAAGATTTGCAGCGTTGAGCATCAACTCGATCGACATGAAGACCACGATCGCGTTGCGCCGAATCATGACCCCCAAGGCGCCAATGGTGAACAGCAACCCCGACAGGATGATGTAGTTCTCCGGATTCATGACCGCTCTCCCGGTGAGGCGCCAGGATCATCAGCGACCGGCGTGACCGTGGGGCCAAAGACAGCTTCACCTTCGGTGAGGGCGCGAGTTTCCTCGACCGCGCCAATATCTACCGGCCGTAGGTCGCCCCGGGCACGCAGGGGTGCCGGCACTGATTGTTCGGCCAACGTGCCATCGGGCAGCAGAGCCGGAGTATCCACGGCATTGTGTCTAGCGAAAACACCGGGAGTGGGAAGCGGGCCAGGCGCACCCGAAGCAATACGTTGACGCATCAGGTCAGCCTGCGTCAGCTTCGGTCGCCAGCGCTCTCGATGGGTGAGCACTAAAGCTCCAAGGGCAGCCGTAATGAGCAGTGCCGCAACGATTTCGAAGGCAATGATGTAGTCCGAGAAAAGCAGGCGGGCGATACCTTCAACGTTGCCGCCGTACTCTGCGTTGGCTGCGTCGAGCCCGGCCATGGGGATACCGCTCAGGGCTGAACCGAGCCCGGCGGTGAGCAACACACCGAAACCCACGGCGAGCAAAATGGCGGCAACGCGCTGGCCTCGAAGGGTTTCTACGAGTGAGTCTGCCGAGTCAACACCAACCACCATTAGCACGAACAGGAACAGCATCATGACCGCACCGGTGTACACAATGATCTGGACCATGCCGAGGAACGGTGCAGCATTGGCGATGTACAAAACAGCCAGGCTTATCATGGTCAGGGCCAGCCATAGCGCGCTGTGCACGGTGCGTCGCGATAAAATCAGGCCAAGGGCACCGGTTACCGACAGCACCGCGCACACCCAGAAGACGATGGCTTCACCGGTGCCGATCTCGGTCACGTCGACTCCTTTGCAGTATCCGTGGCCGATCCGGTATCCGTGGCCCCGATGACCTTACCGGCGTAGTAGTCCTTCTCGGTGAACCCCGGCACCATGTCATGCGGTGGCAGCACCATTCCGGCCTGCAATGGTGCGAGCAGATCCTCTTTGGTGAAGATCAAATCCGTCCGGTTGTTGTCGGCGAGTTCGAACTCATTGGTCATCGTGAGCGCACGCGTTGGGCACGCTTCAATGCACAGGCCGCAGAAAATACAGCGGAGGTAATTGATCTGATACACCCGGCCGTAACGCTCTCCCGGTGAGAATCGACCTCCCTCGGAATTGTCTGCCCCCTCCACAAAGATTGCATCTGCCGGGCAGGCCCACGCGCACAGTTCGCAACCGATGCACTTTTCCAGGCCATCGGCCCACCGGTTGAGTTGATGCCGGCCATGAAATCTTGGCTTGGGCGGATACTTTGCTGCAGCCTCGGGATATTGCTCGGTAACCACCCTTTTGAACATGGTGCGAAACGTGACGCCAAACCCACGTACCGCTGTTGGCAACTCAGGCATTGGAGGACTCCTTAGGTGCATCATCATCGGGCAGGTGCGTTGAGCTCGGGCCAGATGTGACTGCGGGGGTCACCGTCGCGGCAGCCAGGGGACGTTGCGATACACGTGACGTGTACGTGAATTCCTGGCCGGGCATGGGTGGAACCGGGAATGCACCGGCCATGGGGTCAAAGGGTCCATCGTCGGTCAACGCCGCTAACTCCTCGGCCTGTTCTTCCTTGCGCGAGGACCGCCACTGCAAAATCCAGCCACCGATCACCACGATGACCAGCAGGCCAGCCCCCCAGAGCAAAATATCTTCGGTAGCAATGGAGAACTCATTGCGAATAACACGCGCGGTGGCGACAACGACGATCCACACCAGGGATACCGGTATCAGGACTTTCCAGCCAAAGCGCATGAATTGGTCGTACCGGAGCCTGGGCAGCGTGCCGCGGAGCCAGATGAAAACGAAGATAAACAATTGCACCTTGACCAAGAACCACAGCAGCGGCCACCAGCCCACATTTGCACCCTCCCAGAGTGAGATTGGCCACGGAGCGCGCCATCCGCCAAGGAAAAGTGTCGTGGCAAGCGCTGACACCGTCACCATGTTGATGTACTCGGCGAGGAAGAAGAGAGCAAACTTCAACGAGGAGTACTCAGTGTGGAAGCCACCCACCAACTCACCCTCGGCTTCGGGCAGGTCAAAGGGTGCGCGGTTGGTTTCGCCAACCATGGAGGTGACATAAATGAGAAACGAGGGCAGCAAGATGATTGCGTACCAAATTGGTTCCTGTGCTGCCACGATGCCCGAGGTGGACATGGTGCCCGCGTAGAGAAAGACAGCCACGAAGGACATGGACATTGCGAGTTCGTAGGAGATCATCTGCGCTGATGAACGCAAGCCACCGAGCAGTGGGTAGGTGGATCCAGATGACCAGCCAGCCAACACGATGCCGTAGATCCCAATGGAGGCAACAGCTAACACGTAGAGAACGGAAACAGGGAAGTCGGTGAGTTGTAGCGGGGTCATCACACCAAGGATCGACACCTCCGGACCGAAGGGGATGACAGCGAAGGCGATGAATGCCATTGTGGCTGAGATCACCGGCGCCAACCAATAGACCGCTCGGTAAGCGGACTTGGGAATGATCTCCTCTTTCAGCGCCAGCTTGATGCCGTCCATCAGGGACTGCAGCAGGCCGAGGGGCCCGACCCGGTTGGGACCGATCCGGTTTTGCATGCGCCCAACGACGCGGCGCTCCCACCAAATGGTGAACAGGGTCACCAGTACCAGCACCACAAAAATCGCGATCGCCTTGATGACCACGATCCACCAGGGGTCGTTTCCGAACACGCCCAGGTCAGTGTTCACCGGGGACCCCCTGGTACAACTTCAACGACATCCCCCGGGACGGCACCTAGGTCTTGCACGATGGAACATCCTGGGGAATGCATGGGCAGCCACACCGTGTCGTGGGCGACCTCATCGAGGCGCAGCGGGAGCGTGAGGGAGCCATCGGGTGTGGAGACGGTAACCAATGAACCCTCGGTCAGTCCGCGCGACGCAGCCGTTGCAGCACTCATGACCGCCTCGGTTGGTCGGGCCGTACCGGCCAGGTGGGGTTCGCCCTGCTGCATCCGACCCAGGTCCAGTAGCAGTCGCCAACTTGCCAGACGCAGACCACCGGCCGCTGGTGGCGCGGGTCGCACATCAGGTGCCGACATCCGGTCACCGGTCCAGTGACCCAGCGTAGCCAACTCCGCACGCAGTTCCATCACGTCGCCTCGACCGATGGATTCATCCATGGCGTCAGCAAGCATCGCCAGCACGCGTGAATCGGTGACGGTGGTGACACCGGAAATCGCAGTTCCGAAGGAACGCGACCGGCCCTCCCAGTCCACGTATGTTCCGGCGCGTTCTGCATCGACCGCGACGGGAAGCACCACATCGGCCAACTCGCTGATGGGGCCGTGATGCGTTTCCAGACTGAGCACGAACCTGTCACCGGCCAGCGCAGCCATGAGCTGTTCGCCCTGTGGATCATCGACGGGATCTACCCCCGCCACGATGACTGCATCAGCCGATTGAGCGATGGGTACCGAACCGCGTCGACCGGCGTATCGAGGTAGTTCATCGGCCTGCACACCCCAGAGGTCGGACACTTCTCTGCGCGCAGCAGGATCCGTTAGTGGTCGCCCACCCGGAAGTAGTCCGGACAGCGCACCAGCATCGAGAGCGCCACGTTCACCCGCTCGACGAGGTACCCAGCCAAGCCGAGCTCCGGTGTTCCTTGCCAGCGCTGCTGCGGCCGACAGGGCCCCTGGAATTCCGGCAAGACGTTCACCCACCAGCAGCACCGCGCCCGGGGTGCGTAGCGCCGCTCCGAAAGCATCGTCGCTGCCATCTTTTTGGGCGTCGTCCATGACCTGGGCCTCAGCGCCAGGTTGGCAGGGCACCCAGGTGCCCTGCATCTTGGCGAGTCCACCGGTAAGGGATGCGCTGATACTCCACACCCGAGTGTTGGCCTTCAGTGCAGCACGCCGGAGTCGGAGCAAGACGATGGGTGATTCGTCTTCGGGCTCGAACCCGACCAACACCACATTGCTGGCCGCATCGAGGTCTGCATACGTGGGGCCCAGCGGCTGACCAGCCACGAGCGCTGCCAGGAACTGTGCTTCTTCGTCGCTTGCCATGCGGGCGCGGAAATCAATGTCGTCCGTGCGCAGGGCTACCCGGGCAAACTTGGCGTACGAGTAGGCATCCTCAGCCGTCAACCGCCCACCGGTGAGCACTCCAACTCGACCCTGGGCCGCCGCCAACCCACGAGCGGCAATATCAAGGGCTTCCGGCCACGATGCAGGGCGCAACCGGCCATCTTCGCGAACCAGCGGCGACTCAATCCGGTCCTGGCGAATGTAGCGAAAAGCAAAGCGGCCCTTGTCGCAGTTCCACTCCTCGTTCACTTCGGGGTCATCCCAGGCCAATCGCCGGGTGACTTCACCGCGACGCACATCAGTGCGCAACGAACACCCCGACGCGCAATGCTCGCACGTCGTGGGCGTTGACACCAGGTCGAAGGGGCGAGATCGGAATCGATACAGGGTGCTGGTGAGTGCACCCACCGGACAAATCTGGATCGTGTTTCCAGAAAAATATGAATTAAAAGGTGCATCGTCAGCGACGCCAACCTGTTGCTGGGCACCACGTTCGAGTAGTTCCAACATCGGATCGCCCGCGATCTGATCGGCGAATCGAGTGCACCGCGCACAGGAAACGCAGCGCTCACGATCGAGCAGAATCTGGGAACTAATGGCGATCGGTTTCTCGAAAGTGCGCTTCTTGCCTTCGAATCGAGTTTCACCACGGCCCGATGACATGGCCTGGTTTTGCAGCGGGCACTCCCCACCCTTGTCACAAATCGGACAATCGAGTGGGTGGTTGAGCAGCAGGAACTCCATGACCCCGGACTGTGCTTTCTCAGCCACGGGTGAGGTGCGCTGGGTGCGTATCTTCATGCCATCAGCCACGGTGATCGCGCAGGCCGGCTGTGGCTTGGGGACGCCATCGATTTCAATCAGGCACATGCGGCACGCCGCGACCGGATCCAAGAGTGGATGATCGCAAAACCGCGGAATCTCCACGCCCATTTGCTCCGCGACCCGAATAACGAGGGTGCCCTTCGGGACCCGGACGTTGATGTCGTCCACAACGACGTCGACCAGGTCGGTCTGCGTCTGTTCCGAGCCTGAGGCGATCGTCATCGAGCACCCACCTCACTGAGAGCAGTCTCGCTGAAGACAAACGACCGGGCCGGGTCGAAGGTCTGGTCAACCGGGGTATGGGTGGCGGTGATGAACTCATCGCGGAAAAGTTTCACGGCCGCCGGGTAGGGCGTCGCGGCAGCATCACCCAGGGCGCAGAAGGACCTACCCATGATCTGTTCGCACAGTTCATTCAACAGGTCTAAATCTGGATCATTGCCCTCGCCATTTTCGAACTGCTTGAGAACCCCGGTTATCCAGAAGGTACCTTCGCGGCACGGCGTGCACTTCCCGCAGGATTCGTGCTTGTAGAACTCCAGCCAGCGGGTAACGGCCTTCACGACACTCACCGTTTGGTCGAACACCATGGGGGTTCCCGTGCCTAGCATGGTGCCGGCTTCGACCATCGCTTCATAGGTCAGCGGAACATCGAGATGATCAGCGGTCAGCATGGGCACAGATGAGCCACCCGGCACCCAAAACTTCACCTCGCTGCCGTCGCGCATTCCACCCGCATAGTCAAGAAGTTCACGCATGGTGATGCCCAGCGGGGCTTCGTAAATGCCCGGTCGACGCACATGGCCAGACACCGCAAACACCTTAAAACCTGGTGACTTTTCCGTGCCGAACTGGCGAAACCACTCCACTCCGTTGTTAATGATCCACGGAATATTCGTAATGGTCTCTACGTTATTGACCACGGTGGGGGCGCTGTACAGACCCGCGACGGCGGGAAACGGCGGCTTGAGACGCGGTTGGCCGCGGTAACCCTCAAGTGAGTCCAGCAGCGCCGTCTCTTCACCGCAGATATAGGCGCCGGCGCCAGAGTGGACGATGACCTTAAGATCGAAACCGCTGCCATGAATGTTGTGGCCCAGGTGACCAGCCGCTTCAGCTTCGCTCACCGCAAGGGCCACGCGTCTAATCGCTTCGGGAACTTCACCACGAATGTAAATGACCGCATGCGAGGCGCGAATCGCGAAGGACGAAATGATGACGCCCTCAACGAGTGCATGTGGGTTAGCGATCATGATGGGAACGTCTTTGCATGCACCGGGTTCTGACTCATCGGCGTTCACGACAAGATAGTGCGGCTTGTCGTCGCCCTGCGGCACAAAACTCCACTTCAGCCCGGTGGGGAAGCCGGCACCACCGCGGCCACGCAAACCGGTGTCCTTCACCTGGGAAATGATCGCGTCGGGATCCATGGCAAGTGCTGTGCGCAGCGCACGGTAGCCACCGGTGCGCTCGTATCCGGCGAGGGTGTAAAGATCTGGGCGATCCCAGAACTCGGTGATGACCGGCGTGAGCGTCATGAGTGATCCTCCTTGCTCTGGGCACTACTCGATGGTTTCGGTGCCGTCATGTTGAGCTCTCCAGCCACGGTCAAACCGGCAAGCATGATCGCATCAACCGGTGTTCCCTCTCCGGCCAAGCCGTCGTCAGGAAAGGCCATGGTGTGTTCAGTTGCGGCGAAGTCGCGAATGACCGGACCACGCGTGGACTCAACACGATCACCGCGAGCGAGTGCGTCGATTACTTCAACAGCACTCGAGGGTGTCTGGTTATCCATGAATTCCCAGTCCACGGTCATCACCGGAGCATGGGTGCAGGCTGCCTGGCATTCGATGCGCTCAAGATGAAATTGACCATCAGCGGTGGACTCGTTATGCCCGGCGCTGAGACGCTGGGCGATTGCGTCGTACACCGCGTCTCCGCCGAGCACGGCACACAGGGTATTCGTGCACACACCGATGTGATGGCGGCCTACGTCGCGACGCTTGTACATGGTGTAAAAGGACGCCACTGCAGTGACTTCAGCGGTGGTTAGTTCTAGACGGTCAGCGATGACGCTAATACCTTCCATCGTGACCGCACCCTGATCGCTTTGCAGGAGATGCAGCAGGGGCATGACCGCAGAGCGAGACTTTGGATATCGGGCAACGATCTGATCCATTTGCTCGGCTAGATGGTCAAAGTTGGTCATCGATCCACCCCGCCCATCACCGGATCGATACTGGCGACTGCTGCCACGACATCGGAGATCATTGACCCCTCGCACATCGCTGCGGTGGCCTGCAGGTTGGTGAAGGATGGGTCCCGATAGTGCACGCGGTAGGGGCGGGTACCGCCATCGCTGACCATGTGAACCCCGAGTTCGCCGCGAGGGGACTCCACTGCGGAGTACACCTGGCCGGCGGGCACCCGAAATCCCTCGGTCACGAGCTTGAAATGGTGGATGAGGGCTTCCATAGATTGGGTCATGATGTGCTTAATGTGCTCTGGTGAGTTGCCCTGACCGTCGCTACCGATCGACAACCGGGCCGGCCAACCGATCTTGGCATCTTCGATCATGACCGGACCGGGCTCGCCCAAGCGGTCAACACACTGTTCCACGATCCGCAACGACTCTGTCATCTCACCAACGCGAATGAGGAAGCGGCCGTAACAATCTGCAGTGTCTTGGGTGACGACATCAAAGTCGTACGTTTCATAGCCGGAGTAGGGCTGGGACTTGCGCAGGTCGTGTGGCAGTCCGGTTGAGCGTAGAACCGGCCCGGTGATGCCCAGCGCCATGCATCCAGCCAGATCTAAATAGCCCACACCGGAGGTGCGCGCCATCCAAATAGAGTTACCCACCAACAGGTTTACGGTGTCATTCATTCGTGAGCGCAGCAGTGGCAGGGTGTCGCGGATTTTGCGCACCTGCTCATCGGTGATGTCCTGGGCAACGCCGCCCGGTCGGACGTACGCGCTGTTCATTCGGAGGCCGGTGACCATCTCAAAAATATCGAGGACCAGTTCGCGTTCGCGGAAACCGAAGATCATCGCGGTGAGGGCACCCAGCTCCATGCCGCCGGTTGCCAGAGCTACCAGGTGTGAGGAAACCCGATTCAGTTCCATCATCATGACGCGAATGACCTGTGCGCGCTGGGGAATGTCGTCGGTGATACCCAGGAGTTTTTCCACACCGAGGCAGTAGGCGGTTTCGTTGAAGAACGGTGCCAGGTAATCCATGCGCGTGACGAAGGTGACGCCCTGGGTCCAGTTACGAAACTCCAGGTTCTTTTCGATGCCGGTGTGTAGGTAGCCAATCCCGCAGCGAGCCTCCACCACGCTTTCGCCCTCTAGTTGCAAGATCAGGCGCAGTACACCGTGGGTCGACGGATGCTGGGGCCCCATGTTGACCACGATTTGCTCTTTTTGGCCATCATCAGCAGGCCTGACGGAGTCCCAATCGCCGCCGGACACGTTGTAGATCGTGCCTGTTCGGGTGTCGAAGGGACCGGCAAAAGCATCGGCGCTCATCAGGAATACTCCCTTCGTAGATCCGGGGCAGGAATCGTGGCGCCCTTGTACTCCACCGGGATGCCCCCGAGCGGGTAGTCCTTGCGCTGCGGGTGACCGGGCCAATCATCGGGCATCAGAATGCGCGTGAGGGCGGGATGGCCGTCGAAGATAATCCCGAAGAAGTCATAGGTCTCTCGCTCGTGCCAATCATTGGCCGGGTAGACCGAAACGATGGAGGGGATGTGGGGGTTGGCGTCGGGGCAGGTGACCTCCACCCGCACCCTCCGGTTATGCGTGATCGACAAAAAATTGTACACGGCGTGCAGTTCGCGGCCGGCCTCATGCGGATAGTGAGCGCCGTTGACCCCCAGGCACATTTCAAAGCGCAGAGCAGGCTCATCGCGCAGGGTCGAGACGAAAACGAGCAGGTGTTCGCGTCGGACATAAAACGTAATTTCCCCACGATCAATCACGACTGACTCTACCGCCGTGGTCATGGGCAGGCCATGTTCATCGGCGAGGGCCAACTGCAATTCATCGACTGCCTCGTCAAACCAGCCGCCGTAGGGTCGAGGCGTGGCTCCGGGCATCACAACCGGCTGGATGAGCCCACCAAAACCTGACGTGTCGCCTGCATCGCGGTTGCCGAATGCACCTTCGCGAACGTCAATGACGCTGAGTAGTTGCGTGGGTGGAGTGACCCGACCCGCAGCCACCTCAAGGCCTGCCTCGTGCGGGGTTACCGCAGTCGTGTCGCCCTCGGGCTGCTGCGTGGTGTCACTCACGGGAGCAGACCCCGCATTTCTAGGGTTGCCGGGGCGGTGAGTGCGAGGCTCTCCTGAATGTCTTGGGCCTTGATGGCGTTGACACCGAGCTTGGTTGCCTGAATTTCATCGTGCAGTTTCAAAATCGCATCGATGAGCATCTCAGGTCGTGGTGGGCAGCCGGGTAGGTAAATGTCCACCGGCACAACGTGATCAACCCCTTGCAGGATCGCGTAATTATTGAACATCCCACCGCTGGAGGCGCACACACCCATCGCCAATACCCACTTGGGATTGGCCATCTGATCATAGATTTGGCGGAGCACCGGGGCCATCTTCTGGCTCACCCGCCCAGCAACGATCATCAGGTCGGCCTGCCGCGGGGAGGCGCGAAACACCTCCATGCCGAAACGGGCAATGTCGTATCGGGGTCCACCCACGGCCATCATTTCAATGGCGCAGCATGCTAAGCCGAACGTGGCCGGCCACAGCGAACCCTTCCGCGCGTAACCGGCGACCTGCTCAACGGTCGTCAGCAACACTCCCGACGGTAACTTCTCTTCCAGGCCCATAACGTCACGCCCTCTCGTCTTTGAGGTTCTCGTTGTTGCCGCTCATCACCATCACAGTGTCCCCGCTAGTCCCAATCAAGGCCACCGCGGCGCCACTCATAGACGTAGGGCACCGCAAGATTGACCAAGAACAGCATCATCGCGATGAAGGCAAACAATCCCAGCTGGTCAAAAGCCACGGCCCAGGGGTAGAGAAAAACAATTTCAATATCGAAGATGATGAACATCATGGCGGTGAGGTAGTACTTCACCGGGAATCTACCGCCACCCAACGGCTGCGGGGTGGGCTCAATGCCGCACTCGTAGGCGTCGACCTTGGCCCGGTTGTAACGCTTGGGGCCGGTGAAACTGGTGAGGGTAACGCTGAAAACCGCGAACCCAGCCGCCAGCAATGCCAGAACGAAGATGGGGGCGTATGCGTTCAACGAACCACGGCTCCTTCATCGCAGACAACGGGCGGACATAAGACAGATATGAGGCAAACAACGCCGGACAGCTCCTAGCCCCCAGCCATAACGGCCAAAGTCTAGCCACGCCTGGCCAGAACGTTGGGTGCCCCCTGAACTCGTGCTCCCCACCGAGGTGTTCGCGAGCTACTCGGCCCGGAAGCCTCGATGAACAGCCACGATTCCCCCGCTCAAATCCAGCCAGGACACCCGCTGCCAGCCCACCTGGAGCATGCGCTGGGCTAGTTCGTTTTGACTTGGCCATGCCCGAATTGATTCCGCGAGGTACACGTATGCGTCCGGGCTCGAGGTCAGGCTGCGTGCCACGGCGGGGAGGGCCCGCATGAGGTACTCGGTGTAGAGGGTGCGCACGGGTCGCAAGACCGGATGTGAGAATTCGCACACCACCACTCGCCCCCCGGGGCGCACGACTCGCAGCATCTCGGCCAAAGCCTGGTCAGCATCCACGGTGTTGCGTAGCCCAAAAGAGATCGTGACCGCGTCAAAAGTGTGATCGCCAAAGGGCAGGCGCAGGGCGTCCCCAGCCACGAAGGGCAACTCCGGCTCACGTCGACGACCCACGGTGAGCATGCCAATGGAGAAGTCACACGGCACGACATAGGTACCACGGGCCAGGAAGGGCGCACTCGACGTGCCCGTGCCCGCAGCAAGATCAAGCACCATGTCGCCGGGCGCAGGGTCAACGGCATTCACCACCGCACGGCGCCACAGCCGTGTTTGGCCAAGGGCCAAGACATCGTTGGTCAGGTCGTAACGGCCGGCAACCCCATCGAACATCTGGGCTACCTCATCGGGCTGGCGAGTCAGATCGGCGGCTGGCACGAACACATGGTTGCAGGTGCTGAGTCGCTGCGCTGGCCGTACCCTGTTGACTTGTGTCCACTACTTTGCGCTCCTCGGCTGATCTGCCACCGGCTGGCGTCCAGCTCGCGGGTGCATCCGTGCGCACCTGGGAAATCACCGATCCGCAGACGCTACTGAACCGGCTGCCCGATGTGGACTCACTCGCATGGGTGCGACGAGGTGAAGGTCTCATCGGTTGGGGTGTGGTTGCTTCCCTGCAGGTCACCGGAGACGAACGGTTCAGTCGGGCGCAGCGGTGGTGGCATGAGTGGTTGCGCACAGCACACATCGATGACCCCATCAAACAAGCAGGCACAGGCCCGGTTGCGTTTGCCTCCTTCACTTTTGATCCCAACGCAAGCCAAGACCCCGACGTCGGTGATGCTGCGCTATCACAGGTAGTGATCCCGCGCGTGATCCTCGGCCGTCGCGATGGGCGGGCGTGGATCACCGTCATTGAAACCTCAACAGCGCCATCGGCAACCACACCTGACGAAACGGACCTCCTGACTCCGGTAAGCCTGCCGCTAAAGCCGGTGGACATCACCTGGCAGGAAGGCTCGGTATCAGCTGAGGACTGGCAGAAAGCTGTCTCCGGCGCTATCGACCGGATCCATGAAGGCGAACTGGACAAGGTCGTTCTCGCCCGCGATGTCGTGGCCACCTCCTCGGCACCCATTGACCCCCGCTACCTACTGCAACGACTTGGTGAGGACTACCCCGAATGTTGGACATTCCAGGTCGCCGGCCTCATCGGCGCCACCCCGGAACTCCTGGTGCGCCGCAACGGAGATGAAGTGACATCACGGGTGCTGGCCGGCACCGTTAACCGTCTCGGCGATGAGTCTGGGGATGCGAGTTTGGCCACGGCGTTGCTCGGCAGTGGGAAAGATCTCGCCGAACACGAATATGCGGTGCGCTCGGTCGCACGGTCTCTATCTACCCACTGCACCGATCTTCATGTACCGGCACGACCCCGGGTGTTACGCCTACCCAACGTGCAACACCTCGCCACCGATGTCACCGGACAACTGGTTGACAATGCTCCCGTCCTTGCCCTCGCCGCCTCGCTGCACCCCACCGCTGCGGTCTGCGGCACCCCAACCGAGCGGGCATTCGCCCTGATCAGCGATTTGGAGGGTATGGATCGGCAACGGTATGCCGGACCTGTCGGCTGGTTCGACTCACGCGGTGATGGCGAATTCGGAATCGCCCTGCGCTGTGCGCAACTGTCATCCGACCGTCGGTCGTTGCGGCTATTCGCCGGCTGCGGCATCGTGGCCGGGTCTGATCCAGAACTCGAGCTAGCCGAATCACAGGCCAAGTTCTTGCCCATCCAGCAATCGGTTGACTTTCCCAGGCTGGGCGACACATCGGCACCACATCGAGACCTTCAGCCTCCGGACTGACCGACCCGCCTACATTGGGTAGATGGCCGATCGCAGGGATGTTGAGCAGCGTCGTGAACGCATCCTCGCTGCCGCCGCAGAGCTGCTTGAGACCCGCGGCATCGCAAACGTCTCTCGACGTAGCGTCGCCGAGGCAGCAGAAGTCACCATCCGGTCCGTTTCATCTGTTGGATCGCACCGAGTGGACCTGCTGCGCGAGGTAGTCAGCGGCCTACCTTTTCCGCCTACCTCCCAGCGCATTCAACAGCAGGCTGCCGATGCCGCCGACAACCCGATGAGCACCATCTTGACCGTCGCTCGTGATGCATTCGGTGCACCGGCATCGGTTTGGGATGTCCGCGAGTTGCAGGCCGTTGTTCTGGCTCCTTTTGACGATGCGCTCGCCGAAACAGTGCGCGAACGAATAATGCTGCGCTGGGAAGCAGCCGCCGCAGTCGTTGGTCAATTGCGCAGTGCCGGTGCCGTGGACGCAGATATTGACGATGATGCCGCCACGTTGCACCTCCTTGCTGTGGGTGCCGGCCTTGCCCTCCTAGAACCGCTTGTGCCGCACTCAACAGAGGCGGCCGCGTGGCTCAGCCTTGTCTCTCGACACCTAGAATCGCTTGCCGCAGTCGATCCGCCTGGTCTCGCCTACGATGGTCCGCGGATTCCGTGGCGAGTCCGGGTCTTGGCTTCGGCTTCACCCGGAGCAACTGCGCGAGTGCTTCGCGTACTCGCACTCATGCGCGCCGATGTACGCAGCATGCTCAGCCACACCCATGCCCAAGACCAGCAACTGCTCGACCTGGTCTTGGATGTGCCAGCCAATATCACCGGTTCCGCAATCGAGTCAGCACTGGCATCGGTGTCACGTCGGTCAATTGTGATGCGCGGCTCCGGCGACGATGCCCAAGACCTCTTTACCCAGGTGCTAGACGGGGCTACCGATTTGGTGGCCAATCCCGATTCTGCACCGGCTGCGGCCGCAGCTCTAGCCCTTGCTGACTCTTGGCGGGTGCTGCCCGCGTCGTCTGGGCCAGACTCCTCCGCTGAGGTCATGCGGCTGCAGTGGACGCCAGACCTGCACGTTGTTCTGACACGCAAAGCCGCGCCGTTCGTTGACGTTGAGCGGCAGCGGGCATCTGCACTCCTTCGGCTCGTGGACGCACTGGCCAACAAGCCGGAGGGGACAGGCGGATTTGGTTGGCGCATAACGCTCAAGGACGGCATCCCCATCGATATTCGACTAGCTCGACCGGCCGATGCCGATGCTGTTGCCGCCATGCATGAGCGGTGCTCAGATGATGCTCGTTATCAACGCTACTTTGCACCCGTATCCGCGTGGCGCGAAGACCAGTTGCGGCGCCTGGCCGGCGGGCACCGGGGTGCCACCCTCGTGGCTCAAACCCTCGATGGCGAAATCGTTGGCCTAGGCAATGTTTTTCCAGAAAGGCCCGATTCAACAGAATCAGCAGAGCTAGCCCTCATCGTTGAAGACTCCTGGCAAGGGTGGGGTTTGGGCGCAAGCCTGATGCAACGCCTCATCGAACTCGCCGAGCGGATGGAATTTGAAAATCTTGTCGCCTTGGTTTTAGCCACGAACGTCAAAATGATGGCGCTACTGGAAAATACCGGGATTGACTGGCGGCGCGATGCTGACCCCGAACTACCAGCCACGGTTGTGCGCTTGGTGGCGCAACTAGGAAGTGCTCAAATCCGAGACAACGCTCAGGTTTCGTAGCGTGGTCACGACATCAGCTTCTACGCTGCGATCTTCACATTGGGCAACAACGATGTGCACTCCGTTGACTGCCCGACACTGAACCAGAGTTGTGTGAAGTTCAGCCGTATCGTGCACCGTGGTCACCGAAACTCCCGGTGTGGCAAGTAACTGCGCCACGCCGTAGCCGCGCGGAGTGCCAAACACACGTTCAAAGTCGGCGGCGAACTGCGGTGCCGCCTGCTCAAGTGAATGAAAGATCCCGCCACCGTCATTATCTACAACCAGGTAGGTCAGGTGGGGTTGTTCTTCGCCCGGCGCGCCTAGGAGGCCATTTCGGTCATAGACGGACGTGAGATCTCCGATCAGCGCCAGGGTGTATCCGTCGTGTCGTAACGCAGCACCCCAGGTGGTGGAGATGATGCCATCGATACCTGAGGTTCCCCTGTTGGCGATGCAGTGAGCTCGAATATGTCCACCGGCTTCACCCACGTGCCGCATCGGCCAAGACGGTCCGATCACGAATTGATCCTCCGCGTTGAGTGAAGCCACTGCCTTGCGGGCCACCAGTGGACCGGCAAAGGGTGCCCGCCCGCTCAGGACCTGCTCTACCTGGCGGGACATATCTGCATCGGCCCGTATCCATTGGTCCAGCCATACGGTGGGTGCCGGCTCTGCAGGCCAGCGTGCGGGTAGAGCGTCCGCTTTGAATTTCGCGGTGCCGAAGGGATCGCAGTACCAGCCGGTTGGGCGTGGATCTACAACGATGTGCCGATGCACGCTGCGCAGCAGGGACATCACACTGCGGTGGAGACCGACGCGACCAACCGTCACAACCGTTTCCGGGTGATGATCAGCCATGAACTTCTGATCGCCGAGCAACAATGCACCGTGTTGCAGCCCAACGAGAAGTTGGGGCGCTGACGGTTCAGTAAGAACAGGCCAGCCGGTGCGGGCTGCGAACTCGTTGATCGCCGCTGCCGACGCAGCAGAATCCATGCCTGTCACGTCCCCGACCACGATGAGGCCGGTTTCGCCCTGCGCAATTGCATCCCACAACTGTTCGCCCATTTGCGGCTGAGCCAATGTCGACGCAGATCTCGGTATGGGTTGCCCAAGGGCGGCGGCGAGATCAAAGTCGGGGTCAACCAAGGGCTCATCAAGTGCGATATTCAGATGCACCGGGCCAGGATGCGCGACATCAGTGGCTACCGCCAAAGCAGCGCGCACAGCATCGGCATCGGCATCGGCATTCGAAGTCGCCGCGGTGAGGTCGAACTCAGCGCGAATCGCAGACGCGAATAGGCCCACCTGGTTGATTGTTTGATGCGCCCCCACCCCGCGCAAACGCGGCGGACGATCGGCCGTCAGGGCGATCAGGGGCACGCCACCGTAGGAGGCCTCCACCACGGCCGGGTGCAGATTGACCGCTGCGGTCCCTGAAGTGGTCACCACGGCCACCGGGCGCGCTGGCCGTGACCCTTTGGCTAGGCCGAGGGCTAAATATCCGGCTGAACGCTCGTCCATGCGCACGTGCAGTCGCAGCAGTCCCAAGCGTTCGGAAGTACTCAACGCCACGGCGAGAGGCGCCGATCTTGATCCGGGAGCCAGCACCACATCGGTGACCCCGCCAGCGATCAGGGCACGCACGATGTACACACCTCGGCTTTGGGAGGACAACCGCGACTCAGACACGGGTAAACACTCTCACGCTGGGTCCGGCAACTGCTCGACCAGCGATTCGCCACCGGCCACCCATGCGTCGACAATGCGCTGTCGCCACTGACGCGCCGCATCGTCATCAAGCCGATCGCGTGCCTGCATGAGGGCATCTAAGTCTGGGCTTACCCGTCCAACATCGAGCATGCCGTTGATGGGAACCCGAACCGGTTGCACTACATCAGCATCGAGCAGGGCTCCGGTGCCCAGGCCGCTAGCCAAAACGACCCCATCGACGGCCGGCAGTGCAGCAGCTAGCATCACCCCGCTGGTGAGACCCACGGCTGAGTCCAATCCCCCGGAGACCACCACGGGTAGGTCGAGATCCTTCACAATTTCCAAGGCGCGCCACGCACCGCCGAGTGGACCGGCCTTCACAATGACCACGTCGGCGACTTCTCTCAATTGCGGCGGGCTGAGTTGATCTATGCGCAGCGACTCATCCACGGCAATCGGCACATCTACTCGACTTCGCAGCGCCCGCAGATCTGCCACGGCGCGACAGGGCTGCTCCACGTACTGCAACTGATACGCGCCAAGTCGATTGAGTGCGCGCTCGGCAGTAGCAAGATCCCATGCAGCGTTGGCGTCGATCCGCAGTTCAATGGAACCGACCTCGCCCAGTGACTGCAATGCCCGATCGGCTGCATCTCGCACGGACACGACCCGGGACTCATCATCGGCCAAGGTTTCACCCGGTGCACCGACTTTAATCTTGATCGTTCGACAGCCCTGATCTAGCACCGCCGCTCTGGCCATGCTGGCGGCTTGGTCTGCACCCACCGCCGGAATGATGGCGTTGACGGTGACCGATGAGCGCTGAACCTGTGGCCAGACCCCAAAGGCCGCCTCGACGGCGCAGGCCAACCACGGTGCCGCCCGGTGGGAATCGTAGTCAGCGAACGGCGCAAATTCACCCCAGCCTGACGGCCCTCGCAGCAATACCCCTTCACGCCGGGTGATACCCCGGAACGGCTTTGATAGCGGCAGGGAAAAAGGCACCGCGTCACGCAGTACGTCAGCGAGTCTGGTGTCCACGGTGTTCTACCGGATGGCGATAGGCATGGTCAGGGACGCTTCGGGAATTGGCCGAAATCGGGGCGGCGCTTATTGGCAAATGCATCGCGTCCCTCCTGCGCCTCTTCAGACATGTAGAACAGCAGCGTTGCGTCACCGGCGAGCTGCTGGATTCCGGCTAGGCCATCGTCGGCGGCATTATGTGATGCCTTGAGCATGCGCAGGGCCAGCGGCGACAGGCTCAGCATGCGCTCAGCCCAGGCCACCGTTTCGTGCTCTAGGTCGACCAGTGGCACTACTGAGTTGACCAGCCCCCAGTCATAAGCCTGCTCTGCGCCGTATTGGTCACACAGCATCCATACCTCTCGGGCGCGCTTTTGTCCGACGATGCGAGCCAGCAGACCTGATCCGTAGCCACCGTCAAAGGAGCCCACCATCGGCCCCGTTTGACCAAACCGGGCATTGCTCGCCGCGATCGTGAGATCGCACACAACGTGCAACACATGGCCGCCGCCGATGGAGTAACCGGCCACCATCGCAATCACCGGCTTCGGCGTGCGTCGGATTTGAATCTGCAGGTCGAGCACGTTGAGTCGGCCAATCCCCTTGCCCGCTATTGCGTCATCGCCGATATAGCCATCGTCGCCGCGGATCATTTGATCGCCGCCGCTGCAGAAGGCCCAGTCCCCCTGGCCGGTCAAAATAATGACGCCCACACGGTCGTCATCGCGAGCCCGATTGAGGGCATCAGCGAGTTCGAACAGCGTCTGTGGCCGAAATGCATTTCGCTTTTCGGGGCGATTGATCGTGAGCTTTGCGATACCAACTCGTTCGCCCGTGGACACCTCGTAGCGGATATCCCGATAGTCCCCCACCACTTCCCACTCACAACCGGCGGCAATGCTGGAATAGGCCGGATCGGTGTAGGCAGGGCTGTCCGGCGCAACCACGGGCGGGAGTGTGTAGCGCTGACGAGAGTCAAATTCTTTCGTAGTCCCCGCCGCAGGGTCGCTTTGCGTCGTCACGTGCCACCACCTCGTTGAGTCGACATTGGTGACCCCCGATGGAGGTCTGTTGGCCTGCTCATCGGGACGCAGGTTGCTATGACCAACCTAGTCAGGCTTACCCTGCCAAGCATGTCCGCATCCGCCACTGCGCCGATCGAAGTCCTGCGCCTTCCTGCGGGGGTCCACGGAAGTGAACTCGTGCGCGACGCGCTCACCGACATTCTCAACGGGGTCACCGGGCCAGCGGTGGCGTTCGTCGCCGACGGTGACGAACGAGCAGCAGACACACTCGCACCCGACATTGCGCTAGAAGACCCCCGCACAAGTCTGATCTTGATGACCAGCGGATCCACCGCCGATCCTAAGGGCGTGTGCATCGGCACCGAAAACCTGCTGAGCGCAGCCATCGCGGTGGAGCAGCGGCACGCAGATGTCAAGAATGCCCCCCGCATTCTGGCACTACCGGTGACCTCAGCCGCCGGCTGCGGGGTCATCGTAAGAGCGCTGGTTTCGCAGATGCCCTTGGTGACCCTGCCGAGTATCGGTGGTGCGCAACGCTTTACACCTGCACTCTTCGCCGAAACGGTGACACCATGGATCGATCAGGCACCACTTGTGTCGTTAGTACCCACCCAGTTACATGCCTTACTCGCCGACCCTGTCACGCGAGGCATCATGCCCAAACTTGGCCGGGTGTTCCTCGGGGGTGCGCAGGCTCCGGACGCACTGTTGGCTGATGCGTATGCCGCCGGCGTGGATGTCTGCCTCACCTACGGAATGACCGAAACATGCGGTGGTTGTGTACACGATGGAGTCGCACTCCCCGGCGTGGAAGCCGGCCTCGATAATGACGGAATCATCCTGCTGAACGGGCCCATGATTGCGCTGGGCTATCGCCGCCGACCGGACCGCAGCCGTGCGGCCTTCACCGACGCAGGCTTCGTCACCGGCGACGTAGGTGAGATAAGTCACGGCAAGCTAAGGGTCCTGGGCCGTCGCGACGACATGGTGCAGGTTCGGGGCACGAACGTGTCGCTGATCGCGGTGGAAACAGAGCTGTTGAGCGCGCGTCAGCACAGTGACATCGTCCACATCACCGCCGACATCACCGAGGTGGCTGTCGTAGCCATTCCCGATCCGGTTGAGGGTTGCAAAATCATCGCTGTCATTGTGGCGGACACAGAACTCACCGAGGCCGACTTCGCGCATCTGCGTGACCTTGTTCGACGTCGCGGGGGTTCTGCTGCGGTTCCGCGAGTGTTTCGACAGGTGCCGCAATTGCCGATGCTTGCTAATGGCAAGATCGACCGGCTAGCGGTGCACAACATCGTCGGCTAACAATCGCCGACTAACCCAACACCTTCGCCAAGAGAGGAACCTACCCGTGGCAACCCTGGGAGAGTGGGTCAGCGGTGCTCGCCCTCGCACCCTCGGCGCCGCCGTAGCACCGGTGAGTGTGGGAACGGGCGTGGCCGCTCTGGAGTCTTCCGTCGCACCCCTACGGGCACTGCTGGCCCTTGCCGTTGCCCTGCTTTTGCAAATCGGAGTGAACTACGCCAACGATTACAGCGATGGTGTGCGCGGCACGGACCTAGGCCGGGTAGGACCGGTGCGGCTCGTCGGACAGGGTCTGGCCGCAGCTACCCAGGTCAAAGCCGCCTCACTGATCGCCTTTGGGGCCGCGGCGGTTCTGGGCCTCTCCCTGACGGCAATGGTCGGTAGCTGGTGGCTGCTGTTGGTGGGTGCGGCGTCCCTTGCGGCCGGTTGGCTCTACACCGGTGGCCCCCGGCCCTACGGCTACTTCGGACTCGGTGAGGTGTTCGTTTTCGTCTTCTTTGGTGTTGTCCCGGTCCTGGGCACCGCCTACGTGCAGACGCTGTCCATCAACGCCACGGCATGGTGGGGTGCTGTGGGAGTCGGATCGCTGGCCTGCGCCGTTTTGGTGGCCAATAACCTGCGCGACATTCCTACCGATGCCAGCAGCGGCAAGGACACACTGGCGGTGAAGTTGGGTGACCGGCGCACACGGTGGCTGTTCATCTCCCTGCTCACCATCGCTTACCTGTCTGTCATTCCGTTGGCGACAGGGTGGGGGGCTGGCATCACGACGGCCTGGTTGAGCTATCTATCCCTACCCATTGCGGCTCGGGCCGGGCTCTTGGTTATCGATGGAGCTCGCGGGCGCGGCCTCGTCGCTGTGCTCCAGCTCACCGGGCTGCTCATCTTGGCCTTTGGCCTCTTGCTCGGCCTCGGCCTCGCCCTCGGTGGCTAGTTCCGCCCGCTGCGCTGCAACCGCATCGATGTAATCATCCTCGGCAGTTTTGGCTCGTTCGATTCGGTCATCTATGCGCTTAAACACCCGAGACAGCGACACGCTGGCTTCATTACGCGGCCGGTCAAGCAGGAAGAAACCAATCACACCGGACACCACGAAAGCCACGGCGACGGCGAACAGCCCCCGCAGGGGGGTGAGGAGTTGGACAAGAAACCAGGTTGCCAGCAGCAGCCCGAGCCGCAAGACCGTGTACACAACGAAACCTCGCACCCTGCCACGGTAGGCGAGAACATGTCTGATTGTCGGGCCGGGGTTAGGCTTAGCTACTCACGGTGGCATTGGCACCGCGTAGTGATAGAAGTGAAGGTGCAAACTCCACCCGATCCACCTTGATCAAGGAAAGGTTGACCCATGTTGCGTGTGGCCGGCGTACTGCTGGGTCTGGCCCTTTACATCTGGTTCATCGTGGATGTCGTTCGGACTCCATCGGGATCCACACGCACCCTGCCCAAGTGGGTTTGGTTGCTTCTGGTGGTGGTCCTGCCACTGCTCGGTGGTGTCCTGTGGTTCATTGTTGGCCGCCCGCGTCGGGAGCGTCCACGGTTTGGTGGTGGACGGCGCCAGCCGATGGCACCCGATGATGACCCCAACTTTTTGAAAGATCTTGATCAACAGGCCTGGCAGGAACGCATGAGGCGCCGCCGCAATGGTGGCACAGATCCGGCCGCTACCTAGCCAGCACCGCCCCCGGCCTTACACCCCGGCGTAGGAATGCAGGCTGTTGACGAACAGGTTAACGCCAAAATAGTTGATCAAGAAAGCCGCCCAACCCAAAATGGCGATATAGGCCGCGCGACGACCGCGCCAACCTGCGGTGGATCGAGCATGCAGATAGCCGGCGTAAATGACCCAGGTAATGAACGCCCAGGTCTCTTTAGGGTCCCAGCCCCAGTAGCGACCCCAGGCGTTCTCTGCCCAGATGGCACCGGCAATAACAGCAAAGGTCCACAGCGGGAACGCGAATGCTAGAACGCGATAGGTCAGTAAATCTAGCTTCGCCGCGGCGGGCAGGTTTGCCACCGCACCCCGCACCCGGTCCTTACGTTCAGCCCGGTCCCGCCACAGGTACAGGCCAGCCGTTGACGCAGCGAAGGTGAATGCACCACCGCAGATGGCTGCTGCAGACACGTGGATAACCAGCCACCACGACTTCAGCGCCGGCACCAATTGAGCGGCTTCGGTGTAGAGGACCGTGACGGCTAAGCCAAGGGTGAGCAGCGTGGCACCCACGATGGGCAGCCCGAGCCAGCGGAGATCTCGACGAAGCGACCACACCAGGTACACGCCCAGAATCGCCACGCCCGAGGACAGGGAATATTCATACATGTTCCCCCAGGGCACCCGGCCGGCCCAGATTCCGCGCAGGGTTGCTCCCATGAGCAGCAGCCCGAAAGCCAGCCACGCCAGGGCTAGGCCAATGTTGCCAGCGCGGCGTCCGCGGAGGTCATCGGCAGGGATCGTCCTTCGTTCTTCGTCTGCCGGTGTCACACCAGCACCGCCCGCGCTGACCGACACGGAGGCGCTTTGCCGGGCAACTCCACGCTGTCCACGCGCGGAGAAATTTATGGCGAAAGCGATGAGGGAAAATGTCAGCGTCACCATCGACGCATAAACCGCTGCGTTACTCCATTCGGCCAGGGTGGCGGAGTTCATCGGTCCCTACCTTCTGCTGCGGCTACCGCTGCGTCGACATCGTCGGTCAGGTCTGTTTCATCATGACGGGCCAGTGCCGCGACCTCGACAACGGTGTCTCCATCTACCCCGGTGGTCGCCCGGATCCACACCCGGCGACGCTTCACGAACAGCGAGAGCATCAGACCCACCAGCGCTGCACCGGCAGCTATCAGGGCAGGTTCCTTGCCAGGGTCGTGGGCGATTTGAAATGAAGCCCAGCGTTGAATTTCACCGAACTCCACCGAACCGACGCCGTCGGGTAATTGCCACACCTCACCCGGTCGGATGGCCCGTAGGCCGATCTGGGTCATCGCATCAGTTTCGAGTCGATAGACGCTCTGTGGGATGCCATCGTCTAGCCCCAGATCTCCGATCCACGCGGAAATAAACATGGCGGGGTCATCAGTGTCAGGGAAGGTG
Source organism: Candidatus Nanopelagicales bacterium (assembly GCA_018609125.1). GTDB lineage: Bacteria > Actinomycetota > Actinomycetes > S36-B12 > S36-B12 > M55B157. Next base: position 25,398 of record JABAYF010000023.1, on the reverse strand, counting down.
GAATGCGGCCCACGTACCGCATCAACCGCTGCGGTCGGCAAAAAGAGTGCCTGAAAACCTAGCTGCGGCAACGCGTCTGGGGCCTTCATCACACCGGTTGAGGTCTGATTGCCATCCTGGGGCAGCACGATGGTGTTGTCGTCGTACACCACACGACCGTCAGCATCGCGAATGATCACCTGGGGTGCGTAGCCGTGGCCGACAAGAAACACTTTGGCGCCACCAAGAGACAGCGGTTCATTGACCCGAATCACATCGGTAAATGTTGGTTCACCCGGTTCGGGAGCAACGATGACATCGGCTTCGAACAGCAGGGGCGATCCCCGCTGGGTGGAGTCTCGGTCGAACTCCACTTGAAAATCCGTGAGCGTGATCGAAAACGGATCGAGAGCATCCGGGGACACCATGCGACCGGCACCCCAAGCGTCGTACTGGGTGAGGGTGTTGGAAAACCCGCCTCCTTCACGCACGATGACGTTGCCACGCCAACCGAACAGCGAGCCGTAACTGACGGCAATGAGCAGTACGATAAGAGCCGCGTGAAAGACCAGGTTGCCGGTCTCGCGCGCGTAACCCTTTTCGGCTGCCACCCAGCCCTGCTCAAGGTCACCGCCTCGCGACACGCGCCAACGGCGAGACCGAAGCTGGGCCTCAACGTTGCCGAGGACCTCATCGGCGGACGTCGCCAGTTGGAATTGGCGGTACTCCTTCATGCGAGTTAGGCGGCGAGGAGCCGGTGGTGGGTTCGTTCGCAGTGCCCGAATGTGATGCATGGTGCGTGGCAGCACACAGCCGATAACGGAGATGAAGAGCAGGAGATAAATCGCGGCAAACCAGGGGGCCGCGTAGACATCAAAGAAGCCGAGGCGATCCAGAACCGGGCCCCACGTGGGTGCATCGCTGATCCATGCGTTGACCAGCACCGGATCAATACCGCGCTGGGGTAGCACCGAGCCAGGAATAGCCGCAACAGCCAGGCAGAACAGCAGAATGAGCGCGATCCGCATGCTCGTGAGCTGGCGCCACATCCAGCGAAGGAACCCCCCGGGGCCCAGCGGCGGCGGTGCCGGCGCGGGCGACGTCGTTGGCTGAGCCGGTGGGCTTAACGGTGGCGAGGACATGGCCTTCTTAGTCTCACCCATGACCCGCCTGTCCGCTCACCCAGGCCCGAACAGGTCAGATAGGAGTCTCAAAGCCAGGAATCCACACGCGCATCCAGATGGTCATCTCCGTCCAGAGGCCGGTGACCAGGAGGATGCCGATGAGAACGAGCAGGCCGCCGCCAATGCGCATGACCCAGTCGTAGTGGGCCTTAACCCAGGTGAGGGTGCCGGCAGCCTGCCGGAAGGCCAGACCGAGCACGATAAAGGGCAGGCCCAACCCGAGGCAGTACACGAAAGCCAGTAGCGCCCCGCGGGCAGCACTTGCTTCGGTGAAGGCAAGGCCCTGCACCGCAGTGAGGGTGGGGCCGATGCAGGGCGTCCAGCCCAGACCGAACAACACACCGAGTATTGGCGCGCTCCATACGCCAAAGGCCGGGACACGATGCATCCGCCAATCCCGTTGAAGACCCGGGATCCAGCGATCCACCAATCCCATGAAGGACAATCCCAAGACGATCACTACGACGCCAAGTACGCGGCTGATCGGATCGGCATACTCCAGCAGTACCGAACCCAGGCCGCCGAAAAGCGCGCCGAAGGACACAAAGACGACAGAAAATCCAAGGACGAATAAGACGCTGCCCAGCAGCACTCGACTGCGAACGACGCTACGAGTCTTGGTTGATCCGCTCGCGGTCTCCTCCGCCTGCGTCCCGGCAATCTCAGCGCCGGTGAGTCCGGTGATGTAGGACAGATAGCCAGGTGCCAGGGGAAGCACGCAGGGACTCAGAAAGGACACCAGTCCGGCGGCAAAGGCCAGCGGTATCGCAATGAGCATGCTGCCATTGACGACCGTCTGGGTAATCCCGCCCACGCCGAAAATCCCTATCCGACCGGCGCCAGCAGTGGTTCGATCAATCCGCGCAGAGACGAACCAGACACGGCGCCTAGGGCTCGCCCAGCCACCCGACCCTGCTGGTCGATGACGAGTGTCGAGGGAATCGCCTGTGGCGGCAGGGTGTCGGAAAAGAGCAACTGCAAACGGCCATCGGTGTCAATCACGTTGGGATAGGTCATGCCATAGCGATCGATAAATGCCAGTGCCGCTGCTTCAGTATCGCGGGTGTCAAAACCAACGAACTGCACACCCCGGTCTTGGTATTCCAGCCAGATCTCTTCCAGCACAGGGGCTTCGGCCCGACACGGTGCACACCAGGATGCCCAGACGTTGATCACCAGTACGTCCCCGGCGTAGTCCGTTGATCGCGCAGTACCACCACCGAGTAGCTCGCCTTCCCAAACAGGTGCCGCCTGGCGTGCCGACTCATCCAACAGAATCAGCGATCCATCACCAGCGACAAACCCTGAGTCCCCCGACCCGGCTGCCGTACCGCAGCCGCTCACCAGAAGAGCAGCGCACAGTGCCGCGGTCGAAACGCGAGCGGCCCATGATCGACCGACGCGGGGGCGCCGGGTCATGCCCCTCGCCCGGGCGAGGCTTGCCCAAGCAGATCGCGAGCAGGTTCGGTGTAGGTGATTGATGCGAGGTCATCGCCATCAAATCTAAGTGAGGTGAGTGAGGCAAGGGCGCACTGTCGCTTACGCGGGTCGTGCCAGTAGCGCCGCTGCTCGGCGTTGAGTCGAGCCACCCAAATCGGCAACTGATGACTCACCAGGACGATTTCATGCCCGGGTGCGAGTTCTTTAGCGGCCAAAACTGAAGCCTTCATGCGGGCAGCGAGTTCGTCATAGGGCTCTCCCCAGGACGGTCCGAACGGATTCCACAGGTGGCGCCAGGCTTTGGGCGAGCGAAGAACACCATCGCCCACACCCACGCGTTGACCTTCGAATACATTTCCCGCCTCGATCAGCCGGGGATCAACACCCACCTCAAGGCCGTGCAGGGCTGCGATGGGAGCGGCGGTTTCCTGGGCCCGATCCAGCGGTGACGCCGTGACGACGGCGATGTCTCGGTTAGCCAGGGCGGCGGCGGCACGCTGAGCCATGAGTTGTCCGCGTTCGGACAGGTGAAAATCAGGTAAGCGGCCGTACAGGACGCCGTCAGGGTTGTGTACTTCGCCATGTCGCAGCAGATGCACCGTCGTTGAAGGGCTCACCCTTGCACTCTACGTTGATGCAGTCCACCCCGCTTTGGGGACGCCTAGGTTGTTCGGCGGCGAGCGGCGGCTCGCTTGCGGCTTGGCCGCCACGTGCCCTCGCCCTTTTCGGCCGCTGCCGAACGCAACAACTCACCGTGTGCGGCGAGCGCTTCAGCCAAAGAGGCATGCGTTGCCTCGGGGGCCAGCACATCCACGCGCAATCCATGCTCCTCCGCTGCTGCGGCGGTGGCCGGGCCAATGCAGGCCACCACGGTAGTGGCGTGCGGCTTACCAGCGATACCCACCAGGTTCCGCACGGTGCTGCTCGAGGTGAACATGACGGCGTCGAAGCCACCGGTCTTGATGGCCTCACGCGTGGGTGCTGGCGGCGGGGCTGCCCGAACGGTGCGGTACGCCGTGATGTCTTCGATTTCCCAGCCGAGTTCGCTCAGGCCAGCTGCCAGGGTCTCGGTCGCGATGTCGGCGCGTGGCAAAAACACCCGATTGATTGGATCCATCAGGTCGTCATAGGGCGGCCAGACGTTCAATAATGCCGTGGTCGTCTCTTCAACATCGGGGACGAGGTCTGGGCGCACACCGAAGGCGATGAGTGCCTGCACCGTTTCGTTGCCGACGGCGGCAACCTTGAGACCGGCGAATGAGCGGGCATCAAGGCCGTACTCCTGCAACTTCTCGCGCACAGCGCGGACGGCATTAACGCTGGTGAAGCCGATCCACTCGTAGCGACCAGAAACTAGCCCGTGTACGGCGCGTTCCATCTGCTGCGGGGTGCGGGGTGGCTCCACCGAAATGGTCGGTACCTCGCTGGGGATTGCACCGGAGCGGATCAACCGTTCGAGCAGGTCATCAGAGCGCTCCTGGGTGCGCGGCACGAGCACCTGCCAGCCAAAGAGCGGCTTGGTCTCAAACCACGACATCCGATCGCGCTGATTGACCACATCGCCGATCACAACCATGCCTGGACCAGCCTGCTTTGCCAACTTGATTGCGGCCGGCAAATCAGCCAGCGTTGACCTGATTGATCGCTGTTCAACAGTGGTGCCACCGCGGGTGATCACCACCGGGGTACTTGCCTTGCGACCAGCCTCAATCAGTTGCTGTGCAATGTCTCCGGCACGGTCGGCCGCATCCGGAAATACCACCGTGACGCCATCAGACGCTAGGGATGACCAGTCGATGGTGGCCTCGGTGTCGGTCACTACGTGAACCTGACCGGCATTTTTTTCGGTAAGACCAAAACCTGCATAGGCTGCCGTGCCGGTGAGGGTGCTCACACCGGGGGCCACTTCGAAAGGCACCCGTGCCCTACGCAGTGCAGCAGACTCCAACGCGGCTGTTCCGTCCAGGAAAGGATCGCCGGCCATGAGCCGCACCACGCGATGTCCAGCCCGGAAGGCCTCGATCGCCAACTTGGCTCGACCCGCCGGGTCTAGTGGCACCCCGTCGGCGTCGACGGCAACGGTGACGGTGGTCTCTGAAGGCACATGATCACCCATGATGGCCAACGCGTCAGCGTCCACCACTACCGTGTCGGCAAGTTGCAATAGCGATACCGCTCGCAGCGTGAGCAATTCCGGATCGCCAGGACCGGCGGCTACCAGCGCAAGCTGGCCCACCTTTTTCTTTGTGCGCGGTGCACTCACGGGGCTCGGTGCTCCTACAGGAGGGGGAAGAGGACAGATCGGGTCCGATGAAGGCACCCGGAACGAATGTGGGCAAGATTAGGCATTCGTACGCCGATAGACAAAATTCAACGGACGTAAGCGTCCGATAAACGAACATACGAGCTATGGTTTGCGTAGCGCCCTCGTCAAAGCGACGGCATCCACTCGCCACGCGGCATGTTCGATACCGTCCACCAAGACCACCGGAATGAGATCGGAGTATTGGTCGGCGAGTCCGGGGTCACCGGCAAGGTCCCGTTCGCTCCACCCCATCGATAGTTCCGCGCACACGGCGCTGACAACAGCTCGCGCGTCGTCACACAGGTGACAACCGGCGCGGGTGATGAGTTCGACCCGGCTTGCAGCAGGGACCACATCGCCTTCCATCACCCCACCATGGTGTCACGCGATGATTTCCGGTGGCCAGTGTGCAACGCGCAGGGGTTTCCCGGCTACCGCCACTGCTGGCCTACGCTGTAGCCGTGAGCAACTCACCCGCCGCTAGCCGGGATAGGCAAAGCGTGCTGAACTCCTACCGCACCGCCGGAGTGGCCGCGGCGGCAGCGGCCGACGTAGCCGAAGCCAATCCCGGTCGCGATCCAAGGGGTGCCGCCTTTTTTGATGTCGATAACACCCTGATGAAGGGCGCAAGCATTTTTCACTTCGCGGCTGGCCTGGCCAGGCGTCGGTTTTTCTCCACCGCCGAGCTCATGGGTTTCGCCGCCAAGCAGTTGAAGTTCGTGCTGAGCGGGTCGGAGGACCCAGAAGACATGGCCTCCGCTACCGAAGCTGCCCTGTCCTTCGTGGCGGGCCGTTCAGTACGTGAACTCGTTGATCTCGGTCAGGAAGTGTTCGCTGAGTCCCTGGTAGACAAGCTGATTCCAGGAACTCTCGCCTTGGCGCAGGGACATCTTGATGCCGGTCAACGTGTTTGGCTGGTGACGGCCACCCCGGTTGAATTAGCAACCATCGTTTCCGCACACCTTGGCCTCACCGGGGCATTGGGCACCGTGTCCGAGGTGGTGGATGGCATCTACACCGGTCGCCTTGTGGGCAGCCCCCTGCACGGAGTCGCCAAAGCGGAGGCAGTTCGCGCGCTTGCACTTCGCGAAAACCTGGATCTCACGCGTTGCTCGGCCTACTCAGACTCCGCTAACGACATTCCGATGCTCGCCAGTGTTGGGCGGCCCATCGCAGTCAATCCCGATTCAACCCTGCGCCACCATGCCCAGGCAAATGACTGGCCCGTGCGAGATTTTCGCCGCCGCGCACACGTGCGCAAAGCAGCACCGGCGTTCGCCGCCGGCATGGGAGTGGCCGCTGGCATGTCCCTGGGCTATGCCGCCGGGCGCCTGGCTCGACGCTAGATCAACGAAAAACTGATGGACGCTGCACAAGCACCCGATACAGACTCTGTTGGATTGTTTCTCGCACCCGGTCGGTCATTTCCAAAATCAGCATCGGGTCATCGGCGGCCCCCGCGGGGAGATGATCGGTAGGGATCGGCTCGCCGAAAGAGATGATCCACCGACTTGGCAGCGGCACCAGTCCGAGTGGGCCAAGCCATGGAAACGTTGGAGTGAGCGGAAAATATGGAATCCCCAGTAAACGAGCAAGCGCATTTGCATTGCCGATTTTGGGGTAGATCTCTTCTGCGCCGACGATGGCAGTGGGAATAATCGGAGCACCGGTGCGCACAGCGGCGGCCACAAATCCACCGCGACCAAAACGCTGCAACTTATAGCGTTCGGTAAAGGGTTTTCCAATGCCCTTAAACCCTTCCGGCCACACACCCACGACCTCACCGGCCGAAAGAAGTCTTTCCGCATCTGGCATGCATGCCAGCGTGTGACCGGCTTTGCGGGCAATCTCACTCACCACCGGCAACCGAAACACCAGGTCAGCTCCGAGCATGCGCAGATGACGCTGTGCGGGGTGATCGTCGAGTAGGGCCAACTGGGTCATGACGGCATCGACGGGAATGGTGCCGGAATGATTCGCCACCACCAGGGCGCCACCCTCGTCAGGCACGTTGTCCAACCCTTGCACCTGAACCCGAAACCACGACCGATAAAGCGGACGCATCGCAGCCATCAACACCGTGTCTAGTAGTTGCGGATCAAAGCCAAACTCATCAACCTCGTACTCACCGGTGAGCCTGCGGCGAATGAAGTCGGCCGCCCGATCTAGGGCACCGACCTCGTCGCCGGCATCAGGTTCAGGCGTTGCAGCGTCAACACCGGAAACGCTTTGCACACCACCGGGCTCTTCGCCACGGCGGCGTGCATCAGCATCGAACGCGAAAACCTGTGCGTCACCCACCGTGGCTCCCGCCCGCTCGAGTTGGTACCAAACCACCCACCGTGGTCAGCACTGACAATATGCGCTGTTGAGCAGATAGTAACGATGCTGTGGGTACCAGCGGCTGCACATGGTGACCTCGAATAAAATCAGCAAAAGCCTCAGCCGTTGTCCAGCGCGGCCAAAACCCCAACTCATCTTCAATTCTGGATGTATCGATCGCACGCCCGAAGGTCAGATATCGCACCTGTTCCGCCGAAAAATCAGCGAGACCCGTTGATCCCATGCTGCGCCCAGCGGTGCCGAGCAGTCCGCCGATCACCGGCAGCGCCGGGCGACCGATACGGCGAACGGCCTGGGAAAGCATGATCACGCCAGCACCGGACACGTTGAAAACCCCGCTCACGGGTTCCTCACTCAGGCTCACCAACCGGGTGGCTTCAAGGTGATCGTCCTCGTGCACGAACTGAAGCCTGGCGTCATGGCCGAAAACGGTCGGAATGACCGGCAGGGAAAAATACGAGGTCATCGCGGTATCTACATCGGGGCCAATAATGTTGGCGAAGCGCAAAATCGTGACAGCCACGTCACTACGCCGGCGCGCAAACCCCCGCACATAGCCCTCAACCTCAACGGAGTCCTTAGCCCAACCCGACGTGGGTGGGTGTTGGGGGGCAGTTTCTTCGGTGAACATCACCGGATCACGTGGGCCGCAACCGTAGACGGAGGCCGTCGATTTCACGATGAGGCGCTGGACAGAGTCAGACTTTTGACACGCTGCGAGCAATTGCATTGTGCCGATCACGTTGATGTCTTTCATGGTCGCACGCCCACCGGCTTGCAGTGGGGTGGCAATGACCCCCATGTGAACAACCGTGTCGACCGCAGCGGCGCCAATAATCTTGCCGATCACCGGGTTACGGATGTCTGCTCGAATAAATTCCGCGCGACCAAGATCTGATCTTGGCGGCACCACATCAACGCCGATCACCCGATCGACGGACATCTCATGAGACAGCACGCGACACATGCGCGCACCCAAATGGCGTGCGGCTCCCGTGACGAGGATTGTCCGACCCATGGGCGTCAGCGTACCCACGAGCACATCCAGATGGGCTTACTTCTTATTGCGGCGCTGCACCCGCGTGCGCTTCAACAGCTTGCGGTGCTTTTTCTTGGCCATGCGCTTGCGGCGCTTTTTGACCACGGAGCCCATCGACGACCTCATTCACTGACGTAAGACGGTGAGTCGGCCGAGCGTTTCGGCAACTCCTCTTTCAGGATCGCCTGACCCTACTTCAACCCGAGTGCTCGGTGCACATCGGGGCGATCTCCCACAGGTGCCGCGGTGCTCATCGCCCTAGCCGGCCTCAAAGAAGGAGGTACGTAGGTACTCCTGCACTGCTTTCTCGGGTACGCGAAACGAGCGACCCACGCGCACGGCGGGAAGTTCACCGGAGTGCACCAGTCGGTAGACGGTCATCTTCGACACCCGCAAAGCCGACGCCACTTCAGCAACGGTCATGAAGGTAACCGCCGACATCGAACTCGGCATGCCAGCGCTTTCGCGCGGGGCGCTTTCATTTGGCTCGGCCATCCGGTCGCTCTCCTCAACTCCAGGTATCGACTGGAAGGTTAGTGGCTAGGACTCCCCCGCGTGCAGGCAATCCCAAGAATGGGCCCACTAAAACCATGGATCAGGGTCAACCGCGAGTCCGTGCCAGGGGTAAACCGCCGCCCTGGTCTCTAGGACCGCGCTATCGACCGGGTCATTTGCATCGAATCCAGCGTCGAAGGGTTTCGCCCACGGATGACGTCCGTCGGTCATATGAGCCGGTGCTGGACGGCCCAGGGCCTCCTGCACGAAATCACCAAAACTTTCGGGAACGGCAGTATCCGGGGCAATCGGGTGACCGGCCGCCTCAGAAACGAGGTGCGTCCACGCTCGGGGCACCACATCGACCCACTCATATCCGCCACCCCCCACCGCTATCCAGCGACCATCACAGAACCGATGCGCCCAACGATGGATCGATTCATAGCTCGCACGTTGGCCGTCAATCGACAGGGTCAGGTGGGCAAGCGGGTCATCAAAGTGACTGTCACAACCGTGCTGACTCACGATTATCTGTGGAGCAAAGGCTTCCAGGACATCTGGCACCACTGCCTGAAACGCACGCAACCATCCCTGATCGCCGGTGCCCGCAGGGAGTGCGATGTTGACGGCGCTGCCTTGCGCATTGGGGCCACCGGTCTCGGTTGCATATCCCGTACCGGGAAATAGCGACTTCGGACTCTCGTGAATGGAGATGGTGAGCACGCGCGGGTCGTCATAGAACATGGCCTGAACACCATCTCCGTGGTGCACATCAACGTCAATGTAGGCAATGCGCTCCACGCCCTGAGCCAGTAACCATGCGATCGCGACACCGATGTCGTTATATACGCAAAAACCTGACGCCGCACCGGGCATCGCGTGATGAAGTCCACCGGCAAGATTGACCCCGTGCAGCGAATCTCCCCGGTGCACAGCGCGCGCTGCGGCCATGGTCGCACCGCAGACGAGCAGCGATGCTTCATGCATGCCGGCAAATACCGGATCATCGGCTGTACCTAAGCCCCGAGCCAGGTCAGTCTTGGTCGAGTCATGCGAAACTCGCTGCACCGCTTGAACATACGCCGCATCATGAACACGAAGCACATCATCAATGGAGGCGGGAGTAACCGGACTGTGCACATCGACCCCGTTGTGACCCAATAATCCGAAATCAGAGATCAGCCGCATAGCCAGTTGAACTCTGACCGGCGCCAGGGGATGGCCCGGACCAAAATCGTAGGCCTTCAGCGCGTCGTCCCAGACCACCGTGAGTGACTCACCCACGCTGACCAGCTGATCCAAGTTCTTGACTGCGATCTCGTGCAGCATGCGCTGCACGATCAATCAAATCACCGAACCCACCCGCGTTGAACTCGGTGAGCGCAGCCTGCGTTGTACCTCCGGGAGAGGTCACCCGACGCCGAAGTTCACCGGGGTCGGTTTCAGATTCCATCGCCAATTTCGACGCCCCATAAACTGTCTGCTGCACTAATTTGCGGCAGACTTCCGCCGGCAGTCCCATCTCAACGCCGGCCTTTTCCAGCGCCTCCATGAAAGCAAAAACATAGGCGGGCCCGCTACCGGAGATGGCCGTCACTGCATCTTGTAGTTCCTCTGGCAAACACGCTGTTTCACCGACACTGTCGAGGAGCGCCTTGATGCGGGCTTCGTCTGCAGCCGAAGTATTGGCGTCAACTGATAGCACCGTCATGCCGGCCCCAACCAGCGCTGGCGTATTGGGCATGGCTCTCATGCAGACAACGCCAGTACCTAGACCGCGATGCAAATCAGCCAGAGTGATTCCCGCTGCCAGCGAAACGACGATGGTTCCGGGCCTAACATCACCTGAGATCAGGGCGAGCAACGGCGCAACATCGTGCGGCTTAACCACGATGAGAATGACATCGGCTTCGGCAGCTGCGGCGGCGGGTTCTCGCACCGGTACCCGATATTTTGCACTCATCTCTGCGGCTCGTGCAGCAAACTTTTCACTCATGACTAAGTCGCTAGCAGCGGTCCCGCTGGCAAGCAGCCCGGCGATAAATGTTTCGCCCATCACGCCCGCACCCAAAATGGCGATCACAGGTCGGCGCCGCCAGCTTCTCTCGGATCAGTCGCGAGTGGAATACGAGGATCTATGAGCCCCTGCAGGGTTGGACCAACCATGCGTACGATGTGTTCTTCCGAAGCGGAAGCAAGGGGTTCGATGCGCAGGACATAGCGCGCCGTTGCGATGCCGAGCAGGTAGGAACTGATCAGCGCCACCCGCATTCGAGCATCGGGGACACCTAAGACGGTGACGACGCGGTCGATCACTCCAGCTTCAATGAACTCTTGAAAAGTCCGACTAGATGTGTAGGCATTGCCACCTGCCTTGACGATGCCGAGCAGATCAGCGCGAACCTCGGGGTCCTCCAAAGCGTCCAGGGTGAAACGCACCAGGCGATCGCCTAGTCCTTCGATTCCGGGAGCGAGGAGAGCGGGCACCGCTACGGACGGCTCCGTCGGCAGACGCATCGCCGCTGCAAATAGGTCTCCCTTGTTGTCGTAGTACCGACGCATGACCTCTGGCGCTACCCCGGCGGCTGCAGCCACACCCTTGATCGTGGTTCGGGCGTAGCCCCTGGCTGCGAATGCTCCTCGAGCGGCTGCCAGAACTGCCGCACGCGGATCAAGTCCACCGATGCCCACCGACGAGCCACCAGAATCGGGGCCACCAGACGCACCTATACCTCCACCTGCATCGGCTGCCATGACGATCAGCCTAACTGTGCGGTCCGTTAGCGGCCGTCGAGGTGAGGTGTTCCCGCGCGAAGGCCAGCGCCTCAGCAAGGTCGACCAATCGCTCCTGCCGTGACGCAGCGCGACGCGTGGAAACCTCGACCACAACGGTGCCGATGAAACCGTGTTGTACGAGATCGCGCAAGACCTCCGCGCATGGTTGATTACCGCGCCCGGGCACGAGATGTTCGTCTCGATTAGATCCGCTGCCATCAGCCAGATGTACATGACTTAACCGATCCCGCAGGTCATGCGCCATGAGGACCGCATCGGTTCCTGAAACCGACGTGTGCGAAAGGTCGAGCACGGTGTGGGCGTAGTCCTCATCGCGCACATCCCAGCCGGGCGCATAAGCACCTACCTCGCGCGATCGGGCCCGCCATGGATACATATTTTCCACGGCAAACTGCACGTCGGTGGCCGACCGCATTCGCTCCAGACCTGCCACAAAATCTCGTGCATAGTCACGCTGCCACCGAAATGGCGGGTGAACGACTACCGTCTTGGCATCCAGCAACTCCGCTGCTTGCTGTGCCTTAATAAGTTTTCCCCACGGATCGGTACCCCACACACGCTGAGTAACCAAAAGGCATGGTGCGTGCAGGGCGATAATGGGAACTTGGTAGTGCTCGCGCAATTGGCGTAACGCTACCGAGTCCTGGCTCGTTGCATCGTTCATCACCATGACTTCAACTCCGTCATAACCCAATGCGGCCGCGATTTCAAATGCAGCAGCGGTGGACTCGGGATAAACTGAAGAAGACGACAGAGCAACAGGTATTGACGTCACTGAGGTCGTCGCCATCGGTCAGTCACGATGGTGGCAATCCACACCAACATTGCACCCATGAGCCCGAACATCAGCGGTGCCAACATGTTTGGGCCAAGTGAAATGGTCAGGGCAAAAAAGCTCGCACCGACCGGAACTGCGATAACCAAGACGAAGAGTAAAACCATCGATAAAACAATGCCCCAGCGCAGCGGGTTGAGCGGGCGCGCAGACTGCGCCAGTACCGCGGTTGCCACAAGAAAAAGTGTGACCGTTGCAGCTGTTCGAGCATCATCAACGTTGTCTGCAACCCCCAATTCCCACGAATAACTACCCAGCGAAACCCCGGCCGCAATCACCCCTGCTGGCACCGTAAAGAGGAGCACGCGCCTGAGGAAACCGGGACGAAAACGTTGCGTATTGGGCATAAGTGCAAGAAAGAACCCCGGTATGCCAATGGTGAGCGCGCTGATCAGCGTGTAGTGCCGTGGCAGGAAGGGGAACTCCACCGCATCGATTGCGAAGAGCAACGACGCCACGGCGCTCAGCCCGACCACGAGTGAGATTACGGATGCATAAAAGGTTTTGGTGATGAACACATCGGCGACGCGCTCAATATTGCCAAGCACCCGTCGACCCTCGGCGACCACGCTGGGCATCACCGAGAACTTATTCTTCATCAGCACGATCTGCGCCACGGCTCTTGTGGCAGGCGCACCAGAACCCATCGCAATGCCAAGGTCAGCCTGCTTTAGCGCCAGCACATCATTTACCCCGTCCCCGGTCATCGCGACGGTCCGTTCGCGAAGGTGCAGCCCGCCAACCATTGCTTGCTTTTGGGTCGGGGTAACGCGTCCGAAAACTGCATGTACATCAACTGGTTCAGCCAACCCGGCTGGATCCTCGGGCAGATCTCGCGCATCCATCGGCTGATCAGCTCCGGGGATGCCGGCACGGGCCGCGATAGCCCCCACGGTGACCGGGTTATCACCAGAGATTACTTTGACTCGAACCTGCTGATCAAGGAAATAGGCCACAGTTTCAGCCGCATCCGGTCGTAGCACCTGGTCGATGATGACCAGCGCTAACGGAACCACTTCACCCGCGCCCGATTCAACGTTTGGTGGTTCCTCACTTAAGCTGCGAGCGACAGCCAGTACCCGAGCACCCTGGGCGGCCCGCTCGTCTGCACGCGTGAGAACGTCGGCATGACCATGCTCAAGTAACACTTCGGGGGCGCCAAGGAAGTATGTGCCGCGTCCAGTAAATGTTGCAGCAGACCACTTTCGGGCACTAGAAAAGGGAAGCAACGCGGTGAGGTTCCACCCTGGCGGCGTGACATACGCCTCGGCAATCGCCCGCAGGGTCGGGTTAGGTGATTCTTCTGCCGAGCCAAGGGCACCCAGGATGGCGGGTAGGTCCGCGCTCGTATCGATGGGTACAACTTCTTGCACTGCCATGCCGGGTTCGGTCAACGTGCCGGTCTTATCCACACACATGGTGTCCACCCGTGCCAGTACCTCAACAGCCGGTAGTTCCTGAACGAGCACACTGCGCTGGGCAAGACGGATAACCGAGACGGCCATGGCAATGCTGGTCAGCAGCACCAGTCCTTCTGGCACCATCGTCACCACACCGGCGATGGTGCCGCGGATGGCGTCCTTGACCGGTTGCTCTGCAAGCAATTGAGACCACATCAGCAGCGCGCCGATGGGAATGATCAGAATCGACGCCAACCGAATGAAGGAGTTAATGGCATCGCGGAGTTCTGACCTGGTCAGCGTGAATACCCGAGCCTGGGTGGTCAAACCAGCCGCAAAGGAATCCTTCCCCACCCGCGTGGCCCGGTAGGCCCCAGATCCGGCCACCACAAACGAGCCGGACATGGCGATATCGTCCACGTCTTTATCTACCGGGTCCGCTTCACCGGTGAGCAAACTCTCATCAATTTCTAGACCATCAGATTCCACCACTTCGCCATCCACCACGAGTTGGTCACCTGTGCGCAGCACCACTAGGTCATCGAGCACCACCCCTCGCGGACTCACCTCCACATTGACCCCGTCTCGACGCACCATGATTTGGGCTTCGCCCACCACCGAAAGTTTCGCCAGTGTGCGACTGGCTCGCCATTCCTGGGTGATCCCGATCAATGTGTTTGCCACGATCACGAATCCGAACAGGGAGTCTTGAATCGGTGCGACGAACAGCATGACGATCCAGAAACTGCCGATCAGTGCATTGAAATAGGTGAACGTATTGGAGCGAATAATGCTGGCCAGACTGCGTGAATGCGCCGAGGGCGCATCATTGAACTCACCGCGGGAGATTCGTTCCGCAACCTCGGTGTCGGTGAGACCTGCGTCGACCCCCAAGTCAGTCATCGTGGTAGCCCGTCAAGGTGGCGCAGGATCACACCCTCGCGTAGCGCCCAGGGGCCAATGTCGAGGGCGGCAACCCCGAGAATGTCCATCGCAGCCTCGGCAACGATTGCCCCGGCCACCAGTTGCGGGGCACGCGACTCGGAGACTCCGGGCAACCGCGCACGATCTGGCGATGTCATCTCGGCAAGTTTCATCACCCAGGAATGCAGATCTTCTCGGCGCAGAACGCGGCGCACGTGCAGACCTTCACTGGACGCGGCGGCTCCGGTGATTCTCGCCAACTGGCGCATCGTCTTGCTCGTGGCAACACATAAACGCGGCTCACCCGCCCTGGTCACGCGACCAGCCACCTCTGCGATCGCAGTGCGCACATGGCGACGTAATTCGCGCACACTGTCCGGATCGGGTGGATCACTCGCCATGAAGTCACGGGTCAACCGGCCGGCGCCCAACGGCAGGGACACCGCGATGTCTGGTTCCTCATCCGTTCCGGCTGCGATTTCCAGCGACCCACCGCCGATATCGATCATGAGAATGCGGCCTGCCGACCACCCCCACCATCGGCGAACGGCCAGGTAGGTCAATCGTGCCTCTGCTTCGCCGCTGAGGATGTCTAACTCAACACCGGTCTGGTCACACACCGCGGCGAGCACTTCATCGCCGTTGGGAGCATCCCGAATCGCCGATGTCGCAAAAGCAATGATCTCGGTGACCCCGAGATCCTCGGCCGAAACGAGTGCCTCCCGGATGAACGCGATGAGTTGGTCAATGGTGGTGGCGGCTATGCACCCGTCCGGACCGAGATTTTCGGCGAGCCGAAGCACCTTTTTGGATTTTGAAGCCGGTAGTGGGGCAGCGCCGTAGTGGGCATCGACTACGAGCAGATGAATTGTGTTAGAACCCACGTCTAAGACACCTAATCGCACGTCGCTGACGCTACTCCCTGCCGGAGCATCTAGGCTGACCTGGTGGTCGAAGTCCCCTTAGATTTCCCCCGCGCCTGGTTAGAGTTCGCCGACCCGGCCAACCCCCATCAGCAGTTCCGCTGCGACCTCACCTGGCTGACATCGCGCTACTCCTGCATTTTTGGTCGTGGTTGCCGTGGTATCGACGACACGGCGCCACTGGCCGGCTGCTGCTCCCTGGGCGCCCACTTTAGTGACGCCGCCGACGAAAAGCGCGTGAAGTCGTGGGTGAAGAAACTCACCAAGGCTGACTGGGAGCACTACAAAACCGGACACAAGTCTGGTTTCGCGGAAGAGGTTAAAAGCGGGCCGGACAAGGGCGAGCGCAAGACCCGAGTGGTCAAGGGCGCCTGCATCTTTCACAACTCGCCCGACTTCGCCGGTGGTTACGGCTGTGCCCTGCACCACCTCGCCGAACGCGAGGGCGTGTCCTTTGTCGAGACCAAACCCGAGGTGTGCTGGCAGGTACCCATGCGACGTGCCTTCGACACTGAAGAGCTACCCGATGGCACCGAACGGGAGATCGTGACGATCACCGAATACGACCGGCGCGCATGGGGGGCCGGCGGTCACGATCTGGACTGGTATTGCAGCGGCAACACTGAAGCGCACACCGCGAGTGAACCGGTGTACCTCACCCACCGCGATGAATTGGTCGCGCTGATGGGCCTCGGCGCATATGAAGTTGTCGCCGAGCACTGCGCACAGCGAGTGAAGCTACTCGCGCAGGTACGCGACACCCAGGGTCGGCGCGCCCTAGCGGTACATCCCGCTGACCCGGTACCACCTGTCTGACACACCACGTACGCTGCCCACCGTGGCCAAATCAGAGGTGACCTACACCTGCTCCGCCTGCCAGGCAGCTAGCCTGCGCTGGGTTGGCCGTTGCCCAAAGTGCAAAGAGTTCGGTTCCATGGTCGAAGCTCCCCGCGCCACGAGCAGTCCAGGTGTGCGCACGAAATCAGCCGCTCCTCGGCGCACCGCGCATCCGGTGGGCTCGCTGGCATCCGCGCGGGCTGAGCGCACCACCACCGGTCTCGGTGAGTTCGATCGCTGCCTCGGCGGTGGTCTGGTCGCCGGTCAAGTGGTGCTCGTGGCCGGCGAACCCGGGGTTGGTAAGTCCACCCTCGTCCTTGCCGTCGCTCACTCCGTTGCGAGGTCACAATCGGCACCGGTGCTCTACGTAACCGGGGAAGAATCAGCCGATCAAATCGGTATTCGCGCTACCCGCATTGGCGCCATCCACGAAAACTTACTCGTTGCCGATGAAACCAATGTCGCCAACGCGATCGGACACATCGACGCGCTCAAGCCCGCACTGGTCATCGTCGACTCAGTCCAAACCATGGCCTCGGCCAACGTCGACGGTCGCCCCGGCGGGGTGGCACAGGTACTAGAGGTCACCCAGGCCCTCACCCGCACCGCAAAAGAACGAGGTGTTCCGGTTCTGCTCGTGGGCCAGTCAACTCGAGAAAACACCGTGGCAGGCCCGCGGGCACTTGAGCATTTGGTCGACACCGTACTTACCTTTGAAGGCGATCGGGCCACCTCGCTGCGTCTCCTTCGCGCCACAAAGAACCGCTATGGCCCAGCAGATGAGGTCGTCGCCTACGAGCAAACCGAGAGTGGCCTGCGCGAGGTGGTCGATCCCTCGGAGTTGTTCCGCGGTCAACGTGATTCACCCGTCGCCGGCACGTGCGTCACCGTCACCATGGAGGGCCGCCGCGCGCTCATTGCTGAAATTCAGGTGCTTTTAGGCACCTCCCAAAACCATCGACACATCGTGACCGGCATCGACACCACGCGGGTGGCCACCCTGGCCGCGGTCACCGATCGATTTACCACCACCAAACTCAGCGGGCGCGATCTCTTCGTGGCCACGGTGGGCGGCGCCCGAATCGGTGACCCCGGTGCCGATCTAGCGATTTGTCTCGCTATCGCATCTGGGCTGCGCGATACGGCGGTACCGGCCAATGTCATCGCCATCGGTGAGGTCGCGCTGTCGGGCGATATTCGCCCCGTACCCCACCTGGCCGCCCGAGTCAGTGAAGCGGTTCGACTCGGCTACCGACGCATCCTGGTACCCAAGGGTTCACGAGAACGAATTTCCGCCCACTCCGATGTGCTCTATGAACTCACGCACCTGAAAGCCGCGGTTGAACGACTCGAAGAGTTGTCCTAGCAGGTTCGGTATCACTCCAACCGAATCGCGGTCGGCAAGCTTTCAATGGTGCCGTTGCGGCCAACCACCGTGTACTCCCCCGCATCGAGTAACGGTTGATCCGATGGGCAACCGGCCGCGCTGGTGCGACCATCCCACATCAGCTGGGTGGTGAACTCATCACCGCGGAGGAAGGAGATGATGTCGGAGGCGTCGTTGGGATTGCAGTCATCTGATGACCACAGCACCTGGCCCTGCAACTCGATTCGTAGTTCATTAGCGCCGGGCCCAACATTGCGGCGGCATTCCACGGTGCCGATGTTGGTGATCGTGAGCTTCAGCGTGGGTGTGCTGCCCACCGGATAAATGGGTAGCTCCGAGGATGCTTCAACCAGAATGTCTTGATCCAGACAAATGTCGTCGGTGCGCGTGGGTGATGGCACCGGCGGAGTAGTGGGCGCCGGAGTCGGGGTAGTTGTCGCTGACTGGGTGGGCGAGGGTGCCGGAGTTGGTCCGGCATCGCCACCGTCGCCGTCTCCGCCTCGGAAGAACAGGAACCACACGAGGAAGAAAATCAGCACGAGCACGCCAATGACCACCAGGCGCCGGCGCCAGTAAACGCCTGGGGCCTGGGACCCGACGGGATTCATGATGGTACTCACGAGGAGGCACGGTATCGCCTTATTGGGTAATGCGTGTCAGCATCCATGGGTGCATGCACCTCCTTCGACTGATAGCGACTCCACATTCACTACTTTAGTTCTGTCCTGGTTTCACACAAATTGTCGTGAGTTGCCGTGGCGGAGCAGACCCAATTCCACCGATAATCGGTCGTGGGCGTGGCCAGTTTTGGTGAGCGAAATCATGCTTCAACAGACCCCGGTGGCCCGAGTTTTGCCGACCTGGCGGGCCTGGATGAACCGCTGGCCCACCCCGGCCGATCTGGCGGCATCGCCCACCTCTGAGGTTATTCGGGCCTGGGATCGCCTGGGCTACCCACGCCGCGCAATTCGTTTGCACCGGGCCGCGCAGGTGATCGTTGCCGACCACGGCGGGTTCGTTCCAAGCGACCTCGATGCCCTGCTATCCCTACCTGGCGTGGGTGAATACACCGCCGGTGCGGTGCGCGCTTTCGCTTTCGACATTCCAGCTCTCACCCTGGACACAAACGTTCGGCGAGTACTTGCTCGCTATCTACAGGGCCAGGCACTGCCCACTGGGCAGGTGACTCGCGCCGAACGCGAACTCACCTGGTCGATCATGCCTGCAGATGGTGCGACCAAGTGGATGGCCGGACTCATGGAACTCGGTGCATTGGTGTGCACGGCGAAAAAACCAGACTGCAATCATTGCCCGCTGGTGACCAACTGCGCCTGGGTAGCGGCCGGGTCTCCCCCACCTGTCCAACCGCCGCGTCGCCAACCTCAATATGTCGGATCAGACCGGCAGGCTCGCGGACACATTTTGGCGATGCTGCGCAATGACGTAGAAGCGCTAGACCTCAACACCGTGCGGGCCGGTAGCGATTACGTCTGGGCCGATGAAGCACAGGCGGAGCGGGCCCTTTCCGGGTTGGCGAGTGACGGACTAATCAATTTGCGAAACGATGGAAAGTACTGCCTCCCCAATTGATCCGCCTCTAGTGGTTCGCACCTTCGGTCTGTCGTCGCCACCGAATCCCGGCCTCAACAAAGTCGTCAATTTCGCCGTCGAGCACCGCAGCGGTGTTGCCTGTCTCGTGTTCGGTGCGTAGATCTTTCACCATCTGATACGGGTGCAGCACATAGGAGCGCATCTGGGTACCCCACGAGCCGGCTGAGTCATCCTTCAAGGCATTCATCTTGGCCTGATCTTCACGGCGTCGAAACTCAAGCAATCGCGATTGCAGCACACGCATCGCAGCAGCCCGGTTTTGAATCTGGGATTTTTCGTTCTGGCAGGTCACGATGATTCCTGTCGGCAGATGTGTCATCCGCACCGCAGAGTCGGTGGTGTTCACGCTCTGTCCGCCGGGACCCGAGGAGCGGAACACGTCGATGCGAATCTCATTTTCGGGAATCTCAACGTGGTCGGTTTGCTCCGTTACCGGTAATACCTCTACAGCGGCGAAGGATGTTTGCCGTCGACCCTGATTGTCAAAGGGGCTAATGCGAACCAACCGATGGGTGCCCTGCTCCACCGAAAGCGTTCCGTAGGCATAGGGCGCTTTCACCGCGAACGTAGCCGACTTGATGCCGGCCTCTTCCGCATACGAAGTGTCGTACACCTCAATTGGCCAGCCGTGCCGTTCGCAGTAGCGCAGGTACAGACGCAATAGCATTTCTGCCCAGTCGGCCGCATCAACGCCACCGGCTTCACTTCGAATGGTTACCAGCGCTTCACGCATGTCGTACTCCCCCGACAGCAGCGTTCGCACCTCAAGTTCGGCGAGGAGTTTTTCTAGCGACGTCAGTTCTCGGGCGGCCTCAGCCCGACTATCCGCGTCATCTTCATCCTCGGCTAATTCCACAAGCACAGCGAGGTCATCAACGCGCCGACGTAGCGACTCCACACGTCTAATCTCACCCTGCATCAAGGAAAGCCGTGACGTGATGGCCTGGGCATGCACCTGGTCGTCCCACAAATCGGGCGCGCCGGCCTCTGTCTCAAGGTCAATCACCGCTAGCCGCATGGCGGGCAAATCCAGCACTGCCTCGACGCTGTTGAGAATCTGGCGCATATGCGACAGGGATTCCTCGATTTCGGCAGCGTCCACGGTGTGTCACTCTATGTCTGAACCAGCTGACTGAACCACGCAGGCTCCCGAGCGTGAATGGCCCAGCGCCTGGATACCCGCGATCCGGTGTGACCTAGCCCGGTCGATACATCAGCTGCGCACCCGCCTGGGCGGTGAGGGTTTGGGCACCAAGACCGGTCAGCCAGCCACTCATGGGTGGACGCATCGTGGTGCGGGCGGTAACCACCACCACCTCACTATCGAGTTGCACACGCGTGAGCACCACCTGCGGGGTTGACCGCAATTGGGCACGCACCCGAGCCCGTACCTGTGCCGCTTCCAACACGATGCCTTCCCCTGCCCCCTGCTGGTAATAGGTCGGAAGGTCAATGGCCTGAGCACCCGCCAACGCTGCTGAATCAACGGCAGCTTGCAAGCTACGTCGGGCGATGAAGACCGACGTGACGTCGACAACAACGCCAACCGCCAGGATGCAGATCACGATGAAACCAATGGACGCCACCATGATGCTGCCCCCATCGTGACGCTTCGCCGCTGCTGGAGCCCTCATGAGGAGGTTCGATAAACATCGACGGGTGTTTGATGTGTGACCGTGATCGGGATGGAGCCTGCGGTCGTTTCAGCTAGCCAGTCTGGCAGGAAGGGCAGCCGGACCCGCATCGAAACACGCGCTTCCACGGTTGATCCCGGTGCCAGGCACACGGTGGTTGAACAGGTCAGCGCTAGCGGAGCAGGGTCTGGCGAAAAACCCTGATCTGCCAGAGCAAGGGCCGCAGCGGCCGTGGCCACCTGGCGACCCTGCACGGGTGAGTCAGCCTGAGCGAAGACCCGACCTGCCTCTCTTGCCGCCTGGGTTGCGGCATAACTGGCGGCCTGCACCTGCATCACGGCAATGACCACGTAGACCAGGGGCATCAGCACCAGAACCACCAGCACCACGAACTCGATGACCGCCGAGCCGGTGTCGTCGCGGCCGCGCAAACGCACCAGCATTAGGGCTGCTCCACGAAAGCATGACCTTCCACGGTCAGTACCTGCGGACCCACGAGGCCGAATAGGGGAAGGTTGCCGGTGACCTGCACCCGGATGGCAGGCGCACCGGCAATTCGAATACGGCTAGCCTGAATCTGCGCGGTTTGCGTCCCGAGCGCTTCAGCCAGCACTTCACGCGTACGCACTTCACCCGCCTGGGGTTGGGCTCCCGCTAGTGCCGCGGCACGGGCACCCTCGGCGGCCGCAGCGATCATCGTGGACCGCACATGCATGGTCAAGACCAACTGCACCACGGCCATTGCCACGAGCAGTAGGAGCGGCATCACCAGAGCAAAGTCGGTAACGGCGCTACCGCGATCATCATGGGCTCGCCATCGAGTCACGGGCCGGTGACGCTACTGATCGCTCGATCCAAAATGCCGGTCAGTGCATCGTCTGCCACCAACCACAGTGCGGTGACGAGGCCCGCGCTCATCACGGCCACCAAGACCCATCCGGGTACATCACCACGATCATTTCGCGGTGACGTCAGATCAGCAATCAATTGAAAGAGACGACGACGAAGTGCGTTCACGGGAACTCCTCTGTTGTGCATAGTTGGTTAATGGACATTCGTTAAATGGTGATCAAGGAACAGTGAAGGAAAGTCCGTAGACACCGGGGTAGAGGGCGATCACGACCAGCATTGGCAGGACGAGAAAAACGATGGGTGCGATCATGAGAGATTCCTTTTTCGAAGCCCCCTCCATCAGCTGTCGTCGACTTGCTGCTCGGGAGTCGGCAGCCTGCGCTCGCAGAACTTCAGCCATCGGTGTTCCACGTTCTGAGGCCACGATGAGTGCATCAACAAACCGAGTTACCGCGACGCTGGCCGAGCGCCGTGACATCTGGGTAAGTGCCGTGATGAAAGCGGTACCCGCGCGCACATCGTCGATGACCTGGCCGAATTCCTCGGCAAGTTCGCCACCGACATTTGCGTGTAGCCGACGGATGGCGGCCAGCGGTGTTTCCCCTGCGGCTACCGAAAACGCGAGGAGTTCCGCCACGGTGGGTAGTTGATCGCTCATGCGTTCCGCTCGTCTGCGAATGCTGCGACGTAGCGCACGTTCGTGCAGCACTAACCCGAGAAAGCCACCTAAGGCGACCAGGACAGTGAGGAGAACTACCGATAGCTGTCCGCCACGGGCCAGGAGTACAGCGGTTGCTGCGATTCCGCCGGCCCCACCAAAAACGATCCAGGACAACCGCTCGATTCGGTATCGATCGATATCTTGCGGACGACCCGCACTAGCCAATCGACCGCGCAAACCTTCGCTGGACTCTGCCGATGTCGTCCTGCCCAAAATTGTGATCCTCGGTGACAAAACCGAAATGAGTGTGCGTACGGGGCCAGGCTCAACGGCCATCGAGCCCCCGGCTCGTCGGTGGAGACGGTGCACCAGCTTCGGTCGGCGATTCGCCGCAATCCCAGCAAAGAGGGTGAGCAGCCCCACCGCGAGCACCAAACCGAGTAGCGCACCATAACTGGCGTTCATGCTGCACTCGACAGAACCAAGCGCGGATCATCAGGAAGTCTGCCAATGGCGATCATCACGCGATAGGCCACGACCGACATCACCGCACAGGCGCCGATGATGAGACCACCGGTGGGCGTTGAGTAGGCCGCCACCGCCTCCGCCCTGGTGCACAGCAGAAGCAGCGTGATCCAAGGAGCAGCAACGGCCACCCTGGCGGCGTTGACCGTCCAACTTTGCCGGGCTTCCACTTCGCCGCGCGTACGGGCATCTTGGCGAACGAAGTCACTGAGCGTCGCTAACACTCGGCCTAGGTCACTGCCCCCAACATCACGTGCAATACGCAACGATGCCATCACGCGATCCGCGACAGGGTCTGTCATGCGTTGCTGCAGTGCCGAAATAGCGCGATCAAAGGAGCCGGTTGATCGGTATTCCCGACGAAACTCATCGAAAGCCGGGCGGAGCAGCAGCGGGCCCCGGACTGCGAGGTCAGATACTGCCTCGGGAAGGGCCATTCCGGACTTAACCGCAGACGCGAGTGTGTCTACGGTGTCGGGCCAACCGCTGCGCAAGACACGGCTACGTCGATTTCCACGACGTTTCAATACGCTGATAGGTAGGTATGAGGCGATGATGAATGCGAGCAGTGCCACTGCGGGAACCGCCGTTACTGCCAGGGCGATAAGGCAAGCAACAATCCCGACGGCGAAGCACATTGCAAGTAGCCCGACAGGGGTGAGCCGAGGTGTAGCCGAGCGCTCAATGATCCTGCGTAGCTTTGATGCCTTGCGCATCGGTTTCGGCCTTGATGAGCGAGCGCCCACCGAAATCATGAGTACGCCCAAAGCTATTCCCAAGCCAAGTAGCGCGCCGAGCAGCGTAGTCATGGCGCGGCGCTTCCGGCGTCTTCGGCGAGAATGCGCCCGATATCGATTCCGGCAGCTTCAAATCGATCAAGGTGTGGCGGAAACCCGCCGGCCCGAACGAGGTGATGTTGATCACCGCGGAAGATATCCGCCACTTCGACAACCCCAGATTCCACCCGCCCCGGTAGCGCGCAGATTTCGCGAATTCGCCTTCTGCCATCTCGAAAAGTGGCGGTATGGACGACAATATCGACACACCCCGCCACCGTGGGGATGACGAATTCAGCAGAAATGTTCTGACCCGCGAGGAGGGGAAGGGTGCACAGTTTCGTGACGGCCTCGCGGGCAGAATTCGCGTGCAGCGTTGCCGCAGACGGCATGCCGCTATTCATCGCGACCAGGAGGTCCAAGGCTTCTGCCTGGCGTACCTCACCGACCACGAGACGGGAGGGACGCATGCGCAACGCTTCTCGCACGAGTCGGCGGAGTGGGATTTCGCCGGTTCCCTCGAGGTTTACATTGCGAGTTTGCATGGCTACCCAGTCCGGATGATGTGGCAACTGAATTTCAAAAACTTCCTCGCAGCTAACTACGCGTTCGCTGGCAGGTACGCAGCCCAGTAGTGAGTTCAACAGCGTGGTCTTGCCGGCTTGAGTGCCACCAGCCACGATCACATTGAGACCGCTAACAATGGCGGCATCCAAAAAAGCTGCAGCCTGGGTGGACAGCGTGCCCAGCGGCACCAGGTCGAAGATATGACGCGGTCGATGCACGAACCGGCGTACGTTGATGGCCCAGTGTTCTCGGGTGATGTCAGGTATTACGACGTGGAGGCGGCTGCCATCGGGCAGCATCGCGTCTACGAACGGGGTCGAGGTGTCCAAACGTCGGCCTGACCACACGAGCATGCGTTCGACTAGGTCGCGCACCTCGTTCACGGTCAAAACAGTGGTGGTGAGTTCACTGCGACCAGCGCGTGCAATGAATACACGCCCGGGCTCATTGATCCAGACCTCTTCCACCTCGGGGTCATCAAAGAACTTTTGCAGTGCCCCGAACCCAGCAATGGAGTCACGTAACTGGCGGCGCAGGATCGCCGGGTCAATTGCAGCATCCATATTGGACTCAAGCCGTTCGGCATAATAGGCACCCATTGCCGCATCAATCACCGCATGAGCACCTGCAGCATCGCGGATCGGGTCAACGCCGGAACGACGGATCTCTTGGCGGACTCGCTCAACCAGGGCCACATGCTCGTGCATGACCGCGACAGTAGAAGCGTGAAGTTCTCTCTGGCAACGGAAAATGAGCGCCTGTGGACGATGCTGCTGAAGTTGTTCGCTGCCCTGTCCAAATTGCCTGCTGCCCAATCAATTAGGTCGCTGACGGTTCATGATGCTCAAAAAAGACCTTCCTGTGGATAAAGTTGTTGGGGGGCAA
>JABAYF010000021.1 GCA_018609125.1 Candidatus Nanopelagicales bacterium | reverse complement strand
CAACACCCTCACCAACCAAACCTGGCGCTCCCCACCCCGAACTAACCGGGAATGATTAGCATCCTCATTCCAGTGGTGGGCTCAGTGCGTCTTCTCCATGTTCTCCAGGCGCCGACTCCTGATGAAGTTCCTCGATGAGTTCGTGCCGTTTGACGTAGATACCCACGAGAGTGAGCACCATTGCGGTCACGGGAATGGCCAGGAGTGCGCCCGCTACACCGAAGAGAGCGGCGCCCAGCAGCACGGAGATAAATGCGACTGCCGGATTCACGTTGACGGCACGGGCGGAGATGCGCGGTTCAATCGTGAGGTTCTCAACCTGCTGATAGAGCAGCGCCCAGGCCAGCACAATCACACCAATCCACGGGTTTCCACTGAGAAGCCCAATGATGACAGGCAAGATGATGGCGATGTAGGTGCCCACCATCGGTACGAACTGGGCGACTACACCGGTCCAGATGGCCATGGGCAACCAGTAGGGCAGGCCTACAGCAAAGAAAACGATGCCACTGGTAACCCCGTTCACCGTGGCCAGGATGGCGCGTGCAGCAACGTATCGACCAGTCTTCTCGGCAGTCACATCCCATACGTTGAGGAGGACAGCCTGGGAACGAGCCGGGAATAGCGAAGCGATGTATCGACGCAGGCGCGGTCCATCAGCGCTGAGATAGAAAGCGATGAGTCCGAAGGTGAACAGGCCAAAAATACTGCCGAGAACGGAGGTGGCGATACTGAAAATTCCGCTGGCAATATCGGTGGCGAATGTGCGAACGGCGGCGTCGGTGATGTCGATTTGGGCGAGGAGTGCTTTGGGGTCATAGGCGGTATCGAAGGTGGAGTTGACCCACTCCACGGCACGGGCGAACAGATCGGGAATCGCGCGCACAATCTGGGCCAACTGGTCAACGAGCAGCGCCCCGAAAGCGGCAAGGAAAAGGGCAATGAACCCGGCAACTCCACCCATCACGATCAAGGTGGCGAAACCTCGCCGCATACGTCGGGCCAGAAAATCCACCGCCGGGCTCATCGCTAGGGCGAAGAACCAGGCCATCAGCACGATGAAGATGACCCCGCCGCCATCTTCGATAAAGAACTGAATGAGCAGCCCGATGGCAATCACGGCGAGCGCGATGAAACCAACGCGCCACAGGGTGGAACTTGAGACCGTGATTTCGCGAGGATTTGCCATGAATGGATCGTGTCAGAATCTGAACGCTACTTTGTCGTAGACACGACCGCTGCCTGTTCGATATTGACGATGGCGGCTTCTTCTTTGTCGGCCTCGGCAGCAGTTTTGCCGCCGCGAACGCCGAACAGCCGTTTGGTGTAAATCAACCCAATCACCGTCGCCGGCTGGAAGGTGGTGTGGTGGCGAAGAGTGCAGGTGAGTATGGATCAATCCAGCATGGGCCTATTCTGCGCACATGTCGGCGCCGGTGTTGCGACCTGCGCGAACGCAAGCCACCTGGGTGGCCTACGCCCAAATGGGGGCCTACGGGGCGTTCGTGTATTCCCTGGGCGCGTCCACCGCGTTACTCCGCGATGAACAGTTCACCTCTCGGGCGGTTGCCGGCCTGCACGCGAGCGCATGGGCATCGGGTCTGGTGGTCATGTCAGCGGCCAATAGGCGGGTAACGCGGCGGTTGGGCCGCGGTGGTGCAATGCGCCTGGGTTCTGTGTTGATGATCATGGGAATTCTTGGTTACACCAGTGCCGGACCAACGATGGTGACGCTGACCTCGGTGTTTATCGCCGGCCTCGGCGGCGCATTAATGGTGGCCGGTCTTAGTGCGTTTCTTGCTGTGCAGCAAGGCCCATCAGCGCCGGCGGCTGTGTCTGAGGCCAATGCGATGGGAGCGATGGCTGGACTCTTGGGTGCTGGTGGGGTGGGTGTGGGGATGGTGTTGGCGCTGGGTTGGCGCCCGGCCCTGTGGCTGCTCGCAGGGACTCTCGTGGCGCTGGAGGTGTGGCGCGGCAACCGGCTGGCTGCGTTCAATATTGCCACTCCGGCCAGGGTCGGTAATTCCGACATCGCTCAGCCGACGTTGCCGCGATTGTTTTGGTGGTCCTTGCTCGTCATGCTGCCGGCCGCCGGAGTGGAGTACTGCGTTGCGTTGTGGTCAGCGGACCTGTTGCGTGAATTTGGCGGCTTCGAGGACGCTGCCGCGGCGGTATCGCTGACGGTCGTGGTGACCGGGCTCATTGTGGGCCGCATCGTGGGAAGCCGACTGGCCGAGCGATACAGCCCGGAGAAGTTATTGATTGTGGCGTTTGCCGTGTCCACGACGGCATTTCTTGTGGTGTGGGCAATAAATATCGCCTGGGTAATGCTGGTTTTCCTTTTCGTGAGCGGCTGCGGTATCGCACTTCATTGGCCGTTGGCCATTGCTCGCACAATTCGGGTGGTGCCCGAGCAGGCAGATCGCGCCTCCGGCATCGGGCTGCTCGTGGCGGGGGTGGCCATCATGATCGCGCCCTTTGCCCTGGGTGCCTTGGCCGATGTTGTGGGTTTGCGCACCGCATTCTTGATCGTTCCGCTGCTGTCGGTCTTCGGGGCCATCATGGTGTGGGTTCGTCCGGTTAGGCTGACGGGATGAAGATCACCGGTGCAGTGCTCAATCGAATTGCCGACGCACCACCCTTTCAATCTAGCCAACCCATCGAGGTCACGGAGTTGGATCTAGCCGACCCGCAATCGGGTGAACTCCTGGTGAAGATGAGCGCCGCTGGTGTGTGTCACTCGGATCTGTCGGTGGTCAATGGCAGCCGGGTTCGCCCGGTACCGATGCTGCTCGGCCATGAATGTTCCGGTGTGGTGGTGGAGTCTCGGGCTGAGCACATAGCGGCAGGTGATCACGTGGTGCTCACATTCGTACCGCGGTGTGGTCGGTGCCCTGCGTGCCTGGCTGATCGACCCGCGCTGTGCTCTGCCGGCGCCCGAGCCAATGGTGCGGGCGAGATGCTCGCCGGTGGGTCTCGACTCTCGCGAAAGGGTGAGCCGATCCGACACCATCTCGGTGTGTCTGCATTCGCCGACTACGCCGTTGTAGACCAGGGCTCGGTGGTGGTGGTACCCAAGGATGTACCACTAGATGTCGCTGTGCTGTTTGGCTGCGCAGTGCTCACCGGCGCGGGCGCCATCTTTAATACTGCTGCTGTGCGCGAGGGCCAAAGCGTGGCCGTGTGGGGTTTGGGCGGGGTCGGTATGTCAGCGGTCATGGCATCAGCCGCGGCGCAGGCGGACGTGATCATTGCGATTGACCCTGATGCACACAAGCGTGCCATCGCCCTGGAAGTAGGCGCGACCCACGCGATATCACCGCAGGAGTCACTACGCGATGTACTCCCACACGGTGTCGATGTTGCGCTAGAAGCTGTCGGGAGTGCGGCGGTGTTGGCTGAGGCCGTTGCTGCCACAGCCCCCGGTGGCATGACGGTAACTGTTGGTCTGCCGGCACCCAATGATCAACTCACCATTTCACCCCTTGCCCTTGTCGCAGAGTCACGCACGCTCGCGGGCTCCTATCTCGGTGCGGCCAACCCCGAGCGTGACATTCCGGCCATGATCGACCTATGGCGTTCCGGTCGCCTGCCGGTGGAGCGACTTCGTTCTGGCTCCATCCCCTTAAGTCAGATCAATCAAGCCATGGACGACCTAGCTGCCGGCCATGTGATTCGTCAGATCATCACCTTTGATGAAGGGTGATGCGTTGATGCAGGCCAGTCTTCACCGCGCCGACTTCCCTATTGCCCGAACGATGCACACTCGGTGGGCAGACAACGATCAATACGGGCACCTCAATAATGCCTGGTATTACACATATCTGGACACGGCAGTTAATGGATGGTTGATCGAAGCTACCGGCGTCGATGTCAGCACGTTAGACAGCATCGGGTTGGTTGTGTCCAGCCGTTGTGACTACCTCGCACCGGCAGGTTTTCCCGATGTGCTTGAGGTGGGGTTAGCCACCGCGCGCGTGGGCACCACAAGCATCACCTACCGGCTCGGTGTTTTTCGCCAGGCTGATGCCCTGCTGTGTGCGACAGCCCAGTTTGTGCACGTTTATGTTGATCGACATACGCGTCGGCCCGCACCTATCCCCGAAGCTATTGCCGATGTTGTGCGACAACTCCCCCACATTGATCCCATGCCCTGACCCAGTACGGTTGCCCGTGTGACCCTTGCCCTCAATGACCAGGAACGGGCAATGCTCGAGGGGGATCACGGCCCGGCCATCGCGCTATCGATGCGCATCATCACCGAACTAGGCCGCATCCGTGGTGCGCAAGACCTCGTCGACATTGAGTCGGTGCATATTGATGGGTGCATTTTCTACGGTCAGGCCGGCCTAGATTTTGCTCAGCGCCTCGTTCAACTCGGCGGGCAGGTGCGGGTCCCAACCACGGTAAATGTGGGTTCGGTTGACCTCATCCACCCAAGTCTGATTTTGCAGAACACCGATAAAGAAAAATGGGTGGCCCAGGGCGGGCGAGAACTCATGCAAGCCTATGTCGATCTTGGCTGCCGGCAAACATGGACCTGCGCGCCCTATCAAATGGACTCCCGACCCGATGAAGGAAGCCACATTGCGTGGGCCGAATCCAACGCCATCGTGTTCGCCAACTCTGTCTTGGGTGCACGCACCGACAGGTATGGCGACTTCGTTGATATCGCCGCCGCCATCACGGGTAAGGCACCCCGAGGTGGTCTCCACGTCAACGCCAATCGTCATGGCGATGTGGTCCTGGACTGCACTTCGCTTTCTCAGGCTGCATTGCAGACGGATGTCACCTACCCGCTGCTCGGCTACCTAGCCGGTGCCATTGCGGGTACCTCAAACCCGGTATTAGTGGGTCTGCCATCAGATGTATCGGAGGATGCGCTGAAGGCAGTGGGAGCGGCGGCGGCATCATCTGGGGGTGTTGCACTTTTTCATGTAGTGGGGCGAACACCTGAGGCCGCAACACTGGCAGAAGCGCTGGGACCCAACGTGAATGCACCCGTCCATCACATCACGGCTCAACGTCTCAATGCAGCGCGCCAGGAGTTGTCGACGGCGCGCGAGGAACGCCTCGATGCGGTGAGTTTGGGAACACCACACGCTTCTGTTGATGAGATCGCCCAAGCGCATGCCGCCACGGCGGGTGGACCACCGATGGCTGAGGGGGTGGCCTTCTACATTTCCACCGGACGCTCGGTGTTTGCTGAAGCGAAAACTCGAGGTCATGTTGCTGCACTTGAAGAATGGGGAGTCACCTTCGTGCTGGACACCTGCACATACGTGACCTCAATTCTTCGCCCGGGCACGCGGACGGTGATGACTAATTCGGGTAAGTGGGCACACTATGCGCCGGGCAACATGGGCGTCGACGTGGTTTTGGCCACGCTGGAGGAATGCGTGAATTCAGCCACAACCGGAATCGTCACCTGGGACCGGGAGTTGTTCGCATGAGTCTGGTGGGCTGGCGCGTTACTTCAGGTGAGGCACAGGCTCCGATCTTGAAACTTGATGAACCCATTTCGTTTTGGGGTGGAATCGGCGACAACGGTGAGATCATCGACGTGCACCACCCCCAACACGGCGCGGTCGTGACCGGGCGCATTTTGGTGATGCGTTCCGGGCGAGGATCAAGTTCAGGAACCTATGTGCTGGCAGAGTTATTGCGCCTAGGGCTGGCACCGGCCGCGATCATCTTGACCGAGCCCGACGGCATCATCGCCACCGGCGCGCTCGTGGGTGCTGAACTATACGACGTGTACATGCCCATCGCTACGGTGAGCGAAGCCGATTATGAACTCATTGAAGATGGGGTGGAGATTTCTATTGTCATGCGCGGTGATGAGGCGGTCATCACGTCGATCGCCTAGGTGCTCATTCCTCGACCTGACGTGATCAGATGATTTTGGGGTAGAACGCCAATGTTGCCGCCGCACCAATGAACAACACGAGACCAACGCTGAGCAAAAACCATCCGCTGGAATTCCTCTTTACGCGACCAGAAACGGCAGCGAAGAATAGGACGGTGGCAAACACAACGGCAAGCAGCGTGTAGTTATCGCCGCGTTGATTGTTGTCCAGCGCCGATTGGAACAGTGCGTCCGCTTCAGCATCGGACTCAATGGCCTGTAGAGCATCTGGCTGGATGTAGGAGGGCATTTCGAAGGGAGTCGCGGGAGCATCAGGATTTTCTTGCGGAGTGAGCGCAATCCAATCAGCCCAGGCCGTGGCAAGCGGCTCGGGAAAGCGATCGGATAAATAGTTGGACAGGCGCTCATCTTCAGCGGCAGCAGCTTCAATCCACTGGGTGTAGAGCTGCACCTGAATGGTGAGTTGCCGGTTGGCGTCCCCGTCGGCCCGTGATGCTTCGAGTCGCGCAGTGGAGGCCTTGCTGAACGAGATCGACATTTCTCCGCCCCACTTGCTGGACTGGAAACCGCTCCACGCTGTGGCAATCGCGGTTACAGAAAGCAAAATGACCGCGATGACCTCGCGCCAACCGGCCGAGGTATCGGGGATATAACTGGCGGGTGTTTTTTCGTCGTTATCGCTCTGGGCCACAGCGGAAAGATACACCAGGGCTCTCGGTTCCTTCGGCAGGGCAATGATTTGCTCGGCAACGGCGGCCTCAGATCTGCTAAACAGTGTTCGCGAAGCGAGGCAGTCTTGCCGCCGTCCTCGCCCCCAGCCCGGGCGGCCAGCTAGCTGGCACGATCTTTAGTGACTCGAAGCATCACCGGCATACGTGACTATTTTCACCAGGACCTAGCGGTGCGCACTTGAGGCTGACACAGTGGCTCCATGACCGAAGCGCTACGGATCTGCCCACTGTGTGAAGCTACTTGCGGACTTACTCTCACCCTTGATGGTGCCGGCTCGGTGTCCAAGGTGCGCGGAGATGTTAACGATATTTTCTCTGGTGGGTTCATCTGCCCGAAAGGTGTGGCGCTGGGCGAATTGCATGCTGATCCGCGCAGGCTGACGACGCCTTTGGTGCGCGACAGTTCAGGTGAACTACGTGCCGCGAGTTGGGATGAGGCCTTTGGTGTGATCAGATCGCGCCTTTCCCCGATCATCCACGACCATGGCGCAGATGCCGTGGGGATGTACCTCGGTAATCCCAATGTGCACAGTCTTGCTGGCACGTTCATGCTTCCCGCATTCGTCAAGGCTCTCGGAACGATGCAGCGCTTCTCCGCCAGCACCGTCGATCAGATGCCCAAGCAGGCCGCATCGGCGCTCATGTTCGGAACCGCTCTGTCTGTGCCGGTGCCCGATGTTGATCGAACGGACTACTTCCTTGTATTCGGGGCTAATCCGTTGGTGTCCAACGGCTCTCTCATGACAGCGCCGGATATGCCCCGACGGTTGCGTGCGCTTCGCGAGCGTGGCGGACACCTCGTCGTCGTCGACCCGATCCGCACGCGCACAGCGGCGGTCGCCGATGAGCATCTGTCAATCCGGCCAGGTAGCGATGCTTTGTGGCTGGCCTCATTGGCTCATCTACTCACCCACGATGCTGATCTTGGGGCCGCGAAGCCGTGGATTGACGAAGAACAGTGGCGCGCACTTACCAACGCGCTTGCGCCGTTCACCCCGGAAGCTACGGCGTCGATCACCGGCATTGATTCAGATGTCACCAAAAGGGTTGCCGTGGAACTGAGATCGGCGCAGCGCCCGGCGGTATACGGCCGCATGGGAACAACCACGTCTGCCCTGACCATCAATGGGGCTGTGGTTCCGATGGCCACACTCGCTTCGTGGTTGATCGACGTGGTCAACATCTGCGTCGGTGCTCTTGATGCACCCGGTGGCGTGATGTTCCCGCTACCGGTGGCTGGCGGCCCGTCAACCGAGGGCACGCCGGGGGTGGGCCGAGGGGTGAGCATTCCTGGTCGTCGGCGCACTCGGGTTCGGGGTTTGGCTAGTGTGCTCGGCGAGTTCCCCGCTTCGGCGATGGCGGAGGAGATCGACACTCCGGATCCGCAGACAGGAGAGCACATCCGGGCGATGTTCGTTGTCGGGGGAAACCCGCTTATGTCGACCCCGGACAGCAATCGACTTTCGTCCGCATTCAATGATTTGGATTTGCTCGTCGTGGTGGATCCCTTCGTGAGCCACACTGCTGAACTTGCCGATGTTGTTTTGCCGGTGGCTTCCCCGCTGACTCGCCCGCACCACGATGTGGTGTTCAACAACCTCGCTGTGCGCAATCAGGCCCGATACTCTCCAGCGGTCCTGGCGGTGCCCGAAGGTGAGAAGGATGAGGCGGAGGTGCTGCTCACTCTTGCTGCAGTCGCGGTTGGCATCGCGACCGGCACGGAACCCTCAGTCGAGCAGGTTGAGGATTTTATTGCGATGACCATTGCACAGCAGGCGTGTTCGGATCAGGCGTCTCGCGCCTATGGTCAGGAACCGGCTGAACTACTCGAAGCTGTCGCACACCGCAGGGGAGTTGATCGCTTACTTGACCTGCGCATCCGGTCTGGTCCCTACGGCGATGGGTTCGGGACTCACCCCGATGGACTCACCCTGCAGCATCTGATTGATGAGCCCCACGGAATCGATTTGGGTCCCCTGCAACCGCGCCTCCCCGAGGTATTACGCACTCCCTCGGGCCGCATTGAGGTTGCCCCGCAGGTGTTGCTCGATGAATTGATCACCGCGCAAGCCGTGCTGAGCCGGCAAGATCAGCCCGCGCAATTCACCCTGGTGGGTCGTCGCCAGTTGCGCAGTAACAACTCCTGGATGAAGGACCTTTCGATTCTGACCGGTGGATCAAATGCGGCAACCGCTTTGCTCAATTCTGAGGACGCGCAGAGGATCGGTGTGAATAATGGCGATCACGTGAGAGTGTCGAGTGCGGTAGGTCGAATCACCTTGCCGGCTGTCGTCACGGACGATGTGTCAACGGGGTGCGTGTGCATTCCGCATGGCTGGGGTGAGGCGAATGTGAATGAGCTCGTTGACACCGCGAACGTAGATCGATTAGGTGGCACCTCCGTGTTGAGCGGAATTGCCGTCGAGGTGCGAATGGCTTGGGGATCATGGGAGGAGAGAACGGTGGGGTCGAATGAGGTTGACATGGCCGATGAAACCGAGGCGCTTCACTGAACCACCATTGATTAAGCTGTGGCGCGTATGGGCACCAAAAGTTGGATCGACATCGGCAAACCTTCGGACGACAGTGATGACTGACAAGTTGGGTCAGGGCATCTGTGATGGGCTGAGTTCTAGTTTGCGCCCACGCACATATGTTGCTACCAGTGCCTTTTCCCGGGCCAGCATCAGTAGTTGAAAGAGCAGGGCATCACGATCCTTAATCGGATCCTCAAGGATGGTTCGGTTGCGTAACGTTGCGTTCATCATGTTCCACTCGGTGGGGTCGAGCACCACAAAATCAGCCTCTTTACCAACGTCGAGGTTTCCGGTGCGCGATTCAAGATCAAGTGCCTGTGCCCCCGCCAGGGTTCCGGTGAACAGCAATTCGGCCGGGTGGAGTGCTACCGCTTCGGTGTCTGCGATTGGCGTATCAATACCCACCGGGGAGCGCTCAGAAATATGCTGTTTGTAACAGGCGTTGAGAATCTGAGGGACAAACCATTCATCGCCCGCTCCCCAGTCGCTGCCAATCGCCACGGTGACACCGGAGTTAGTCGTGCGTTTCCATGGCATCGTCCCCGAACCTAAAAACCATTGTGAAACGGGGCAGTGTGAGATTGAGGTGTGCGTTTCTGCCATTCGAGCGAGCTCGACATCTTGGCAGTGCACCGCGTGGGCCATGACACTTCGTCGCCCGAGGAGGGATTCGCCACCTTTTTTGGACCCGGGCAGAAAATGCCCGTCGTAGGTGTCCAGATAGGTGTTGACGCCGTACTCCTTCTTGACCGTGGCGATCTCGCCATCACCGGGCCGTGCATTTTCATTGAGGTGGGAGGTGAAGTAGACACCGCGATCTCGATACTCCGAGTACAGTTCGCCGAGGCCAGCCAGGGTTGTTGGGGTTACCGACAGACTGAAACGTGGCACAACGGCCACGAATGCAAGGGCATTGCGACGCTCTGCTGCATCAAGGGGATGCCATTTCTCGATCTCATTTCGGGTCATATCGATAGCTTCGGTTTCACTGACCATGAGCGGCTTCGCTGATGCCGGGCCGGTGGTTTGAATACCGTGACCCGACACGATACGAAGACCTCGCTTATTAGCCTCTTCGAAGAGAAAGTCCTGGGCGTGACTAAAGGCCGAGCCAAATACGAGCCCGTTCGTGGTACCCGCTTTGATCATGCGGTCGCACCACTCAATGGCTGCGCGTTGGGCAAAGTCAGGATCGGCAAACCGTGATTCGCCAGGGAAGATGCAGTTGTTGAGCCACTCGAGAAGTTGTCCGCCACCGTAGGAATCTCCAAGCCATACCTGGGGGTAGTGCATGTGGGTGTCAATAAACCCCGGGAGCAGAAAGGCATCGTGGTGGTCGACGACTGTCGCTGAGGCGAAATCTTGGGGTAGGTCGGCCCAATCCCCGCAGAATGTAATGATCCCGGAGTCATCAACGGCGAGCGCTCCGTCGGAAAAGTGGGCGAGGTGGTCGGTGGCCCCTTGAACACCGGGATTGCCGGTGATGTGAAAGATGTGGCCGCGGTGAACAGTTGTCATGACGAGGCTCCGTGAGTAGTAATGGTTTTAGGGGGAGAACCACGAGGTGGCATCGGGCCAAATGAACAGGGCTATGGCGAAGATTGCGACGGTAA
Organism: Candidatus Nanopelagicales bacterium; assembly: GCA_018609125.1. GTDB lineage: Bacteria > Actinomycetota > Actinomycetes > S36-B12 > S36-B12 > M55B157. Next base: position 20,959 of record JABAYF010000021.1, on the reverse strand, counting down.
GCGCATAAAGCACGAGCATAAGTACAGCCCCCTTGCGCGTTTGTCCTGGTTCGCGTTCCTGGGCGGGAGTGAGCCACCAACCAAGCCATGATGATGCCCAGGGAACGAGCAGAAAGCCGGTAATGGCAACACTTACGGCATTACCAATGAATGTCGAGAGCGATACGGCTATTGGCATTGAGGTGACGTCTTGAATAAGCGGGGTAATGATTTGATTGAGAGATAAAATCTCAAGCATCACAATCGGGAAAAGCACGAGCAAAACGATGGCGCTGAGTTTCCATGCGGGTGGTGGTTTGCCTCCGGTGTCACTTTTGGCAAACCAGCTTTCAAAAGCGCTGGCCGCGGGTCGTGCGTCATATCGTTCAATGTGCCGCTCTGATTCTTTAACGAGCGTCTGCCGCTGCTCGCTATCGATCCACGCGGCCAGGGCTTCGGGTGTCTGGAAAGCCACGATGGTGACCCAGTCCTTATTCACCCCAGCAATGGGCGCCTGCGTGCGTTGGCCCACATAGCCGGCGAAGCGCTGCTGGGCGGCTGCCATTCGGCTCTGCCAGTCGGTAAACCAATCATCGTTTCCAGGGAGAACTCGAGTGGTGATAACCGACGATGCGTTGGCGTCATCAGGGCTCATGCTATTGACCAAGATATTGCGTACCGGTTCGGCCGTGACCAAGGACTGCAGCGGTGCCTCTAGGTCTTTTTGATGTACCTCACCAAGCCAAGCGCGCGCCTTTTCGATGGATGTAAACCTGCGGATCGAGGTGGCTTCGGTGCCATCAGGGCCAAAGCGAAGATCGCTTTCCAAGAATCCATCGGTGCCGTACAGGGATTGATCGATCAGTCCTTGATTCATCATGAACTGCGCTGAGGCGTTGGCAGGCAATTGATATTGGGTCACCACTGAGGCTTCGGGGGTAACGCTCATGCACCGGAGGTTACCCAACTATCGACACGATGGGTACGAGGCAACGCATAGTGCCATGGGATTCCATCCGCGCCCACCACGGCAACGGCGAGTAACACCGCCGGGACTTTCCGCGGAAACACCGCACCCCCACCGTTCACTGGGACACCATGGGGCGATTGAACATACTTATGCGGCGCGCTCAATTGAGGTGTTTGTCTTTCCTGTCATCCAAGCCAGCACGATTTCTAGTGGCCCCTGTGAAAACCTGCGCATCCATAGTAGAGCGAAGATCGAAAGAATGGCCCATGAGGCAATGCTTGTGAGAACCACCGGTAGGGCTCCCCACTGCCCGAAGTAGCCCATCCCATAGGCCGCAAAGACGACAGAGAGCAATGCAGACTCACCGATGTAGACGGTCAAAGACATGCGACCAGCAGGTGCCATGATCGCCAGAAAGCGCGGTTTGATCGCGATAGCTAGCGCGATGCTGCCGATGTATCCAGCGGTCAGTATTGGGGCGGAGATGAAACCCAGCGCCGTACCGGATGCACCGGCCAATGGCACGGAGCTATCGCTGGCAATGTCGTTAGCCTGCAGGACGCCTGCGATCAGTTGTAGTGGCAGGCCGATGCCCCAGCCCCAGATGGCCAGCCGTCGCCACAGGGTGACGTGGGCTTCAGGGTCAGCTAGGAGTCGGCGCCGAGAGGCCATCAAACCTAGTGCGAATGCCGCAAAGGCCATGGGGCCCTGCAGGAAGATGATGACGGCCAACACGAGTGGGAGTGCCTCGAGACGGGCGAGTGACGCCTCGGCGAAGGAGCCGGTTGCCATCGCACTATCGAGGCCTTCAAGGCCGGAGCTTTCGTCAGGGAATGCTGCGTTGAGTGTGCTGATGATGAGGATGAACACGACTCCGACCGCGAAAGCTGCGAAGACCCATCGGCGCAACGTGCGGTCTGAAGTGCGCGATACCGCCAACAGTAGGAGTCCGAAGATTGCGTATGTAATGAGAATGTCACCGACGAAGAAGAACACGGCGTGTGCGAGACCGAAGAGAAATAGTGCGAGGAGTCTGCGTAGGTAGCGGCGGCGGTGCGGAGTTGAGTTATCGCGCAAAATAAAGGATGCGCTGTAACCGAACAGGAACGAAAACAGTAGGTAGAACTTGCCCTGGGCGAAAGTGAAGACGAGCAGTGCGGTGAGCCAATTACCGGGGCCCTGAACGGATTCCGCGGTAAATCCATAGCCGCTGATGCCAAGGAAAGCGGCATTAACCACCACAATGCCCAGCAGGGCAACTCCGCGGAGGCGATCAGGCAGGGCCTCGCGTTGCTGCGTTAAAGACATGAAATGACGCTATCGACAATATGGACATGCGTGTTAACTTCTGAACATGGTGATCAGAAATGAGGCGATACTCACCACGGCCGCACAGGTGTTGGCGAAGCGACCCGACGCAACCTTGCAGTCCATCGCCCATGCCGCAGGCATCAGTCGCACGACTATCTTCAACCGATTCCCGACGCGCGATGCGTTGCTGGAGGCACTAGGTGTCGATGCGTTGCAACGTATGGGTCAGGTGATGGAGCGTGTCCCTACAGATCACCTGGGTGACCTCGCTGAGGTACTTCTTGATGTCACCAAGGGGCTCATTTCGCTCGGAGCCCACGCTCAGTTTCTCTACGGTTCACCAGGACAAAGCGGTGGCCTTGATTCCCATTGGGAGGAGGCTTTCGGGCCGTTGGCCTATTACTTTTTCCGGGCGCAGTCGGCGGCACGGCTGCGAAAAGATCAACCACTGCGCTGGTTAGTGGCGTCATATATTGGCTTGCTAATTGCAGCGTGGGATGAGGTCGAGGCAGGGGAACTCGGGTCCGCCAAAGCCGCGCGGTTGATAGTGGACACCTGGATGTCCGCAGCAACACCCTAATGCCCCGCTGACTGGCGCCTTGCGAGGTGGTTTCGTCCCGAAACTCACCTCGCAAGGCGCCAGTCAGCGAGGGAAGGAACCGGAAACCATGGGTGGTGCGCGAGGGGGGAGTTGAACCCCCACACCCTTTCGGGCACACGGACCTGAACCGTGCGCGTCTGCCTATTCCGCCACTCGCGCTTTCGCCCTGTCGCCAGGACGGCCCTCAGGTTACATGGCACCTATTCTTCGTGTTCGCGCGCCATCTGGCTGCCGATCAATACGGCGGCCACGAAGATCAAGGTGAGCGCGGTCATGACGGAGTTTTGGAAGGCTGGGTCCAACCCATTCCATTTGGAGTTCAAGTACATGATGAACCAGTTGCCGCCGACGGTGATGAACCCGAAGAAGAAAACGAGCAGCCCCACGGTGCCGCCGGCGAAGGTCCACTTTTGCGCCAGACCCCACCGATGCGTGGAACCTGAGCGTCGCAAACCGAGGAGTCCACCGATCAACATCAAAATGCCGGTGATGGTCTCCATGGTGATGATCATGATGTAGCCGGCGGCTTGAAACCAGGTGGCGTCAATGAAGCGCCATTCGAAACCGCTGTCGGCGGGCACACCATCGCCGCTGAGCACGCCCTGCACAAACGGCCAGTTGCTGGCGTTGGGATTGGTGGGGTTGGTGATGTTGTCGAAGCCGACAACGAGGTAGTACGAGGCGGTCATCAGAACGAAGATGGACGCCACCACGCGCGCGGTGCGCCACACCGACCAACCCAGGACAGCGTTTTCGTCCTTCTTGATTGTCTCTTCGATTTCAGCCATTGCTGTCTCCCTCGTGCGTGGCATTGGTAATACTGCGCACTCCACCACAGATGGGCACCAAGAAATCGTAGACACGCTGAGAACACAGCCTGATCTGGTGAGTTCGGGGGAGATTAGTTCCCGGCAATGATTGCGGTGAGCACCATCCCCACCATGAGTGCGATCACGACTACGGCTGCGAGAACGAAACCCTTTTGCGGCGCCACCTGACTCACAATACGGCTCCCATGCGCGCAGGGCATTACGATCAGGTGGTGGGTTTGCTGGATAGATTCGAAGATCGTCTCGATCGCATGGTTAATGGTGCCTTCGCGCGCGCATTCAAGGCCGAGGTCCAGCCTGTGGAGATCGCCGCCGCCCTGCAAAAAGAGATGGACGACCGCGCGGCAGTGGTCACCCGGGGCCGCACCGTGGTGCCTAACCTGTTCATCACCGATCTGTCTCCCACCGACGATGACCGCCTCAGCGTGTATCGGGACACCCTGGAACGTGAACTGGCCACCTTGGTCACCGACTATGTCGAGCAGCAGGGGTACACCGTGCTAGGGCCCATCCAGGTCGAACTGGCCCGCGATGACAGCCTAGAAACCGGCATTTTCCGGGTGCATTCTGAAGCGCGCATGGGTGTGAGTGCTGACTCACCCGCACCCCTACCTGGCCAACCCACCCTCACCGACGGGCTCACCCACCATCCACTCATTCGCAATGTCACCAAACTGGGCCGCGGGCATGAGGCAGATATTCGAATCGATGACCCCGGTGTGTCTCGGGTGCACTGCGAAGTTGTGGTGGGGGCACCCACCGTGGTGCGCGACCTTGGCTCAACCAACGGCCTCAGTGTGGATGGCAGCCGAGTCACGCAGGCCACTCTCGTCGACGGCAGCACCGTAACAATCGGACAGACAACACTCGTGTACCGGAGCGGGTGAGCTGATGACCGAATTCGGTTTAACGCTGATCCGGTTCGCTTTCCTCGCGGGTATTTGGTTGTTTGTGATTGCGGCAGTGTTGATTTTGCGCCGCGACCTGATGCAACCGCGAGATGTTCGACCCAGTCGTGCCGGGAGCCCACCGAAGCGAACGAAGCCGCCAAAGCCGCCGAAGCCGGCTAAGGCCCCGCGCCAACCCCGTGCAGCACGACAGGCCAGCGGACCCGTGCTGACCATTGTGGATGGCCCCCTCGCCGGCACCGTGGTTCCGCTGGGCAACTCCCAGGTAACGATTGGGCGCGCTCCTGATTCCACCATCGTGATCGACGACGATTACGTGTCCAGTCGCCACGCGCGCATTTATCGCAGCGAAGGCGCCTGGATAGTGGAAGACCTCGGCTCCACGAACGGCTCGTGGATTGATCGCACCCGCCTCACCTCGCCCACGGTCTTGCCCTCGGGTGCTCCCTTACGCATTGGGCGCACGACGATGCAGATGAGCAGCTAGGCCGCGATGACTCTCGCGTTGAGGTTTTCTGCCCGCTCCGATGTCGGCCTGGTGCGCCAGGGTAATGAAGATTCCGGATATGCCGGCCCGCGCCTGTTGGTGGTAGCCGATGGCATGGGTGGGCATGCCGCCGGTGAACTCGCCAGCGCTGCGGCCGTGGCCACCCTGGCCGAACTCGAACTGTCCGACCCCGCACCTGAAGAGGTGCTCCCTGGTCTGGCCGCAGCCGTGGAAAGTGCCGGGGTCAATATCGGCCAGGTCGTTGCCGATAATCCGGACTTTGCCGGCATGGGCACCACCGTGACCGCACTGTTCTGGCAGGGCGAGCGCGTGGCGGTAGTACATGTAGGGGACTCCCGGGCCTACGTCCTGCGCGAAGGTGAACTTGGCCAAATCACCCACGATCACACCTACGTTCAAACGCTGGTCGATGCCGGCAAGATCACCGCCGAGGACGCTGCGACTCATCCACGGCGGTCGCTACTCATGCGCGCGGTAGACGGCGTTCAGCCGGTCGAGGCTGATCTTTCAGTGCGCGAAGCGCGCCCCGGAGATCGCTATCTGCTGTGCAGCGATGGGCTCACCGGCGTCGTTAGCGATGAAGAATTAGCCGCGATCCTGGCCGAGGGCGAACCCACCGGCACCGTTATTTCCCTGGTCGAACTCGCGCTCTCCCGAGGAGCACCCGACAACGTCACCGTGGTGGTGGCCGATGTACTCATCGGTGAGGAAGTCGGCGCCGAGTATCGATTCGACCTTGAGCCGGTGGTGGTGGGAGCGGCGGGTGATCCACGAGTGCGAGCCCAACTTCCGCTCGTGCATTTCCCTGACGATGCAGCACCCGACCCCAATAGACCCGAACGGCCACCCCCTGCGGGTGGGCCACCAACCTCAGAAATCCCTGCGGTGCGGGCAGATATCCCGTTATCAGCGGGCGCCACCGGTCTTTCACCGCGATCCCGCCGCATTGTGCGCTGGGCGCTGGCAAGCGCGATTGGTCTTGTCCTGCTCCTCGCCTCCATTGCTGGTCTGGGCGCCTGGTGGTGGTCCAACCAGTGGTACGTCGGTGTCCAAGATGGCCGCGTGGCTGTGTTCCAGGGGGTCTCCGGCACCATCGCCGGTATTCCAATGCAGTCCTTGGAGCAGGAAACAGACACGATGGTGGCATCGCTGCCCACCTTTGATGTTGAGGTAGTCACCCGAGGCATTGTTGCCGCCGACGAAGCCGACGCACAACGCATTGCCGGTGAACTCAGCGCGCGCGCTTTAGAATGTGAACAGCCACGACCACCTGCGGGCTGCCCCGCACCTTCGGTGAACCCATGACGTCCACCAACGTGCCGGCAACTGACACGGTGACCCGTCCGGCCACCCGACGCAACCGTGAACTCTTTCTTCTCGTTGTTGCTTGGGGCCTGGGCGTTTTGGGCACCTTGCAGGTGGGCTGGGCAACCGGCGAAGGAACCCCACAACGGTTCTGGGTAACCGTGGCCGTCGTAGGTGCTTTGGCATTGGCTGCGCATGTCATCGTGCGCTGGCGAGTGCCCTACGCCGATCCGCTGCTGTTGCCACTGGCCACACTCCTCACCGTTTTGGGCATGACGATGATCTATCGCCTCGATGTGGCCGCAGCCCAGCGAGCCATTCGCAATAACTCACCCGTTCCATCCCCCGATGTGTACAGCCAGTTGATCTGGTTCGCGGTGGGCATCACCCTGTTCACCCTGGTGCTGCTCATCTTGCGCGATCACCGCGTGCTGCAGCGATACACCTACACAGCGGGGCTCATCGGTATCGTGCTACTGCTGTTACCGCTCGTGCCCGGCATCGGCGCCACCATTAACGGTGCGACACTATGGGTTCGGTTGGGGGGCCTATCTTTCCAGCCAGCCGAACTCGCCAAAATTGCACTCACCATATTCTTCGCCGGTTATCTGGTAGTTAAACGAGACGCACTAGCTCTGGTACGCGTGCGCTTCTTAGGAATAGGGCTACCTCGGCCCCGTGACCTCGGACCCATCATTGTGGCGTGGGCTCTGTCACTGGGCATTTTGATTTTCGAGCGCGACCTTGGCACCTCGCTGCTCTTCTTCGGTCTATTCGTGGCGATGCTCTACATTTCCACCCAGCGACGCTCGTGGATCATATTGGGAGCCGGGCTTTTTGCGATCGGTTCAGTGTTTTCCTATTTGGCGTTCAACCACGTGCGCGTCCGGGTGCAGGTGTGGATTGATCCTTTTGCTTTTGCCGACACCGGCGGATACCAGATTGTTCAATCCCTCTACGGTTTCGCCAACGGTGGGCTGCTCGGCACCGGGTTGGGCAACGGTTACCCCCAACTTGTTCCTTTCGCCAATACTGATTTTGTGCTCGCCTCACTCGGTGAAGAACTCGGGTTGGTCGGCTTCATCGCCATCATCTTGCTGTACGCGATCATGGTGCAACGCGGCCTGCGCATCTCCGTAGCGGTCCGCGATCCTTTCGGTCAACTTCTTGCAGCGGGACTGTCCATTACCCTTGCGCTGCAAGTTTTTGTGATTGTGGGTGGAGTTACCCGTCTCATCCCACTCACCGGACTCACCACACCATTTTTATCCTATGGTGGCTCGTCACTCATCGCGAACTGGATTCTTATCGCGTTGCTCTTGGTGATCTCCCACCGAGCACGCCAGCCACTGCCCGAGGTTGAGCCGATACCCGATAACGCCACCCAGGTGGTATCACGATGACCAAACCCATCAGACGAATCGCGGTGGTGCTGTCAGTCTTGCTGATCGCGGTGCTGGCCAACGTCACGTTCATTCAAGTCTTTAGTGCCGATGACCTGAGAGCTCGATCAGACAACCAGCGGGTACTCCTGCAGGAATATGGCCGCGAGCGCGGGCCAATTTTGGTCGGTGTCGACCCGGTAGCACGTTCGAAAGAAACTGATGGTGCGCTGCGGTATTTGCGGGTGTATGCCGAGGGGGAGGAGTATGCCTCCGTTACCGGTTTCTATTCCCTGGTCTATGGCGCAACAGGCCTTGAGCGCACCGAGAATGATGTCCTCACCGGCTCCTCTGATTTGTTCTTCGTTGATCGGCTACAACAACTCATCGCCGGTCAGCAGCCACGCGGAGGTGGCGTTACCACCACCATCGACAGCCGCACGCAGGATGCGGCGTGGCGTGGGTTGAGCGGTGCGCGCGGGGCGGTAGTAGCCATCGAGCCGAGCACCGGGCGCATTCTCGCCCAGGTTCAGTCACCCTCATTCGACCCCAACGTGCTCTCCTCCCATGATCCCCAAGCCATTCGCACCTACTACGAGGAATTACTCGCTGACCCTGAACAGCCACTCATCAACCGACCCATCGTGGCGTTGAACCCCCCGGGGTCCACATTCAAACTCGTCACCGCCGCAGCGGCACTGGCGTCTGGCCGGTTCACGCCGGAGTCGGTGCTGCCGGGCCCGGCCGAATATGACCTGCCGCTATCGGATCGCACCCTGCGGAACTGGACCGGTGAACCCTGTGGACCCGGGGGTGAGGTGACATTAATCGAGGCCCTGGCCCAGTCGTGCAACACCGCGTTCGCGTGGTTGGGCAACGAATTGGGGGCCGATGCCCTACGTACCCAGTCCCAGGCATTCGGTTTCGATACTGCGTTCAATATTCCGTTGCGGGCCAGTACTTCTCGTTTCCCAGATAATCCGGATGCACCACAAACCGCGATCAGTGCCATTGGCCAGTTCGACGTGCGTGCCACGGCGTTGCAGATGGCCATGGTTGCCGCCGGGATCGGCAATAATGGCATCGTCATGGAGCCCTACCTTGTGCAAGAGCTTCGTGGCCCAGATCTTTCCATTCTGCGCACCACCACCGCCAGTGAATTTGGTGCGGCAATGAGTTCCCAAAATGCCGCGGACCTCATTGAGATGATGGTGGCCGTAGTGGAGCGAGGAACGGCCAGCGTGCTGCGCGGAGTGACCACGGCGGAGGGGCAGTCGGTGCGGGTGGGTGCCAAGACCGGCACCGCGCAAACCTCGGCCGACCGACCCTCGGTGGCGTGGATGGTGGCATTAGCCCCCGCCACGAATCCACAAATTGCGGTGGCCGTCGTTGTGGAAGACGGTGGTCAAAATGAGATCAGCAGCAATGCCATTGCCGGACCCATCGCACGGGCCGTGATCGAGGCGGCTTTGCGATGAGGGGAACGATAAGCCGAGGTAATACGTCAAGTCAGCGGAGGATTCTGTGACCGATGCCCAAGACCCTGGCCGCACGCTGGGCGACCGATACGAGCTGATCTCGGTGATCGGTCGTGGTGGCATGGCCGAGGTATGGGAAGGCCGCGATGTGCGCCTAGGGCGCCGGGTGGCCATCAAGGTGCTGCGCGCCGATCTTGCTCGCGACCCATCCTTTCAGGCCCGGTTCAAACGAGAGGGCCAGTCGGCGGCATCGCTGAATCACCCCAACGTGGTTGCGGTGTACGACACCGGTGAGGACGTGCTCGGTGATGGCGCAACCTCCACGATCGTGCCCTACATCGTTATGGAATATGTCGATGGCATGACCCTTCGCCAACTCATCACCAGCGGCCAACACCTGATGCCGGAACGTTCCCTGGAAATCATCTCCGGTGTCCTCGCCGCACTCGATTACGCCCACCGGCACGGCATCGTTCATCGAGATATCAAGCCGGCCAATGTGATGCTCACCCGAACCGGTGATGTGAAGGTCATGGACTTCGGTATCGCTCGCGCGGTCAACGAAGTAGGTCACACCATGACGTCGGCAGCCACCGTGATGGGTACCGCCCAATATCTGTCACCCGAACAGGCCCGCGGTGCGGTCGTTGATGCGCGCAGCGATCTGTATTCCAGCGGTGTACTGCTCTATGAACTGCTCGTGGGTCGCCCACCCTTCACCGGCGACTCCCCGGTGTCCATCGCGTATCAACACGTGAGCGAACAGGCGATTCCGCCGTCGCAGATCGACCCCCAACTTTCATCGAGCATCGACGCGGTTGTCATGCGGTCGTTGGCGAAAAGTCCCGATGAGCGCTACGCCTCAGCTGCGGAATTTCGTGCCGATGTAGAGCAGATAGCCGCCGGTGGGCCGGTGACCGCGGCTGTGCCCATGGTGGTGTCAGATGCCACCGCACAGCTCGACATTGTTGATCCCACCGAGGTGTACGCGATTGACACGGCGAAGCGACAGGGCCATAAGACTGAACGCGGAGCAGGCTTCATTGTTGCTGTCGTTATTGGTGTTCTTGCCGTGATTGGTCTTGGTATTTTAGCGGCTGCGCTCGTGCTTGGGCGCACCACTGCCGCCCAGGTGAGCGTGCCCGACCTCACCGGTCTCACCATCGCTCAGGCCGAAAATGTGTTGGAGCGAGAAGGTCTGGTTCTTGGTGTGCAGACGCCGGAGGTTTCAGAACTGCCGGTGGACACGATCATTGGCCAACAACCCAGGACGGGTGAGCAGCTTGAACAGGGCCAGGCCATCAACGTCACGATTAGTGCGGGTGCAGAAAAGTCAATAGTGCCACCACTTGTGGGGCTCACCTCAATTACCGATGTGGAAACCGCACTCAACGATGCGAAGTTGCAATTGGGGGCGGTCACCGAAGTCGACTCTACGCAGCCACCGGGTTATGTGCTGAGTCAGAACCCACCCGAGGGATCAAGTGTCGATGTGGGTACCCGAATAAATATCGAGGTGTCCAGCGGACGCCAGGCGGTGCCCTCGGTGGTGGGTCAAGACGAAGCGGCAGCCCGGGGCACACTTTCGGCAGCAGGGTTTGACGTGACCGTAATTTATGAAGAATCAGCAACCGTGGTGCCCGGCACGGTGATCGCGCAATCACCCACCGCTGGAACCGCTGCGGATAAAGGAACTTTGGTGACGCTGACGGTAACAATTTTGGCACCCACGCCAACACCGACGCCCACGCCAACACCCACGCCGACGCCCACGCCGACGCCCACTCCGACACCCACTCCGGAGCCGACGGTCACTCCGGAGCCGACGGTCACCGCCGCTCCCTAGCGGGGAAGCTGCCTAGCCGCGTCGGTGGCGGGCATACCAGGTGGCACCGAGTGCGACGGCGCCAATTGCTGCGCTCGCACTGGCGGCGGCCACCGCCTGTCGCTTCCTGGGCAACCGCGTCGACATCTCGATGGGGCGTTGAAAGTCAGCGATCTCCCATCCTCGTTCGGTGGCTATCGCGCGCAGGGCGTCGTCGGGGTTCACCGCGTTGGGGTGTCCCACCGCCTCCAGCATGGGCAGATCGGTGATGGAGTCGGTGTAGGCGTAACTGTGGGCGAGGTCGTAGCCGCGTTCGGCCGCTAGGTCGCGCATCGCCTGCGCCTTATTTTCACCGTATGCGTAGAAAAGAATTTCACCGGTGTATTCACCGTTGTCGATCATGAGTTGACTGCCCACCGCAATGTCGACGCCGAGGCGTGCACCGATTGGTTCCACCACCTCGGTTCCCGAGGACGAAATGATGATCACTTCGCGTCCGGCATCGTGATGGGACTCAATGAGGGCAACAGCTTCTTCATAAATGGCCGGGGTGATGATGTCGTCAAGGGTTTCGGCCACGATCTGTTGCACCTTGGCCACGTTCCAACCAGCTACCAGGGTGGACATGTACTGACGCATGGCCTCCATCTGATCGTGATCGGCGCCGCCGGCGAGGAACATGAACTGCGCGTAGGCACTGCGAATCACGTCGCTGCGGCTGATGAGCCCACCCCGGTAGAAGGGCTTAGCGAAGGCGAGCGCGCTGGAGGTTGCCAGGATTGTTTTGTCGAGGTCGAAGAAGGCCGCTCCCTGCTGACTGTCCACAGGTGAAGTGTAGAGCGTGGGCCTCCACAGTTGCGGAAATGATACCGGCGGGCTGTAGGTGTGTGGGTGAGGGTGAACCATGTTTTTCGCCCCGAGAAGATCGGTAACTCGCGAACCGGTACGCACGCCGAATGCTGTCATCGTGTTCACCCAGGATTCTGCACTTATTGAGCATCTGCTCACCCTGGCGGCCGCGGTGGATGCGCCCCTGGCCGTGATGTCAACAACGGCAGAACTACGCACACAGTGGGCGCGCGCCCCGATTATTCTGGTGGGCACCGATGCGCTCGCCACGCTGGCCACCGCCGACCTTACGCGTCGGGCCGGGGTGATTGCTGTGTCCCTGCGCCAGGAGGTTCTCGCCGAAGTGACCTACTGGCAGGAGGCTGTCGGAGTAGGCGTGGAAGGAGTGCACGTGCTTCCTGCGCACGATCGCGCGCTGTTAGACCTGCTGGTCGACACCGTGGAACTGCACACCACACCGGCACCGGTCGTGGCAGTGCTCGGTGGCTGCGGAGGTGCCGGGGCTACCACGTTGGCTACGCACATTGCGCGCACTTTCGGTCGTGCACTGCCCGCCCAGTGCCTGCTCGTTGATGCAGACCCACTCGGTGGCGGCATCGATATTCACTTCCAGGCCGAACGCATCGACGGCTTGCGCTGGCCGGAGCTACTCGCCACCAGTGGGCGCGTTTCAGCCGAGGCTTTGCGTCACGCCATTCCACAGGTGGATGGTGTGTATCTGGTGTCACACGAGCGAACGCCGGCCGCGGTGGGTGCCGGTGCACTTGATGCGGTCATTGCGGCTGGCCCGCGCGGTTTTGGGCTGTGTGTGGTTGATGTGGGTCGATCAGTCCTGCTGGGTTCAGGCGGTCACGAGGCGCATGCGGGCCAGACAGCCCTCGCCCGCGCTACCGCCACCGTCGTTGTGGTTCCGGCCGATCTGCCCTCCATCGCAGCCACCAGGGCGGTGTTGGCAGCAGTTCAACCGAGCATGGGCGTCGCCGGCATCGTGGTGCGCCACCGTCGCGGTTCCACCGTCCAGGTCCGCGATATCCAATCCGCACTCGGTCTGGAGGTGGTGGCTGAGATCCACGATCAACGCAGCGCCAGCAGCCACCGGGCGGTAGCGGCGATCGGGCGCAGCCTGGGCATCGCACCGCATTCACGACGGCAACGGCGAGCATCATGAGCGCCCCGGTTCTCATTGATCGGATTCGTCAGCGTCTCATCGACACCGTGGGCGAACAGGCAGAACCGAGTTCGGCGCTGGTGGTGCGGGCGCTGCGCGCGGAGGGCGTCGTCCTCGGCGATGACGCGGTGCTATCGCTGGTGTCCAGCCTGCGCGATGAACTCGGCGGTGCCGGGCCGCTGGAGCCGCTACTGCGCGATCCGACCGTCACCGATGTGTTGGTGAATACTCCCGAACACGTGTGGGTCGATCGCGGCCATGGTTTAGAACACACGCCCATCCGTTTTGCTGATGCGGCGGCTGTTCGTAGGCTGGCCCAACGCCTCGCTGCCGGAGCGGGACGCCGACTCGATGAGGCAGCCCCCTTTGTCGATGCCCAACTTCCTGATGGCACCCGGTTGCACGCGGTCCTCCCACCCATTGCCCATCACTGCACGGTGATTTCACTGCGGGTGCCGCGTCGGCGTGCGTTCACCCTGCCCGAATTGGTCACAGCAGGTTCGATCGATGAGCTGGGTGCGAACTGGTTGCGCGCGATCATTCAGGCGCGGTTGGCGTTCTTGATTTGCGGAGGTACCGGTTCGGGCAAGACCACTATTTTGGCCGTACTGCTCGGCCTTGTTGATCCGGCCGATCGTGTTGTGGTCGTTGAAGATTCTGCCGAACTGAAACCCGATCATCCACACGTGGTGTGTTTACAGGCTCGACCGGCCAACCTAGAAGGAGTAGGCATCGTCACCTTGCGCGATCTTGTGCGCCAAGCGCTACGTATGCGACCAGATCGAGTGGTGGTGGGTGAGGTGCGCGGGGGCGAGGTTGTTGACCTGCTCTCGGCCATGAATACCGGACACGAAGGTGGCTGCGGCACCGTGCACGCGAACTCCGCAGCCGATGTACCCGCACGCTTGGAGGCGTTGGGCTTATCCGTGGGACTGCCACGCGCGGCGGTCCACTCCCTGATGGGTGCTGGTTTGGATGCGGTAATTCATCTGCAGCGCAACGCATCTGGCCAGCGCACCGTGGCGGGAATTCACGTATTGTCAACCGGTCGCGATTCTGGTTTGGTCACCACCATCGAGGCCGTGAGATTTTCTGGCGGCCAACTGATTGACGGGCCCGGGGCCGCCCTATTGCGCCAGCGACTTCAGCAGGCGGGAGCTACCCCACCATGAGTGTGCTGATCGCGCTGGGGTGTGCGGTGTGTGCCGTGGTGCTGCTCGTGCCGGCATACCCCGGCCAACGCCTCGCCCAGGTTTCCGCTGGCAGAGCTTCACCAAACACAGGCCATCATGCGTACCGGATGAGTGAATTAGTGTTTCGGCGCATCGCGTTGCATCGAGGTCGATCTCGACGACGGCAGGATGCCATTGATGGGCTGCAGGCCTTTGCCGGTGAGCTCAGGGCCGGTCAACCGATGCGTCACGCGTTAGCGCAGTCGCTGTCTGGGCATACTCCGCGTGCGTGCGCCGCAGCAGTGTGGGGTGGCGATGTAGCCGAAGCACTGCGTCGAGATGCGCACGAGTCGGGGGTGGCGCTGTGGCGCCAGGTGGCTGCGTGTTGGGAGGTCTCCGAAGCATCTGGAGCAGGTTTGGCGTTGGCGATCGACCGCCTCGTCGTCACATCTCGCGCGGCCGAGGAAGTGCGGGTTGCACTGGAATCGCACCTGGCTGCACCGCGAGCCACCGCGCGCATGCTGTCTTTGCTGCCGGTCATGGGTGTGCTGCTGGGCTTGGCCCTTGGTGGTGATCCGCTGGGTTGGCTGCTTTTTACTCCGGTGGGTCAGCTGTGCCTACTCGGTGGGTTGCTGCTCACCGGCCTTGGCCTGTGGTGGGTGCGGCGAATCGCGACGAAAGTGGAGGTGAGGTTGTGACTTTTTTGGCCGTCGCTGCCGCCGTGGGCGCGCTGTGGTGCTGGTGGCCGGGCGCACCTCGCAAACGGCTGCGTCGCCTCTTCGCTGCGTCACCGGGACCGGCTGCCGATGATTTGGCCGAGTCCACCCCGGGGGCACTTTCGCTGAGCAACCCCCGAACCATCCGCTGGATCAGTATCGGTGCAGCGCTTGGGCTGGGTGTCCTTGTGGGTGCCTGGTGGGGATGGCTGCTGGCCGCGGCGCTGGGCATCTTCGGGCCACGCTTGCTGGGCCAACTTGAAGGCAAAGCCGAACGGGCGCGGCGCGAGGCAGTGCAGCGCCAAAGTGCTGATGCTGCCGACCTGCTCGCTGCGTGTCTGGCCTCAGGCGCTCCGGTATCTACCTCCGTGGTCGCGGTGGCCAACGCGCTCGGTCAACCCATTGCTCAACCGTTGCGCCTATTAACTTCGCGACTAGCCCTGGGCGCCGATCCAGTGCAGGTATGGCAGCTACTGACCCATGAACCAGGGTTGTCCACGTTGGCTCACCATGTCGCGCGGTCACTGGAATCTGGTGCACCCCTACTCGACGTATTGCCAGGGTTGGGCGTTGACTTACGTCGACAGGCGCGAGTGCAGGCCGAGACCGCAGCGAGAGCAGCCGGCGTGAAGGCGGTGGCCCCGCTGGCGGTGTGTTTCCTGCCCGCTTTTTTACTGGTGGGGGTTGTGCCGATCGTGGCGAGCCTGGCCCTGCCCTACTTGACCGGTGGGGTCACCTGAAGTGTGGCCGTCAATGCTGAGCGTGAACCAGCCTTGGTGGTGCCGCAATCCACACTGATCGCTTCTCGCACCGTGCTGCGGTTGGGGAAGTGTTCGGCCGCAACTGATTTGGGCGCAATACGTCGACCGTCGATCGAGCAGGTGACCTGTAGTCGCCAGCCGGTTTCGGTCACAAAACGAGCGCGTTTGGCTGACCGGTTCGACTGTTCTGTCCAGATGGGGTCGAGAGCGAAGCGCTGGGTGATCTGGCCCAGTGCGCTGTCGGCCACGACATTGTCGGTTACTGTGAGCCGATATTTCGCCGTGCTGGAAGAAATGACGCGGGTCCAGTCGCCAGCAGCCTGGTTGCTGTTCAACGTAATGATGTTGCCACTGCCACGTCGTTTCAGTTCACCGGTGGTGTTTTGCGCTGTCGAGCCGCGCCACTGCAGGGTGGAGTGGGCTGCAGCAGAGTGTGCGTAGTCGGCCCGCGCAAAATCCTTCTTGTCATAGGTGCCGCGATCAGACAGCACGGGCACGCCGGCTTCCTGTGTGCCCACCCACCACAGTGCCTGACCGCGGTCATCGTGTCCGTGCACGTCAATGCCGGGACCAAAACGGACAACCGTCTGCTGGGTCTTAGTGCCCTTGGCCGTGGTTGACGCATACCAACCGGTTTCTGGACACCACATGTCGTCATTGACCACCGGGAATCGCGGCCTATAAGTGCGCGCAGAACCGTCACCGATCCGCAAAAGTTCGCCGTCTGGGGATATGAGCAAATCGCGAGCGTGTCGTGCTTCGGCGAGCACCGCGGCGATTTGATTGGTCAGTTTCGCGTCGGTCCAGCGCTGCACCGACTTCCACAACCGGACATGCAGGGAAAGATAGGCCGAGGATTGTTCATAGGACATGCCGCAGGAATCAAAAGTCTCGACGAGTTGAGCGCGCACGCGATCCTGGGCAGCGTCAATCCAGTCAGGTCGGTCCAGCGCCCGCCCAGCTTCACGCAGGGCTTGATCGGCCATGATGCCGTGGTTATGCGCCTTGCGCTGGGGAGGTCCGTAGTAACGGTTCTCGTCGAGGTTGGCCGCCACGAGTTGTTCGATGACCCTGCTCATATCAGCGCGCTGGGCTTCGCTTTCGGCCAGGGAGTACAGGCACACGGCGGTGTTCAGCCGCTTGGTCACGTGGGCCTCTTTCCAGCCCGTCACGTTGAGGGTGGCCGAGCTGGCGTTGCCCGGATCAGGGCTCATACGGGCCTGTTCCACCATCGCCTTGATCGCTGGCCCGGCGTCGGCTTTGTCCTGCGGAATCAGCCACGTCGCAGAGTGAAAGACCACCGTGTAGGTCGCGTGCCGTGGGTGTTCGGCCTGCCAGCGCTCGTTGCGGGGATTGACCCGCCAGTTGCCCAGGGCCAACCAGCCGTTCGTGGTGAACGTCGACGTGTCGGCGGCTACCCGGTTGCCCACGTTTGCCGCCTTCTTACACAGGCTGCTGCCAAGACCGGTCGCTGAGAGGGTCTGCGCGCTTGCGGGTGGGGCGATGAGGGTGGTCGCACCCAGGGCGAGAACGCTCAATGAAGCCACTGCCGCGATCATTCGTGGGGCGCGTGCAGGCGCCGACGCACGGTTGTCGACCACCTCAGCAGGCTACGTCACCGGGAAAGCCGGTGTCGCGATGAGGTCAATTTCTGGTCACGATCGCCATTTTTGACACCTGCTCGTACGCGTGCTTACCGTGTGCGTCTTCGACGAGAAATCAGGCTTTCCATGACACAGATGGCGCTACACACCGAGCGGTTGACCAAGTACTACGGCGATTTTCTGGCGCTGCACAATCTCACCCTCGCCGTTGAGCCGGGGGAGATTTACGGCTTTCTCGGGCCCAATGGTGCCGGCAAGACCACCGCGATCCGCACTCTCATGGATGAAATCCGCCCGAGTAGCGGGTCAGCCACGATGCTGGGCCTAGACACCCATCGCGATTCGTTGGCGATTCGTTCTTTTCTGGGCTACCTGCCGGCCGACCTTGCCCTGTATCCGCGCTTGACCGGCACGCAGACCCTGGCCTTTTTCGCCCATCTGCGCGGTGGAGTGGATCAGGAGTACCTGCAGGAGTTGACCGAGCGATTCCAGGCACCCTTAGCCAAGCGGGTGGGTGAGATGTCGACGGGCAATCGGCAAAAGATCGGCATCTTGCAGGCCTTTATGAATAGGCCACGGCTGCTCATTATGGATGAGCCCAGCGCCGGCCTCGACCCGCTGATGCAGCGGGAGTTGCAAGACCTCATGAGGGAGGTGGCGGGTGCGGGCACGGCAATATTTCTGTCCAGTCACACCCTGTCTGAGGTGCAGCGGGTGGCCGATCGCGTGGGCATCATTCGCCGGGGTGAACTGGTGGCCGAGGAAGCCGTGGCTACCTTAAATCACGGCGGCATCCGTCAGGTAGATCTGGTGCTCACCGCTGTCGTGTCACCGGATGTGTTCACCGACCTACCGGGAGTGAGCAACCTCCAGGTGAATCAAACCAGGGTGCATCTCACCTTCAGCGGAACGATGGATGAACTTCTCGCCGCGGTTGCGCCATACGCCGGCATCGTTGACATCACCACACACGAACCCGATCTGGAGCAGATCTTCTTGACCTACTACGCCGAACCTGTCCTAGAGGCATAGGGCCAGAGCCATGTCCACTTCTTATCAATCCACGTACCGGGTGTACACGCAAACGCTAAGTGTGCGGTGGCGTTCGGTGGCGATCGCGGTGATAAGCCTTGCTGTGCTTTTGTTTTTCGGGATCGCGGTGTACCGCGGCATCGACCCGAATATTTACTCGGGGTTGCCTGAATCCTTGCGGTCACTGGTAGGGCTGCCGGTGGGGGCCGACGTAGCCACACTTGCCTACTCGGCGATCTACGCCACCTATGGCGGGCTCACCATGGCTGCGATGGCGATTGCGGCGGGTGTGAGCAGTCTGGCCGGTGATGAACGCCGAGGGTTGTTGTCGGTGCTGCTGGCCCAACCCAGTTCGCGTAGTGCGGTGCTGTGGGCGAAAGCAGCCGCACTCGCCACCGTTTTCGTGGCCGGTGTTGTCCTTTTGCTCGGCGCCGCATACCTGGCACCGGTGGTGCTGTCCATTGAAATTGGTGCGCTCTCCATCGCCGGTTTCACCCTGCATTTACTGGCCATGATTTTGTTCTTCCTTGCACTTGCGTTTGCTCTTGGCGCCTGGACCGGTCAGCCAACCCTGGCGGCGGGGCTAACCAGCGGTGTTCTTGTGGTGTCCTTCTTTGCCGTAGGTTTGCTTCCCCTGGTGTCTTCAGTATCTTGGTTGGCGCGTGCTTTCCCGTGGTACTACTACACAAGTTCGGATCCACTAAACAACGGGGCGGATCCCTGGCACCTGCTTGTTCTCGGCGGAGCCACCCTGGTGCTCGCACTGCTGGCCTGGTGGGGATTCTCGCGACGCGATCTGGGCAACACTGCGGTGGGCCTTGGGGTTGTCGATCGGGTGCGCCAGATGCTGGCAAACAATCCGTTGCCCACCAGGTTTCCCGGCACCCCACGAGTGTCGAGTATTTGGTTGAAAACGCTGGGTGAGCGTCAAGGGTTGCTGCTGCTGGTGTCGGTGCTGATGTTTGGGTTGATGGGCGTGTTAATGGGGCCGATTTATGCCTCTCTTGATTCGCTTCTTACCGAGGTGTCACAAAGCTTTTCACCCCAATTGCTCGCCTTTTTCGGCGGTGGCGACCTGTCGTCTCCGGAAGGTTTCTTTCAAGTAGAAAGTCTCGGCCTGGTTGCCCCGATTGCCATTCTCGTGGTCACCATTGTGATCGGCGCCAATAGTGTCGCGGGTGAGGAATTGCGCCGGACTGCAGGGATCTTGCTGGCAAACCCATTGCCGCGTAGTTCATTGCTCCTTCAAAACGCAGCGGCGATGGTGTTGGGTGCGAGCATCATTGGTGTGTTCGCAACCCTGGGCATCATGATCGCGAATGCCATCTCGCGTTTGGGAATGAGTTACGTCAACATTGCCGCTACCGGGCTGCTACTCACCCTCCTGGGCATCTTCTTCGGCTCCTTCGCTGTTCTCCTCAGCGGGTTCTCCGGATCGGTGCGCATCGCCATCGTCGGTTCAGCCGGTTTCGCGCTCATCGGTCATGTGGTGCAGGCAATGGCGACGATCGCGGATGCGTCCTGGGGGTTCGTTTCACCGTTCGCCTACTACCTGGGCAACGACCCGCTGGTTAATGGCATCACGTGGTGGGACCCGGTCGTTTTGACCGCAGGGAGTGTGGCCTTTCTCGCCGTCGCCGGATTGGCCTACCAACGCCGCGACCTACGCGTGGGAAACGCGGCCGCAGGCCTGTGAGTAGGACACAATGCCGTGATGAGCCAGATCACAGAACGTGCCGTGTCCAACCAGGGTGTTGTGGTAACCGGTGCCGGTCGGGGAATAGGGCGAGCGATTGCTGCGGCATTCGTCGATGCTGGTGCGCGGGTGGTCATCAATGACCTTGACCCAGTCGCCTGCGCGATGGCGGCGGAAGAACTTGGTGCGATCGCGGTGCCAGGGGATGCTGCCTCGGCCGACGGCGTGGCTGCGCTGATCGACGCGGCGAACAGTGCCCTTGGTGACATCGATGTGTTCTGCGCGAATGCTGGGGTCGCTGGTGGAATTGGCCTACACAGCACCGAGAAACAGTGGGCGCAAGCTTTTAACGTGAACGTGATGGGGCACGTGCGGGCCGCGCAGTTATTGGTGCCCGGCTGGGTCGAGCGGGGCGGGGGAAGATTCATTTCGGTGGCGTCTGCAGCGGGTCTGTTGACCATGCTCGGTAGCGCGCCGTATGCGGTGAGTAAACACGCCGCGGTGGCTTTCGCCGAATGGTTGGCGCTCACGTATCAGCATCTGGGGATTCAGGTGCATGTCGTGTGCCCGCAGTGGGTAGAGACCGACATGCTGGATGGAGCGCGGGCGATGGGGGTTCCGGTGGATCCCAGGATCGTGATCACCACGGACGACGTAGCCCAAACCCTCATGGGCGCGATTGAGCAGGGTGAGTTCCTGGTGCTGCCACACCCGGAGGTGGCCGGCTACTACCAAGCGCGGGCGAGTAACCCGCAGGGTTGGATCGGGCAGATGAACGAAATGCAGCGCAGGTTCACCCCCTAAAACCGCCCCCCGCTCACCAAACATTTTGGGTTGCTATTAGCCGCGAAAGCGGCGGTATAG